>CAZWAR010000072.1:0-15735 GCA_964631965.1 uncultured Gaiellales bacterium
CGCCGGTACTTCTGCTGGACGAACCGCTCAACAACCTCGACCTCAACCACCAACTCGAGATCATGCAGCTCCTCCGGCGCCTTCACCAGGCTGGCAGGACTATCGTCGTGGTCCTGCACGACCTGAACATCGCCGCTCAGTACTGCGAGCGCCTGGTGCTGCTCGACAGGGGCAGCATCGCCGCGCAGGGCGGCCCGACTGAGATCCTCGATCCCGCTGTGATCCTCGAAGTGTTCCGGGTGCGCGTCTCCGTCCACCGGCAGGGCGTCCGTCCCTACATCACCCCTTTGTGGACCAAGACCCACGATTCGCTTTCACAGAACGAGACCCTGAACGTCCACGTGATGGCCGGTGGTGGTGCGGCCTCCGAGCTTCTGGAGGAACTGGTCCTACGAGGCTTCACGCCGAGCGTCGGAATCGTCAGCGTATTCGACACCGACTATGTGACCGCTCAGCGCTACGAGTTGGACGTCCTCTCCGCACCGCCCTTCCAACCGTTTCCCGACGAGGCCGTGCGACAGATGGAAGCGCGGGTCGGGGCGAGTGAAGCCGTAGTCGTCGCCCCGGTGTTCTTCAGTGCCGGGAACATCGAACTCCTCCGAGTGGCTTTGGACGCAGCCCGGAAGGGTGCCCTGGTCATCTTCGTGGACCCCGGCTCCACCGGCGACAGGGATCTCACTGGAGGAGAGGCGGTGTCCCTGGTCCAGCAGGCCCTGAGCGCGGGGGCGGTGACGGTCGAGGACACCCGGCAGGCCGTCGAAGAACTCCGGCGGACGGTGTCGGGGCACGGGGCGGCCCCCCCGGCCTGACCGGGCTACACCAAGTCTCTACCGCTCCAGCACCTCACAGGGCATCTCGTAACGGAACTTCGACATCCGCATGTGCTCCGGCACCTCACATGGATAGTCCCCGGTGAAGCAGGCGAAGCAGAAGCCTCCGTCCGCGCTACCGCCCTGAATGGCACGCATGAGGCCGGCAAGAGACAGATAGGCCACCGACGTGGCGTTCAGTTCCTCACTGATCTCAGCCACGCTCTTGCCGAAGGCGATGAACTCGTCCTGGTTCGCCATGTCGATGCCGTAGAAGCAGGGAAAAACGATGGGTGGAGAGCTGATGCGCAGGTGCACTTCCTTCGCACCGGCCTCGAACAGGACCCGAACCAGTGCACGGGTAGTATTGCCTCGGACGATCGAGTCGTCCACCACCACCAAACGCTTGCCCTCGATGGCAGAGTTGAGCGTGTTGAACTTCATACGGATGCCGAGCTTGCGGATCCTGTCTTCGGGGTTGATGAACGTCCGGCCGATGTAGCGGTTCTTGACGAGGGCTTCGCCGTAGCGGATGCCGCTGCGGGCGGCGTAGCCGATGGCGGCCGAGTTGCCAGTGTCAGGGACCGGTATGACCAGGTCGGCCGGAACCGGCGACTCTGCCGCCAGTTCCTCCCCCATCCGGCTGCGCGCAGCGTAGAGGGTCTGACCTTTCATCACCGAGTCGGGGCGGGCGAAGTAGATGAATTCGAACACGCAGAGCGCCTCGCGCTTGCGGTCCACCACCTGCTCGATGTGGTAGCCGTCCTCGTCGATCCAGCAGATCTCCCCGGGCTCTATCTCCCGCACCAGCTTCGCTCCGATGATATCCAGCCCCGACGATTCGCTGGCCAGACAGTAGCGCTCTTCGATCTGCCCGAGCACGAGCGGCCTGATGCCATACGGGTCCCGGAACCCATAGACAGCGTCGTTCGTGAGCAACACCGCGCTGAAGGCGCCGCGCAACTTCGGGATGATGTCCCGCAGGGCCCCGCGGATATCGCGGGAGGGATGCTCGGCCAGAAGAGCGGCGATCACCTCGGTGTCGGAGGTGCTCTCGAACTCGTGCCCGCTTCGCACGAGGCCGGCCCGCAGTTCGTCTGTGTTCACCAGGTTCCCGTTGTGACCCAGAGCGATGAACGAGCCGTTGCGGGTACGGGCGAAGGGCTGGGCGTTCCGCTGCTCGCTGGCGCCGGTCGTCGAGTACCGCACGTGGCCGATAGCGAGCTGCCCCGGCAGGGTCTTGAGGGTCTCCTCCTCGAACACCTGGGACACCAGGCCCATGTCCTTGTGGACCGTCAACCGGTTACCGTCGGTGACTGCGATACCGGCCGACTCCTGACCCCGATGCTGGAGCGCGAACAAGGCGAAGAACGTGAGACGGGCAACGTCCATGTCCGGGGCGTAGATGGCGAACACTCCGCATTCATCGTGGGGAGAATCGCTCTCCGGCAGCCCTTCAGGCCAGGGTTCCCGCATCAGTCCCCCATGGCTCTGGGCAGAGCCGATTCGTAGACGTCCTTCAGCCTGTCGACCTCCACCTTGAGACTCGGCGCCTTCTCGCCGAGCGAGCCCACGCTCATCCTCAGGTCGGAGCCGCCCACTGTGCCCAGATGGTGGCAGGGCACGTCCAACTGCCGGCAGAATTCCTCCAGGCGGACGACGCCGTCCTGGGCCACCGTGACAACGGCCAGAGTGGGCGTCTCGCCGAAGAAGGCGATGTCCGGACGTTCCGAAAGGTGGACCGCATGCCCGTTGGTCCGCAGGTGGATGCCTCCGAGCCTCACGTCGGCGCCCACACCGCCCGAGAGGCAACTCTCGGCCAGGGCGACGGCCAAACCGCCGTCGGCCACATCGTGAGCCGACTTCAGCAGCCGGGCGGCTATGGCCTCCTGCAGTACTTTCTGCAACGCCGCCTCCGCGGCCAGGTCCACATCGGGGATGCGGCCTGCCGGCCGGCCCTTCGGACCCCCATACCAGCGCTTCTGATACTCGGAGCCGTCAAGCACCGGGGCCGCCCCGCCGAGCAGGTATATCTGGTCACCGGCATCCTTGAAGGCAACGGTGCAGTTGGCGGTGACGTCGTCCATCACCCCTAACATACCCACTACCGCGGTGGGGTAGATCGGCTGGTCGAAGCTTTCGTTGTACAGGCTGACGTTGCCGGAGATGACGGGGGTGCCGAGGGCTTCACAGGCCTCGGCCATCCCCTCGATGGTTTGGGCGAGCTGGTAGGCGATGGGGCCGTTGTCGGGGTTGCCGAAGTTGAGGCAGTTGGTGATGGCAATGGGCTTGGCGCCCACGCACGACACGTTCCGCGCTGCCTCGCACACAGCGGCCTTGCCGCCCCGGTAGGGATCGAGGTAGGTCTGGCGCCCGTTGCCGTCGGTACAGACGGCAATGCCGGCCCCGGTCTTCTTGATGCGAAGCAGCGCCGCATCTCCGCCGGGAACGATGACCGTGTTCAGCTGCACCTGGTGGTCGTACTGCTGGTACACCCACCGGCGGCTGGCGATATTGGGCGAACCCATGAGGTCCAGCAGGATCTGGTCGAGCCCGGCCTGCGGCATGTCGTACTCCGCCGGGTCCACAGGTTCGTCCACCTCGTGGGCGGGGCGCACCCGCGGGATGTCGTAGCAGGGCGGTTCGGCCAGGTCGTTGGCGTTCATGTCGGCCACCATCTCACCGTGCCAGTAGACACGGAGCCGCTTGCTGCCGGTGACCTCGCCCACGATCGTGCAGTCGAGGTCCCAATCGTCGCAGACCTTCTTCACGGCCGACCACTTGTCGGGGGCGACGATCGCCAGCATCCGCTCCTGGCTCTCGCTGATCATGATCTCCCACGGCTCCATGTCGGCCTCGCGCAACGGCACCCGGTCGGCATGCAAATCGATGCCCACCTCGCCCTTGGCCGCCATCTCGCTCGAGGACGAGGTTATGCCGGCGGCCCCCAGGTCCTGCAGGGCCACGAACAGGCCGGAGCGAAGCATCTCCAGGCACGACTCGAGCAGCTTCTTCTCCGTGAAGGGGTCGCCCACCTGGACGGAGGGACGTTTCTGCTCGAGGGTCTCGTCGAACACCTGGCTTGCCAGCACGCTCGCCCCGCCGATGCCGTCCCGCCCGGTCTTCGACCCGATCAGTACCACGTGGTTGCCCACGCCGGCCGCTTTGCTGCGGATGATCTCATCGTGGCCGACCAGCCCCACCGTCATGGCATTCACCAGGCAGTTGCCCGCGTACGGATCCTCGAAGTAGATCTCACCCGCCACCGTAGGGATGCCCATGCAGTTCCCATAACCGCCGACTCCGGCCACCACCTGCTCGAACAGGTATTTCTGCCGGTTCGTGACGGCGTCGGAGGGCGCCAGGTCGGCGGCCGCAGCAGCCACGGCCCCACTGCTCGCCCAACCGTCCCGGGCCGGTAGAGGCTCTATCTCCCCGAAGCGCAGGGAGTCGAGGCCGCAGATGGGCCGAGCTCCCATGGCGAAGATGTCCCGGATGATGCCGCCCACCCCGGTGGCCGCCCCCTGGTAGGGCTCCACGGCCGACGGGTGGTTGTGGCTCTCGATTTTCATCGCGATGGCCATCCCGCCGCCGATGTCCACAATTCCGGCGTTCTCGCCCGGGCCCTGCAACACGTGAGTGCCCGTAGTGGGGAAGCGCTTCAGAAGCGGCTTCGAATGCTTGTAGCCGCAATGCTCGCTCCACATGAGAGAAAAGACCGCCAGCTCGACGTGGGTCGGCTCCCGGTCCTGCAGTTCGCAGATACGCTCGTACTCCCACTGCGAGAGACCCAACTGCTCGTAGAGTTCGGCCATCATTCCTCTCCCTGTCCCCCGGTAGGGTCCTGGCTGGGCGAGCTCGCGCCGCCCTCAGGCTGTCCGGCGGGAGCCGGCACGCCTTTGCAGTCGGCACCACAGCCCGGGATCTCCCGCCAGTCGAGCTGGCTCAGGCAGACACGGCACACGCACGTCTCGGGGAGGTATCCCCTGATGAACGAATCTCGCGCGCCACACCGTGGGCATACTGTGTGCCCCGTCATCGACTCAACCTCTCAATACGTGGTCGATCATCGACTGGAAGATGTCCCTCCCGTCCATGCCGCCTACCGCCTGTTCGCACACCCGTTCCGGGTGGGGCATCATTCCCATCACGTTATAGCCCTCGTTCAGGATGCCGGCCACGTTGTCGGTCGCCCCGTTCGGATTGACCGCATCGGTGACGTTGCCCTCGCCGTCGCAGTAGCGGAACACGACCAGCCCACCGTCCTCGATGTCCTGCAGGTGGTCCGCACCGGCTGTCCAGTTCCCCTCGTTGTGGTTCACAGGTATCTGGATCACCTGCCCCATCTCCAACCGGCTGGTGAACGGCGTGTCCGTGCGCTCCACCCGCAGATATACCGGGTGGCAGATGAACCGGAGCCCTCGGTTGCGACGCAGTGCGCCGTGGAGCACGTGGGCCTCGGTGAGGATCTGAAAGCCGTTGCAGATGCCGAGCACGAGGCCACCGGCGGCGGCGAACGCCTGTACCTCCCGCATGATGGGGCTGAAACGGGCGACGGCGCCGGTGCGCAGATAGTCGCCGTAGGAGAAACCCCCAGGGAGGATGACACAGTCGGGCTTCTGCAGGTCGTGGTCCTTGTGCCAGAGGTAATAGGGGTCCGCTTCAGGGAACGTGCCCAGCGCGTGTACCGCATCGTAGTCGCAGTTGGATCCCGGGAAGACGACGACGCCGAAACGCACCCGCCCTTCGGCCACTTCAGGCATCCCCTTCGGACTCCAAAGCCCGAACGGCGATGAGGCGATGCCGACAGGCTTCGCTTGACAGGCGCGAGGCCAGGACGCAGGGAGCGGTCGTGGCAGCGCTACGGGCGCGACCGAGGACAACGCATCGCGCCGCCACGTGAAGAAATGACGGCCGCGTCTTCATCGCTGGTCGGATTCCAACTCGAAGCGGTAGTCCTCGATGATAGGGTTGGCGAGCAGCCGGCGGCACATGTCGTCGACGGCGGCCTCCACTTCCTGCGACTCGGTGCCGGGCACATCCAGGGTGATGTAACGGCCCACCCTAATGTTGGTGACTCCGGCATGCCCGAGAGCCGGCAGGGCCCTCTCTATCACCGCGCCCTGGGGGTCGACGACGCCGGCCTTGGGCGTGACATAGACCGAGACCTTGTACACTCCGGTTCTCCTCCTTAGAGAGATGTGGCGCCCTCGCTGGGCGGCGCCAAGTGAGGGACCATCCTAGCCTTGATTCTAGCAGGTGTGGACGAGCGTTCCCGCTTCTCGGCAGGTGCCGAAGCCCAAAGAACACGAGGCCCCGTCGTCACGAGAGCGGGCGCCTGTACACCCTCTGCTCTTTGACGGCTTCGAATCCCAGGGCAGGGTAGAACGCCCGCGATTCTTCGCGCCTCGTGTCACTCCTCACCGTTATCACCCGATAGCCGCTCGCGCCGGCCCAGGCGGTTGCAGCCTCCACCAGCGCCCGGCCCACCCCCCGCCGCCGATGGCGTTCGTCGACGACGAGTCCTCCCACCTCACAAACCTCGGAAACAACGAGCATGATCTTCGGCATGATATGTATCCAGCCGAGCAGAACCCCGCCGCGTTCTTCGGCTACGAAGACTGCGTGGCGGCGGTCTCCGGCGACCGCTGTCAACCGGCGGCCGAGAGTGACCTCGTCCACCGGGTAGCCGAGTTGGCCGGACAACTCGGCGATAGCCGCGGCATCCTCGCGGGTTGCCGGTCTGACCTGGAACATCAGTCACCCCCGCCTCTCGGCGTCCGGCGGGGACGTTCTCGACCCTACCATTCCAACGCGGCCACGCGCTCGAAGATCACGCCCATGTTCCGCAGGGCATAGCCGGGGTCGAACAGAACGTCGATCTCCTCCGTGGACAGCTTGCCGGTGACCTCCGGATCGGCCTTCAGCAGATCCCTGAACTGCGTCTTCTCCTGCCAGGCCTTCATGGCGCTCCGCTGCACGATGCGGTAGGCGTCGTCGCGGAGCATGCCGGCTTCCACGAGGGCGAGGAGCACCCTCTGGCTGTACACCAGACCGTAGCTCTTCTCGATGTTGGCGGCCATGTTATCCGGGTAGACGTTCAGTTTGTCCACCAGCCAACAGGCCTTCTTCAGCATGTAGTGCAGAAGGATCGTGCTGTCGGGGAAGATGACCCGCTCGGCGCTTGAGTGGGATATGTCGCGCTCATGCCACAGGGCGACGTTCTCGAGAGCCGCCGTAAGGTTGCCCCGGATGACACGGGCCTGTCCGCACAGCCGTTCCGAGACGATGGGATTGCGCTTGTGAGGCATGGCGGACGAGCCCTTCTGACCGGGAGCGAAGTACTCTTCCGCCTCGAGAACCTCGGTGCGCTGGTAGTGACGCACCTGAAGGGCGATCTTCTCGATGCTGGTGGCGAGCAGCGCTAGGGCCGCCATGAACTCGGCGTGCCGGTCGCGCTGGACGACCTGGGTGGATATGGGTTCGGACCCCAGGTCGAGGATGGACATCGTGATGCGCTCCACCTCAGGGTCCACGTTCGCGTACGTGCCCACCGCGCCCGAGATCTTGCCCACCGATACCTGCTGGATGGCCCGCTCGAGACGCTCGAGCCCTCGTTCTACCTCGAAGGCCCAGAGACCGAGCACCATGCCGAAGGTGACGGGCTCGGCGTGCACGCCGTGAGTGCGGCCGATCATCACGGTATCCCTGTGCTCGAGGGAGCGCCGCTGCAGGATCTGCCCCAGCCTTCGGGTCTCCTCCAGGAGCAGCCGCCCGGCCGCCCTCATCTGCAGAGCCAGGCCGGTGTCGAGAACATCGGAGGAGGTGAGGCCATAGTGGATGTACTTGGAGGCATCGCCGACGTTCTCCGCCACACAACTGACGAAGGCGATGACGTCGTGCTGAGTGGTCTCCTCGATCTCGTTCACCCGGTCGACGTCGAAGGCCGCCCTCTCCCGGATGGTCTGCATCGCTTCCTCAGGCACCTTGCCCAACCGCGTCCAGGCTTCGCACACCGCCAACTCCACCTGCAGCCAGGCCGCCATGCGGGCCTGGTCGGTCCAGATGGCGGACATCTCCGGCGTGGAATAGCGGGGGATCATCGGGCGGCTCCCAGGCCGAGGCCGCTCTTCCGGGCGGCCCCTTCAGAGGTCTCAGCCAGCGGCGCCAGGCCGGCGACACGGAGGATCTTTGCCGCCAGGATGGCAGCGTTGCGGGCCCCGTTGATGGCCACGGTAGCAACCGGTACGCCGGAAGGCATCTGCACCATGGACAGAAGCGAATCGAGTCCGCCAAGGTCGGATGTCCGGATAGGCACGCCGACGACAGGCAGGTCGGTCATGGACGCAACGACGCCGGGAAGCGCGGCAGCTTTGCCCGCGCCGGCGATCACCACCTTCAGCCCCCGGGATTCCGCGGCAAGCGAGTATTCACGGACGGCCTCAGGGTCGCGATGAGCGGAGAGGACGTTCATCTCGTATGGGATGCCGCGTCCTTCCAGTTCCTTGGCCGCCACTTCCATGATCTCCATATCCGACTCGGACCCCATCAGGATACCCACCAATGGCTGCTCGCTCATCCTCATCTCCCCTCGGTCCCGCAGAACGGAGGTCGCCTGCGCCTTTCTACTCCACTCCCGCTTCCCACTTCTCGGCCCGGAGAGCGATGTCGGTGCGGTGCTGCTCGCCTTCGAACCGGATCTGCCCCACCCCCGCGTAGGCCCGAGCGCGGGCCTCCGCGAACGTGCCTCCCAGCCCTGTGACGGTCAGTACCCGCCCGCCGGAGGTGACTATGCCTTTGTCTGTGGCTTTGGTGGCGGCGTGGAACACCTCCACTCCACCCACGTGTTGTGCTTGTTCAAGCCCGGTGATGACGTCCCCTTTGGACGTCGAGGCCGGATACCCCCGCGAGGCCATCACCACGCCGACGGCCGCGCCGGGCCGCCAGAGCGCAGCCGCAGGCAACTCACTGCCGACGGCGGCGGCCCACAGCAGCTCCAGGAGATCGCTCTCCAGCCGGGGGAGCAGGGCCTGGGTCTCCGGATCGCCGAACCGGCAATTGAACTCGAGCACCCGGGGCCCGTTCATGGTGAGCATGAGGCCTGAATAGAGCACCCCGCGGAAGTCGATGCCCCTCCTCCCCAGCTCGGCCACGGTGGGCCGCACCACGGTGTCCACCAAGTACCGGTACGTCTCGTCGTCGACGGCGGGGACCGGCGAGTAGGAACCCATACCTCCGGTGTTCGGTCCTTGGTCGGAGTCGAGGGCTCGTTTGTAGTCCTGAGCGGGGGCCAAGGGCAGGATCTGCCTCCCGCTGACGATAGAGAGGAGAGAGAGTTCCTCCCCTTCCAGAAACTCCTCGACCAGTACGGTCCCGGCCGCCGTACCGAAGCGGCGTTCGAGGAAACATGCAGCCAGTGCCTCCTCAGCCTCGGCCAGCCCACGGGCGACCATGACCCCCTTGCCGGCTGCCAAACCGTCGGCCTTGACCACCACCGGGGCGCCGTGCGCTCGTAGGTAGGCGAGGGCGGGCTCATACGCAGTGAATGTGACGGCGCCGGCTGTGGGAACGCCGGCCGAGGCCATCACCTCTTTTGCGAAGGCTTTGGATCCTTCCAGCAGGGCCCCGTCAGCGCCCGGGCCGAAGACCGCGAAGCCGCGCCCGCGCACTCGATCGGCGAGCCCGGCAACGAGCGGGGCCTCCGGACCGACCACGGTCAGAGCGATCTTCTCCCGCTCGACGAACGCCACCAGACCGGAGATATCCTCCGCCCCGATATCCACCACCGTAGCGTCGTCCCGGATGCCCGCATTGCCGGGAGCGCAGAAGAGCCGCCCGATGCGGGCGCTCTTCCCCAGACCACGGACGAGGGCGTGCTCCCTGGCCCCTCCACCGACTACGAGAACGTCAAGCCGGTCAGAAGTAGCCATGTGACCCCCTCCTGGTTGGAGCTAGTGCTGATGCAACATGAGGCTGCGAAGCGTCACCGTCCAGCAGCCTCAGGTCTGCCCGGCCGACGCCCGCTGGGCGTAGTCGGGATGCGGGACTTTGATGTGCTCCTCCCGCTTGGGCCCCACCGATATCAGAGAGATGGGCACCCGTACGTTGCGCACGATGAAGTTCAGGTAGTCGATGGTCTCCTGGGGCAGGTCCTGCACCGCGCGAGCGTCGGTGATGTCGCTCTTCCAGCCCGAAAGTTCCTCATAGACCGGTTCCACCTCGGCAAAGACGGCTTGGGCGGGCGGCAGTTCGTCAAGGATCTCGTCCTTGTACTTGTACTTGGTGCAGACCTTGATGGTGTCGAGGTCGTCGAGCACGTCCAGTTTGGTGATGCACAGCCCGGTGAAGCCGTTGACGCGGGCGGCGTAGCGCAGGGCGACGAGATCCAACCAGCCGCAGCGGCGCGGGCGACCGGTGGTGGTACCGAACTCGTTTCCCACTCCTCGGAGGCAGTCGCCGATCTCGTCGGTGAGTTCCGTCGGGAACGGACCTTCGCCCACCCGGGTGGTGTATGCCTTCGTAATGCCCCACACCTCGCTGAACTCCACCGGCCCGATGCCGCTCCCCACACTCGCGTAGCCTGCCACGGGATTGGAGGAGGTCACGTAGGGATAGGTGCCGTGGTCGACGTCGAGCATCGTCCCCTGTGCCCCTTCGAGGAGAACGCGCTGGTCGTCCCGGAGCGCGTTCCAGATGAGGAGTCCCGTGTCCTCGACATACGGCCGCAGCGATTCAGCCGCCTCGATGTAGCGCTCGCACTCCTCGCGCAGGTGGCTGACGTCCTGGTCGTAGGCCTTGGCCATAACCTCGGCCTTGGCCTCCATGGCGGCCATCACCCGCTCGCGGAAGCCGGACGGGTCGATGATGTCCTGCACACGCACGCCCTGCCGGGCAGCCTTGTCGGCGTAGCAGGGCCCTATACCCCGGCCTGTGGTGCCGATCTTACCCTTGCCCAGACGGGCCTCCTGCACGCGATCGAGCATGATGTGATAGGGCATGATGAGATGCGCCTTGCTCGAGATCTTGAGGCCCCGGGTGTTGACGTTCCGGCCCTCCAGGTCGTCGATCTCCTTGCGCAGGACCGTGGGATCGATGACTACACCGTTGCCGATGACGGAGACGATGTTCGGGTTGAAGATGCCGGACGGCACCAGATGCAGGGCGAACTTGCCCCGGACGTTCTCGACGGTGTGACCGGCGTTGTTTCCCCCCTGGTAGCGAACCACGACCTCGGCCTGCTCGCATAGCAGGTCGGTGACCTTTCCCTTACCTTCGTCGCCCCATTGGGCGCCTACAACGACGAGAACCGGCACATCGCCTCCCGAAACCTGGTGGACCTTCCCTAGAAACAGGGGAGCCGCCTTGCGGTGTCCCTCGCTGAAGTTTACACCAGCCCGTCGGCACCGCGCTCACCCCCAGCGAGCCCGGCGAACCCGTTCGGAGCGGGGTCGCCGCCTATCCCTGTGCGCGAGCCGCCCGCGCCGCGCGGGCGGCCACCATACCGGATGCCGACGCCTGCACCAGCCCCCGGGTGACCCCCGCTCCGTCACCCACGGCGTAGAGGCCTCTGATGGGCGTCTGCAGATGGGTGTCGAGGGTGAGTCGCGAGGAGTAGAACTTGACCTCCACTCCGTACAGCAGCGTGTCGCGTCCGCCGACGCCGGGAATCAGGCCGTCCATGGCGTCGAGCATGTCAACCAGGTCGCGGAGATGACGGTAGGGCAGGGCAAAGCTGAGGTCGCCCGGAGTGGCGGCGCGCAGCGTGGGTTCCACCACGCTGCGCCGCAGCCTCTCGGCCGTCGTACGATGCCCGGCCCGCAGGTCGCCGAGTCGCTGCACAAGGATGTCCTTGCCCAGCATGTTGGCGAGCCGCGCGATGGACTTGCCATAGGCGATAGGCTCCTTGAAAGGCTCCGTGAAACGGGTGGACACGAGCAGCGCGAAGTTCGTGTTGGCTGTGTGGTTCCGAGAATCGGCGTAGCTGTGTCCGTTGACGGTCACAGCGTCCCCCCAGCACTCGGTGCAAACCTCCCCCCGGGGGTTCACGCAGAACGTGCGCACCTGGTCCTCGAAGTGACGCGAGGTGTACAGCAGTTTCGGCTCGTAGAGTTCCTCGGTGATGGCGTCGGTGACCACGGCCGCCACTTCTGCCCGCACCCCGATGTCGACCGCATTGCTCACCAAGTCGATGCCCAGCCGAGCCGCCTCGGAGGTGAGCCATTCCGAGCCTTCCCGGCCTGGTGCGACGATGACGACCGGACTCTCGTAGGTGTCCCCATTGGCCGTGGTGACGCCCGTCACCCGGCCCAGATCCTCAGGCGCAGACTCCGTATGCCCGGTCGAGGAGGCGCGGGAATACGGCTTGGCCATGGGACGGCCGGGAGAGGCCGCCGACCTCCTGCGCGGCGGCGCGCCGTCAGTCGCCAGGATGCTGGTGACCGCCGTGTCGGTGCGGATGTCGATCTTGTCGTCGAGATAGGCTTTCATCCCTGTCAGTACCTCGACCGACCGCTCCGTGCCCAGATGACGTACCGGCGAACGGACAAGACGCAGGCCGTGCCGGGCGGCCAGGTCGGCCCAACGGTCGTAGCGGTCGCCTTCATTGCCGTAGAGCCGATCGGGGGCCCCAAAACGACGCCAGACCCCGTCCACATCGGCGATCAGAGCGCGGAGTCCGTCGGGATCGACGTAGTCGCCCAGCCACCCGCCCACTTCCGAGCCAAGGGTGAGCTTGCCATCGGAGAAGGCGCCGGCCCCTCCCCAACCGGTGGTTATGTCGCAGGTGGAGCAATGTACGCACGTGCCCGAGTCTCGAGCCGGGCAACGCCGTCTGGAGATGTCGGCGCCCTTCTCCAGCAGGAGCACTCGGAGACCCGACTCGTTGACAAGCTCGAGTGCGGCGAAGATGCCGGCCGGACCACCGCCCACGATGATGACGTCGTATGTGTTCCCGCCAGCGTTCATCAGCGCCCCAGTCTTCGTTGCCGGCCCCGGCCTCGGTGCCCCGGACGTGGACACCCCCCGGCTGTTCCCTACTCAGGGACCGCCAGCCGACGGTCGGCCAAGTCGGCGAAGCGCGTGTAGTTGGACATGAAGGCCATCTTGATGTCGCCTATGGGGCCGTTCCTCTGCTTGCCGACGATGATCTCCGCCGTCCCTTTGTCCGGACTTTCGCGGTTGTAGACCTCGTCACGGTAGATGAACATGACGATGTCACTGTCCTGCTCGATGGCGCCGGATTCCCTCAGGTCCGACAACACCGGCTTGTTGCCGGCCCGCTGCTCCACCTGACGAGAGAGCTGCGACAGCGCGAGCACCGGGACCTCCAGTTCCCGAGCGAGGATCTTGAGTCCGCGCGAGATCTGGGAGATCTCCTGCTGGCGGTTCTCGGCGCCGCTCCCTCCCATCATCAGTTGGAGGTAATCCACGATGATGAGGCCCAGGTTCTTCTGCTGAGCCTTGAGCCGCCGCGCCTTGGCCCGGATCTCCATGAGGGTGACAGAGGCGGTATCGTCGATGTAGATGGGAGCCGTGGCCAGCGGAGTACAGGCCTGAGCCAACTGGCTCCAATCGCGCGGCTGTAGTGCACCGCGGCGTACGCGCCAGCTGTCGACGCGCGCCTCGGAGCACATCATCCGGTTGACCACCTCGGCTTTGGACATCTCCAGGCTGAAGACGGCCACACCCTGCTGCTGGTCCACGGCCACGTTGCGGGCGATGTTGAGCGCTAAGGCCGTCTTACCCATCGAGGGGCGGGCCGCCAGGATCACCAGGTTGGAGGGCTGGAAGCCCCCTATCATCGCGTCCAGGTCGCGGAAGCCCGTCTGACAGCCGACGCTCCGGTGCCCCTCCGACATCAGCCGCTCGAGTTCGGAGAAGCTCTCGGTGATCAGTTCGCCGATGGGCTCGAACTCCCCGGCCACCCTGCTTTCGGAGATGGCGAACACCATCTGCTCGGCGCGGTCGATGAGCTCTGTCGGAGTACTCTCCCGCCGGTACCCCATCTCGGTTATCTCTCCGCCCACCCTGATGAGCGTGCGCAGATAGTAATTCTCCCGAACGATCTCCGCGTAGTAGCGAGCGTTGGTGGCTGCAGGGACCGTCGTTACCAGACTGTGGATGAAGGCTCGGCCCCCCACCGCTTCGAGGGCGGCCTTGTTGGCCAACTCCTCGGAGACGGTGATCGGATCCACCGGCTCCCCGCGTGAGAACAGCTCCTCGATGACCTCGAAGATGCGCTGATGGGCCTGCCGGTAGAAGTACTGCGGCCGCACGATCTCGCTGACCCCGGGGATGACGTTCGGGGTGAGCATGCTCGCCCCCAAGACGGACAGCTCCGCATCGAGATTCTGTGGAACCGTGTGCTCGGACCCCAACTGGCCGCCGAAACCGCCGTTACCCCCCGCCATCTCTACACCCGCCCCTCTCTCCCAGGGATGAAGTCCAGGCCCGTTGTGCGGTGACGTCCTAGCCCTTGTGCTCCTCGGGGACCACGATGACCTTGACCTCTGCCGGCTCGGAGCTACCGTTCACGTCGACTTTGACCATGTAGGTGCCCACCATCTTGATGGGTTCTTCGAGGTCCACGTTACGCTTGTCGATGCGGATCTTGCGAGCCGCGTACAGCGCGGATGCTACGTCCTGGTTGGTGATCGAACCGAACAGCCGATCCCCGGAGCCCACAGGCGCAGGGATGGTAAGAACGGTCTTACCCAGGGTATCGCGGACCTCTTCGGCGCGCTCGAGCTCGCGGCGTGCGTGCTCGGCTTTCTGCTCCATGATCTTCCGGACCTGGGCGATGCGGCCGGGAGTAGCTTTCTCGGCGAGCTTCCGCGGGAAGAGGAAGTTGCGCGCGTACCCTTCGGACACGTTCGCCACTTCGCCTTTGCTGCCCACCTTCTCCACATCCTGCAACAGGATCACTTCCATACGAAACTCCTTCTCGATGTCGATTAGACCGAGCCCGGACCCGAGCTCTTGAGAGCAAAACGCTTGCGATAATCGATCCAGGTGTCGAGGAGCCCGATCAAGCCCGTGAATTGGAAGATCTGAGCCACGACCGCCGAAATGAACGCGAACACGCGTGGTCCCGATCGCCACTTCCTCGAGTTCCACAGCCAGCTGAGCACGCCCAACGCCTGCACGAAGAACAGGGTCTGCGAAATCATGAGCAGGTCGATGCCCGCGTAGAGGGCAGGCCCGCGCCATCCTTCGCCGCCCCGGGTGAACAGCAACAGCGCCAGACCTACTATCGACACGTAGGCCACTCCCCAGTGCATCCGGAACCCGGACAGCGACATCCTCACGAATTGCGGCCTCCGCAACCGCGGGAAGATCAGGTATGCAAGCCCGGCAGCCGAAGCGGAGATCAACACCGCCAGCATGCCCAGGAGGCCGGGAGCGAGGTACGGAACGACGCCGATCATGTCGCGGGCGGAGTCCGCGAGCGACTGGGCAGTGGCCGAGCTCAGGCCCGCCTCTGCAGAGGCGGTGACGAAGTCGGCCAGGTAGGTGTTCCAATCAGTCTGCAGCCCGGTCAGTGTGACCCCGAAACCCAGCCACTGCACGATCCCGTAGACGAGGAATGCCGCGAGCAGGGCTCCGGACATCACAGCCAGACTGCGCGAGAACCGCCAACCGTCTCGCAACGCCCATCCGAGGGTCATACCGGTACCCACGGCGAGCAGGAAGGTCAGTAACGCCAGGTCGGCTCCCAGGGGGAGGTACACCAGCACCGCCGCGATCGCGGTCGCGACCATCCCAGCGGACCATCCATACTTCGCCGTAACGTAGGCCCCCGGCAGCGGTAGGAACGGCACCAACACCAACGGACCGACCGGAAACAGGAGCCACATGAGCCCCACGACGATCACGGTGGCCGCGGCCGCCTTGCCGACGGAGACCAGCGGGAATGGGCGTCCCATCA
>CAZWAR010000073.1:0-6539 GCA_964631965.1 uncultured Gaiellales bacterium
AGGCAACGGGTTTTGGTCCCGTGATGCGTAGGTTCGAATCCTGCCGCCCCAGCTTTGTTGATGTAATCGGTCGATCTCTCTCGGTGTCATGAGGTGTGCTCTGGGTGCCAGTCCCAACATCTCGACTGTCGTCGTGCTGGCCGCGGGTCAGGGCAAGCGCATGAAGTCCGACCTGCCCAAAGTGCTACACCCGGTGTGCGGCAAGCCGATGTTGTTGCATGTGCTCGCGGCCGCGGCTGCTGTGAAGGCGGAAAGGATCGTGGTCGTCCTCGGACATGGGCATTCTTTGGTAGAACCCCATCTGCCCGCCGGCTGTGTGGTCGCCCTGCAGGGGCAGCAGCGCGGAACCGGCCACGCCGTCCTTTGCGCGGCGGAGCACATTCTTCCCGGTCCGTTCGTGGTGTTGGCGGGTGACACGCCGCTCATCACCGGGGCGGTGTTGCGAGACCTGGTGGAACACCATCTGGCCTCCGGCGCCACGGCCACGGTCCTCACCACGGAACTCGACGATCCGACCGGCTATGGCCGGGTGGTCCGGGATGAAGCGGGTGACGTGGCGAGGATCGTGGAACACCGGGATGCCGCCGAGTTCGAACTGGGGCTCAACGAGGTCAACAGCGGGATGTACGTGCTTCCCGCACCCCTTGCGTTGGAGATCCTGTCCGGTGTGGGTAGCGACAACGATCAAGGGGAGATATACGTCACCGACGTCGTAGCAGGGTTGCGGTCCCGCGGCGAGCGAGTGGCAGCCTGCACCGCGAGGGATGCCGCTCTGGTCCTGGGCGTGAATTCCAGAGAGGAGCTGGCCCTCGCCGAGAGGGTGATGGAACGCCGTTCCAAAGGGACGTGTGCGGCCGGCGAGTGAGGTCGGAATAGGCGACGAGCGGCGGCCGGTAGTGATACCGTACGGGATGGATGTGAGGGCCGTACTTCGGGAGGAGGGCCACGAGGATGGGAGATTGGGAGCCGCGGCGGTGCGCCCGCATCACGCCTGAGCGCTCGCTCATGGTGTTTTCGGGGCGGGGCACGCCGGTGCTAGCAGAGAAGGTGGCGGAGAAGCTCGGGATAGAGCTGGGTCAAGTGGACATCCGTACCTTCGCCGACGGCGAGATCTACGTCAAGTACATGGAGAGCATCCGTGATGCCGACGTCTTCATCATCCAATCCACATGCCGACCGGTCAACGAGAACCTCATCGAGTTGCTCATCATGATCCAGGCGGCCCGTCTCGCTTCTGCCCATCGGGTCACCGCTGTGGTTCCGTGGATGGGCTACTCGCGACAGGACAAGAAGAGCTGTCCCCGAGAGCCGATAACTGCTCGTCTGGTGGCCGACATCATCGAGGCGGCAGGGGCCGACAGGGTCATCACCATGGACCTTCATGCCGGCCAGCTGCAGGGCTTCTTCAGCGTTCCTGTGGATCACATGACCGCTCTTTCGATGATCGCAGACTACTTCAAGCTGAAGGGTCTCACGGATGTCGTGGTCGTCTCGCCCGACGCCGGCGGCCTCAAGACCGCCAAGCGCCTGGCCGACCGCATGGAGTGCGAGGTGGCCGTCCTCACCAAGCTGCGGCCTGAGCACAATGTCTCGAGAGTGATGCACGTCATCGGCGACGTGGAAGGCAAGACGGCCATCATCATCGACGACATCATCGATACGGCCGGGACTCTGGTGAACGGCGTTCAGGCCCTCATCGACAAGGGGGCGAAAGACGTCTACGCCTCCTGCACCCACCCGGTCCTCTCCGGTCCGGCCTATGAGCGCATCGCCGCATCGGCTCTCAAGGAGGTGGTAGTCACCGATACCATCCCCCTCCGGGAGGGAGTCGACCACGAGAAGATTGTGGTACTATCCACGGCCGGTATCTTGGCGGATACCATCAAAGCCGTGTTCACAGGGGACTCGGTGAGTGAGTTGTTCCAGGGAGAGAACCAGCTTTTCTAGCTGCACTGGTTGAGGAGACGACTATGGACACCGTGAAGCTGCAGGTCAACGAACGGGAGCTGACCGGCAATGGGCCGGCCCGCCGGCTGCGAGCCGAAGGCCTTCTTCCCGGTGTCGTCTACGGCAAGGGAATCGAGCCTAAGGCCGTGTCCGTGAGTCTGGAGGAGCTGAATGCGGCTCTGCACCAGCATGGGCACAACGTGGTCCTCGAGTTCGAGATGGGCGGCAAGCCGACCAAGGGCAAGAAGAAGGCGGCGACCCACTACGCCGTTGTGAAGGAATTGCAGCGTCATCCGACCAAGCGTCACCTCTTGCACGTGGACCTGCACGAGGTGGACCTGGCGGTCGAGATTGAGGCGTCGGTGCCGGTCGAGTTTGTGGGGACGCCGGCGGGCGTCGTCGACGGCGGTGTCGTCGACTTCGTCCATCGCGAGGTCACCGTTCGCGCCCTTCCCTCCGCCATTCCCGAGAAGGTCTTCTTGGACGTCGCTCATCTCCGGGTCGGTCAGCACCTCACCGTCGAGGCTCTGGAGGCCCCGGCCGGCGCGCAGATCGTAGATGATCCGAGCATGATCGTGGTGGCGATCGTCCCGCCGCGAGTCGAACAGGTCGCTGTCGTCGAGGAAGCCGAAGCCGAGCCTGAAGTGGTGGGCGAGGCCGAGAGCGAGGAATAACCTCCGGGGCAGTGGTGGCTGCCGGGACATAGGTGGACGCTCCCGTTTATCTTCTTGTCGCCCTGGGGAATCCTGGGCGGGAATACCAGTTCCACCGGCACAATGCGGGCTTCATGGTGGGCGAAGAATTGCGGCTGCGGCATGGTCTGCCCACGCTGCGCTCCAAGTTCCAGGGCCTCACAGCTGAGGGGAGGATCGCTGGAAAGCGCGTGGTTCTCCTCCTTCCCATGACGTTCATGAATCTGTCCGGACGTGCCGCCGCCGAGGCTGCCCGGTTCTACAAGGTGCCGGCTGACCGGATACTCGTGATCCACGATGAGGTCGAGTTGCCGTTCGGTGAGGTTCGTTTGAAAGAAGGCCAGGGATTGGGAGGTCACAACGGCCTGCGTAGCATGCAACAGTCGCTGGGAACGCGCGATTTCTGGCGCCTCCGCGTGGGCGTGGGGCGGCCGGATCAGCCGACCAAGCAACTCATCGACCACGTATTGAGCGACTTCAGCGAACCGCGCGATGAAGTGTTGGCCCTCATCGGCAAGGCAGCCGACCTGGCCGAGGGGTGGCTGGCGGGGCGGGGCGACGAGACGCCGGGCGCCGACCCGCGGCACGGCGGCCCAGGCCGCGATGCGCGGGGCGACGCCTCATGCCCCGCCTGACCGACTTCCTCCGCGGCTATCCGCCGTTCGAGGAGTTCCTCGAGCGGGGCTCCGCCGCCGGCCTGGGCGGGACTCCAGGCGCTGCTGCAATGGGGGCCCGCACTCACCTGACCGCCCCGAGCTTCGTCCATCCCTACCTGACTGCGGTCGTCGCTGGCCGACGACCGTGGCGCGAGGGAGCTCTACTCATCGTGGCGGCCAACCAAGATGCCGCGATGGAGCTCGAGCACGAACTGACCCTGTATCTTCCCGACCGATCGGTGGTGTACCTTCCCCCGCGCGGCGTCTGGTACGGCTCGGAAGGAGAGGTCCAGCCCCGCGTGGCCGGGCGTCGGGCGCGAGCCGTGATGGCTCTCACCGCAGCCGCTGGGGTTGAGGCGGCGGCCGGGGATGCCGGCCTTGCTGCGGTGGCCACTGGGGCCGCGGCCCCGCTCGTGATCGTGGAGGCCACCACCCTCATGGAGGGTGTGATTCCACCGGCCGGGCCGCCGCTGGACGTGGCCGCAGGAGACCGCTTGGACTTCGAGGCCCTCACGCGCCGGCTGGCGACCCTCGGCTACTCCCGGGTGGACCAAGTGGAGGATGCCGGGGAGTTCTCGGTGCGGGGCGGCCTCATCGACGTGTTCCCGTCCACCGAGCGCTACCCGGTGAGGGTGGAGTTCTGGGGCGACGAAATCGAAAGTCTGCGCAGCTTCTCCGTGTTCTCCCAGCGCTCCCTGGGGCCCCTCGACAGCGTGCGCCTGCATGCGGCCGCCGAGGGAGCTGGCCAAGAGCCGGTCAACGTGCTGACGTTGCTCCCGGACGAGACCCGCGTACTGCGGCTCGACCCGGCGCGCGCCCGCGCCCGGGTGGAGGCCTTCCAGACGGAGTTGGTGGACGTGCTCGGCGCCAGCTATGCGGGGGACGAGTACGAGAGCTGGGCCGAGGTCGAGGAGCGGCTGGCCTCCCTGCCGGGGCTCACCCTCGACTCGATGGGGATGGCCGCTGCCGAGGCGGAGACCCTGGACGAGGTACCGACGTTCCGGGCCGGCAGTGGGGAATTGCCGGTGACGAACCTCCCCGAGGCGGAGGAGGCCATGCGCCGTCTGGTGGGCGACGGCTACCGCGTGGTCATCGCTTTCGAGCAGCGGGCCGAAGCGGAACGGGCCGGATACGTACTGCGGCGGGTGACCGGGACGCTGGTGCACGGGAGAGAGGTGGAGGCCGGACCGGGTATCTCCTTTCTGCCGGTGGCGCTCAGACGGCACTTCCTCATTCCCGAGATCAAGCTTGCCCTGCTCACCGATGCCCAGGTGTTCCCACGGAGGCACAAGGCCGCGGCCGTGCGCCGGCCCACGCCTGGCGTTTCGCTCTCCAGTTTCCGCGACCTGCGCAAGGGTGACTTCGTCGTGCACGAAGACCATGGGGTGGGGCGGTTCGAGGGCATATCCACCAAGACGGTGGCCGGGGTCACCCGAGACTACCTGGACCTCGCGTACAGGGACAGGGACATGCTGTACGTCCCGCACGACCAGATCGGTAAGGTCATGCGGTACGTGGGCGCCGGCGGCGCGGCCCCGGCACTGTCGAAGCTGGGCGGCAGGGCCTGGGAGCACATCAAGAGCCGGGTGCGCAAGGCTGCCCGCCAGGTGGCCGGCGAACTCCTGCATCTCTATGCGCTTCGCCAGGCCACCAAAGGCTTCAGCTTCTCCGAGGACAACGAATGGCAGGTGCGTTTCGAGAAGGCCTTCCCCTACGAGGAGACCGAGGACCAACTCCGGGCCATCGACGCCGTGAAGGACGACATGGAGTCGGATCATCCCATGGACCGTCTGCTCTGCGGCGACGTGGGCTACGGCAAGACCGAGGTGGCCCTGCGCGCGGCCTTCAAGGCCGTGCAGGACAGCAAGCAGGTGATGATGCTGGTGCCGACCACGATCCTGGCCCAGCAGCACTACGGGACCTTCCGAGAGCGGATGGCCGAGTTCCCGGTTAAGGTGGAGATGATCTCCCGATTCCGGTCGGCGGCGGAGCAGAGGAAGATCAGCAACGATTTTGCTGCGGGCAAGGTGGATGTCCTCGTCGGTACCCATCGCCTGCTCTCGGAGGACATCAAACCGAAGGACCTGGGCCTCGTGATCGTCGACGAGGAGCAGCGCTTCGGCGTCGGCCAGAAGGAAGCCCTCCGCCGGTTGAAGCTTCGGGTGGACGTGCTCACCCTCACCGCCACCCCGATCCCGCGGACCCTGCAGATGTCGCTCTCCGGGGTGCGGGACATCACGGTCATCGAGACGCCTCCGCGCGACCGCCATCCCATCCAGACGTACGTCGGCCTCTACGACGGAGGCATGGTGGATCGGGCCATCGAACGGGAGGTCGATCGGGGCGGGCAGGTGTACTACCTGCACAACCGGGTGGAGACCATCGACAAGGCGGCCGTGAAGCTGCGCGCGTCCATGCCCGAGGTCCGCTTCGTCGTCGCGCACGGGCAGATGCCCGAACAGGACCTGGAGCGGGTCATGATGGACTTCCTGCGCGGCGACCAGGATGTCCTTGTGAGCACAACCATCATCGAGAGCGGCCTCGACATCCCCAACGCCAATACCCTCATCGTGGAGAGGGCGGACCTGTTGGGTCTCGCTCAGCTCTATCAGATCCGCGGAAGAATCGGGCGGTCCGCCCGGGTGGCGCACGCCTTCCTCTTTCACCCGGACGAAGCCGTGCTCACCGAGGAGGCGGTGGCCCGGCTCTCGACGCTGGCGGACTACACGGAATTGGGATCCGGTTTCAAGATTGCCATGCGCGACCTCGAGATTCGCGGAGCCGGTGAGCTCCTGGGGGAAGAGCAGTCCGGCCACATCGCCGCGGTGGGCTTCGAGATGTATCTCTCCATGCTGGAGGAGGCCACCCGGGAGCTGCAGGGTGAGACGGCACCTCCCGCGGAGAAGTACGCCCGGGTGGATATCGGGATCGACGCGCACGTCCCCCAGACCTTCATCGGATACGAGGCAGCGAGGGTGGACCTGCACCGGCGGGTCGCTTCGGCCGGGAGCCGCGACGAACTCGCCGATCTGCGGGCCGAGCTCATCGATCGTTTCGGCGAGCTACCCGGGCCGGTGGACAACCTGATCTTCCTGGGCGAGGTGCGAGTGCAGGTCCAGGGTCTGGGCGCGGATTCCCTGGCGGTGAGGCAGGATCGCCTCACCATGAGCGGGTTGACCTTGCCGGCAGGGTCGCGCGAGCGCCTGCGCTCGTCTGCTGCCTGTGCGAAAACGTCATCGGCGTG
>CAZWAR010000073.1:6549-15595 GCA_964631965.1 uncultured Gaiellales bacterium
GGAGGTCCCCCCCCACCAGGGGGGGGTTCACGGGCCGGGCTGGGGGGGGGGCGCCCCCGCGCGCGCGCGACCGCCGCTACGTCTATGCCCCGCTGCAGGGTCAGTTGTCGCTCGGCTTCCGGGGTGAGTCGCGGAGCATCCGCGAGGTAGTCCAGGGAGTGCTCGATGATATACTGCCCCTCTCCACCGGAGAGGTGGAGTAGCAGGTTGCTGAGAAGTGATGCCTCGTCGCAGGAACGCGCTGGCTGCGCGCGAGAGACGGACCAGACGGAGTGGGAATAGCAGTGCTATTGCCGCGACTGAGGACATGCTATCGTGCCGCCCGTTGCCTTCCGGCGGCCGGGGTTTTGCTTTTGAGCAGTCTTGCAGAGACCGATAGGGAGCCAGCGAAAAGGAGCCACGTGGAGCTCAAGGTGATCCGCAGGTTCGCCTTCGCCCTCCTTCTCGTGCCTTTGATCCTCGTGATCTCCGGCTGCGGAGAGGGGCTGCCTCAAGGGGTCGTGGCTCAGGTGGGGGCGGCCTTCGTCACCCAGGAGCAGTACGATCTCTTGGAGGCTGCCTACCAGGCCTCGGGCCGAGTGCCCGACCCGCAGACCCAGCCGAAGGAGTACCACGTCTTCCAGGAAAGTCTGGCCCAGTACCTGGTGATGCTGGAAGTCCTGCGCCAGAAGGCGCCCAACTATGGGATCGCCATCACCGAAAGCGAAGTGGCTAGCCGCTTGAGCGACATCAAGGAGATGTTCGGGGGCGATCAACAGCGGTTCGACGAGGCGCTCGATAAGGAGAAGCTCACCCTCGAGCAGTTCGAGGAGTCACTCCGCGAGAGGATGCTCATCGACGAGATGAAAGAGGTCGTGGTCAAAGACGTCACGGTCACCGAGGCGGAGGTCAAGGCCTACTACGATAGCCACAAGAGCGACTACACGACCCCGGAAGTCCGCGAGGTCAGGCACATCCTCATCAGCCCCTTTGCCAAGGCGGCGGGCGGCACCGAGACCATCATCCCCACTGAGGGCGACTGGGAGGATGCCCGCCGGGAGGCCGACAAGGTGCGCAGCGAGATCCTGAACGGAACCGACTTCGGCGCCGAGGCCCGAAAGGTCTCAGACGATGAAGCCACCAAGGACGACGGGGGTGACCTGGGGGACATCATCCGAGGCGAGATGGTGCCGGAGTTCGAAACTGCGGTGTTCAGCCTGAAGAAGGGGGAGTTGTCGCGTCCGGTGAGGACCGAGTATGGGTATCACCTCATCCAGGTGACCGACATCACTCCGGAGATGCAGATGCCCTACGAGCAGGTCAAGGAGAAGATCCGCAGCGCCCTCCTGGCTTCACGCCAGACCGCGACCTGGGACGACTGGTTGCGACGGATGGAGGAAGAGTTGGGGGTGGCCTACCGCTCGGGGCTCACACCCTCCAAGCAGGCGGGCACGACCAGCACGATGATCCCGCTCACCTCGACGACGGTCACTACTGAGACCCCGGAGACCGGTGGGACGGGCGGGGATACTCGAGCGACCGAGCCGAACGCAGAGGACACGGGTTCCTCATGAGCCGCGAAGAGATAGCCTCGCGACTGGCACGTCTCTACGACCTCACCATGAAGCTACGGGCGGAATGTCCCTGGGATCGCAAGCAGACGCAGGAGAGTATCGTGGCCTTCACCCTCGAGGAGACTCACGAGTTGGCGGACGCGATCCACGAGCGAGCTTCGCGGGGCGATGACGCGGTCCGATCGGAGCTTGGCGACCTCCTGTTCCAGGTGTACTTCATGGCCGCCGTGGCCGAGGAGCAGGGCCTCTACGACTTGGGGGACGTGGCCGCCGGTATCCACACCAAGCTTGTGCGCCGCCATCCGCACATCTTCGGCGAGGGCCAGGCGGAGACGGCCGAGGACGTAAGGAAGACCTGGGACGCCATCAAGAAAGAGGCCGAAGGTCGTGAGGGCATCTTTCACGACGTCCCGTTGAGCTTCCCGGCCACCTTGCTTGCACAGAAGCTGCAACAACGGGCGGCGGCAGTAGGGTTCGACTGGGAGCAGGCCGTGGACGTCATGGCCAAGGTGGAGGAGGAGACCTTCGAGATCGCCGCGGAAATGGGGGCCGAGCAGAACGGGGCGGGGGATCCCGAGCGTTTGGCCGACGAGGTGGGGGATCTCCTGTTCTCGGTCATCAATCTGTCTCGGAAATTGAAAGTGGACCCGGAGCTGGCGTTGCGCCGCTCGGCTCTGCGCTTTCGGGAACGGGTGGAAGCGGCGGCGGCTGCTGCAGGACAAGAGGGATTCGTCTTTGAAGATATGGAGTTGAGCGAGCAAGAGTCGTACTACCAACGGGCTAAGGATTCGTTGAAGAATGAGGCTCCGTCGTCAGGGACGCGTTGAGCGCGCGGGCGAAGGACGCGGGGAGTGCGAATAGCGGCGTTACTCACGCGACCGAGGACGTACCATCGTGCCGCTCAGGGCGTACCGGTACCGCCTCGGCTTCATTCTGAAACGAATCCCAGGAAGGAGCAGAAGCCATGACCGTCATCCTCGGTGTGTTCGGGCGACAGATCCTCGACTCCCGCGGCAACCCGACCGTCGAGGTCGAGGTCGAGTTGGCGAGCGGAGCCACAGGCCGGGCAGCGGTACCATCAGGCGCTTCTACGGGGAGTTTCGAAGCCGTTGAGTTGCGTGACGGTGGCGAGGCGTTCGGCGGCAAGGGCGTCATGAAGGCCGTGGAGCACGTCAACGGCGAGATAGCGGATACTCTGGTGGGCATGGACGCTCTCGACCAGCGAGAGATCGACCTGCTGCTCATCGAGACGGACGGCACCGACAACAAGGGGCGCCTGGGAGCCAACGCGATACTTGGCACTTCGCTGGCCGTGGCCAAGGCCGCGGCGGATGCCCTCGGCCTTTCGTTGTACCGCTACTTGGGCGGTCCCAACGCTCACGTCCTGCCCGTCCCGATGATGAACATCCTGAACGGCGGCAAGCACGCCGACAACAACGTGGACCTGCAGGAATTCATGATCATGCCGGTGGGCGCCGCGAGCTACAGTGACGGCCTGCGCATGAGCGTGGAGGTGTTCCACTCCCTGAAGAAGGTGCTGAATGGGCGCGGTCTGTCAACCTCAGTGGGCGACGAGGGCGGTTTTGCCCCCAACCTGGCGAGCAATGAAGACGCGCTCAAGGTGATCATGGAGTCAATCGAGAACGCGGGTTACGAGCCTGGGGTCGATGTCTGTCTGGCGCTCGATCCGGCCGCCTCGGAGTTCTTCGACGCCGCTAGGAAGGTGTACGACCTCGCGGGTGAAGGACGTACCCTGGATCCCCAGGCCATGGCTGCCTACTATGCCGAGTTGTGCGACAAGTATCCGATCGTGAGCATCGAGGACGGCATGGCCGAAGAGGACTGGGACGGCTGGGCAGCCATCACCGGTCTGGTGGGCGACAAGATCCAGCTCGTCGGCGACGACCTGTTCGTCACCAATGTCGATCGGCTGGCCATGGGGATAGAGCGCCAGGTGGCCAACAGCATTCTCATCAAGCTGAATCAGATCGGTACCCTGTCGGAGACCTTCGACGCCATCGATATGGCGCATCGGGCGGGCTACACGGCCGTCGTCAGCCACCGGTCCGGCGAGACCGAGGACAGCACCATCTCCGACCTGGTGGTCGCGACCAACGCCGGTCAGATCAAGACCGGGGCCCCGTCGCGTGGCGAGCGGACTGCGAAGTACAATCAGCTGCTCCGCATCGAGGAGGAACTGGGCGGAGTGGCGGTATACCCGGGATGGAAGGCCTTCGGGCGCCGCGGACGGAAGTGACGGGCGATGCGCGACGAGGGAGCGATGAGCGTGGCGACGTCCTCCCGGGCCGCTGCGCCCTCATCGAGGTGGGCGGTTCCCGGAGAAGTGGTCTGCCGGCCGCGGGCAAAGGACAGTGCGCACTGAGGGGCGAATAGAAGAGAGACCATGACCCTGTACCGTGTCCAAAGCGTGCCGGCCGCGTCCGGCGAGATCCCGGACTCCGGCGAGAGGCGGGTGAGCCGGGCCGCCCGGGAACGAGCCGTGCGCAGGACTCGGAGACGCTGGTTGATCATGTTTGCCGTTTTGCTTCTGGTGGTGGTCGGGATCCTCGCCAACATCGGCCCACTGACGCATCTGCAGGACGCGAGTGCCCGGTACGAACAGGTGTCGGCCGATGTTTCCGCCCTGCAGGCCCAGAAAGAAGAGCTGCAGAGCCACCTGGCGCGCCTCTCGGAGAGCGACTACCTGGAGACTCTCGCGCGCCAGCAGTTGACCTACGCGCGGCCGGGTGAGGATCTGTACATCGTCACCGGGTCTGAGGATAGCGTCGCAGGAGGAAGTACGGGCGATTCCGGGGTCCCGGTGGTTACGCCCGGCCTTGGAGCCGCTCTCGAGACCTCCCTCGGCGCGAACGGCTCGCTTCCCACCGGGAACGCGGAAGACCTGGTCGCGCCGGACGACCAGCCCGGCTTCTTCGAGCGCCTCCTGTCGGGGATCCGCGACCTCTTGTAGCCTCAGATGGCGGACGATCGTGACAGACGGCGCCCTCGGCGCTCATTCGCCCAGGAGGACGGTGATCTCTGGTCCGCCGCGTGGCCGCAGCCAGAGACTGAAGCGGACGGCTCGGCGGCGGACCCGGCCGACCCCCGGAGGGCATCCGGTCCGGCGACCTTGTCCCAGCGGCGAGTGTACCGAGCCGGTGGTGGGGATGAACTACCGTGCGACGGTGCCGCTCACCGGCGCAGCCCGCGCGCCGGCAGACCGGCGCGGGGCGGCTCCCGGGCTGGGAGCCGGTCCCCGCTCCTCGCGTTGTTCGTGCTCATCGTCATGGCCCTCATCATTGCGTTCACGGGCGTAGCCGCGCGGGACGGCGGACTCAGCGGTGCTCAGGGGGATGCGGCCACGTTCAGATTGCTTCCCCTGACCACCACTACCGCTCCGTGAGCGGGCCCCCGCTCCGCACTCCGGTTTCCGGAACCGATCTCCGCATAGCGTCGGGCCAACTAGGGCGCACGGTGCGTGACGTTACCGGTATCGCCGTCCGCTGCCCGTTCGGGCGGCCGGCGGTTATCGAGTCTGCGCCCACTCTGGCCGGCAAGCCCAATCCCAACCTGCTCTACCTGACCTGTCCGACGGCGACGGTGGCGATGAGCACGGTCGAAGCCGGCGGCGGGGTCAAGCGCCTCAAGGCTCTTTCCGGCGAAGATCGGGATCTTCGCCACCAACTTTCCGACATCAGCACCGTTTATCGACAGCGGCGGGCTACGCTCGCGTCGAGCGGCGATCCGAGGCCCGAGGCCGGTATCGGGGGTCCGTCCGGGCCTGACAAAGCCTCGTGCCTGCACGCATACGCTGCCGCCCTGTTGGCGGCCCTGGCGGGCTGGTTCGATATGGGCGGCTCACCCTCGACGGGCAACCGGGGTGGCGCGCCGGCCGACGTTGCTGCGAGAGCGGCCGACGCCGCCTGGGACCGCTTCCTCCCTCCGCGCAACACCCTCTGGTGCACCGACGACCGCTGTGCTTGCTGGGCGCAGGAGCCCGCCGCCGGTACGGTCGCCCGCGGGCACGGCCAACTCGGTGGCGACCTCCCGCGGGTGGCCGCTATCGACGTCGGCACCATCTCGGTGCGCCTCCTCGTCGCAGATGTCCGCGACGGGCGTCCCGAGCAGGTTGTCCGGCAGGCGGAGATCACTCGCCTCGGGGAGGGGTTGCGCCCGGGGATGCCCCTGGGTTCGGCGGCTCGCGAAAGGACGGCCGTCGCCGTTGGGCGCTTCGTGGCCGAAGCGCGCGCGCTGGGTGCCGAGAAGATCACTGTCGCGGGGACCAGCGCCTGTCGCGATGCGGCCGATGGGGCTCGGTTCATCCAGAGTCTGGCGGTCGCACACGAAACTGTCGGGGTGGTGCTGAGCGGCGTCGAGGAGGCCTCTCTCGCCTACAGGGGCGCAGCGCTCGATGTGCCGCGCTTCCCCGTGGTTCTCGACGTGGGCGGGGGGAGCACCGAACTGATACGCGCGAGTGGCGGAGGCGACGTCGAATCGGTGAGTCTGGCTCTCGGCGCGAGCCGGGCCACAGAGTGGTGGATCCATTCCGACCCGCCGGGCGCAGAGGAAATGGCCTCCATCGCACGCGAGACTACCTCGTTGACGGCCCCCCTGCGGCCGCGCTTCGGTAAGGGCCAGGGCATCGACGTGGGCGCAGGCTCAGACCCCGGGCTGGTGGCGTCGGCTGAAACCCGCCTGGTAGGCGTGGCGGGGACCGTTACCACCCTGGCTTGCCTGGATGCCGGACTTCAGGCCTACGATCCGGAGGTGATTCATCTACGCTTGCTTTCTCTCCAGGCTGTGGATCGTTTGATTGGCCTGCTCGCCGCCATGACGACCGCGGAGCGCGCCTCTCTGCCGTGCGTGCAGGCCGGGCGGGCTCCGGTGATCGTGGCGGGAGCGCTCATCGCAAAGGCGGCCATGCAGGCCCTCGGATACCCGGAGATGACCGTCTCCGAGCGCGACATCCTGGACGGCCTGGTGCTTGCGGCTGCATGCTAAGGTAGATTGGCCGTGGGGCGCCGGAGACCGGCGTTCCATGGAAGGCGGCGACGGACTCCAGGCCGGGTGGGGCCGCCGCCGCAGCGCCGGAGTGGCGGAATGGCAGACGCAACGGTCTTAAACACCGTAGGGCTAAGCCCATGCGGGTTCGAGTCCCGCCTCCGGCATTAGATGGATTTGCAGCCTAGACTTTCGCTGCAGCGGCGGACAGCTGCATGCAACCCGCTACGTCTCGGGGCATTGAGCGGCTATCGCCTGGGTGAGGGCTTGGGCCTCTACCTCGCAGCCCGCAACGCGGCTGGAGATGTGGGTCGGCGAACCCCAGCCTTGTTTGGGGTCCGCAAAGCTGTGTTCGTATTCCACCCAGGATTGCTTCAGGGCGGGTTGTTCGCCAACCAACCCGGCCAGGGTCATGGTCGTCACTCCGGCGATCCGGAGGTCCTGCTCCCATGTCGCCCGAGCTTCCTCCGTCCAGGATGGGTTCCTTGTGGTCGAGGGCCATCCGGATATCATCGGCGCGACCAGACTATGCACGATCGCCACCTGACGCTCGGCCTCCGCCAGCACGATGTCAGAGTCGCTGTCGGCGCGAAGACAGACTGCCGCCGGGACCACCCAGGACTCGCCGTCCAACTCAACCACGATGGTCTCCACCGATGCGGACGGTGCGCCCGGCAGGGCATGCACCGCCTGTTCGAATGGGTTCGGCATCTTGCTGAGCGTGGTGCCGGTGAGGCTCGCGCTGACGGCAGTGGTCGTTCCGCAGGCGGCCACCAAGAGCGTCAGCAGCAGTGCGGGAAGACTCCCCGCATCTTTGGCCAGAATGGCCCGGCCCCTTCTCCGTGACTTCCTCCAATATATCGGTTTGCCCTGTGGTTGCGATCATGGTCGCCCGTAGAAGTACTGTTCTTGCGAAACCGATTCTGGATGCGTGGACGATCCCCGGGGAAGCGCGCGGCGGGGAAGGCTCGCCACAGGCCCTTGCATCGCCAGAAAGCTGTAGCCGTGGTGGCCTACTCGGACGACACGGCGACCACGTAGTCGCGTCCTTCCCAGCGATTCTCCTCGGTCCAGAAGAAGGTGAACCGGACCGGCAGCTTCTGCCTGGGGGGGATGGCTACGTCAACGAAGTCGAGGCGCACGGCTGTGGTCGAGGATTCCTTCACTGTCTGCGTCTTCCAGTCGTCCAGCGTATGAATCAGCCGAAAGCCCGCAGGTGCCTGCACCCGGAGCGTGGACCCGCGGGCCACCTCGCGCGGTTGGCGGTTGAGCTTCCAGATCTCGAGATCGCTTCTCCCCTTCCTCTGCACCAGATAGCGTTGAGCCACCGCCTCCACCCGGTCGAATACCTTGCCGTCGCGCACCGAGCGCAGCAGCTTGGTGTACTCTGCGTGGGCCCACATGAGCGGCATGGCCGAGCCGGTGGGTTTGCCCAGGAACATGTGGAGCGAGGGCTTGTCGTCTTCATCCCACACCTGCTCGGCCAGCAGCCCGCTCTCCGAGGCAAAGCGCTCCATGGCCGCGACAAACGCGGAGACATCGTTTCCCCGACTGAGCTCATAGTGACCGCGTTCGCCGGTGAGAAGCGGCCAAGCCCGTCCTCGGCCCCATTCCACGAATGGACCGCCGTCCTGGCGTTGCCCGTAGCCGTCGTGGTTGTAGCGATGCCAGCACGGACCGGCCGGAGTATCCACTTTGAGTACTGTGTCCACGACGGTTAGTGAATCGACGATCAGGGGATCGTCGGGCGCTCGGACCCCGTACCGTACCAGTTCGAGAAAGCCTGCATCGACGATATCCTTGGCCGGATACTCCGACTGCGCACCCGGTGGGAGGTTCTTGATGCCGAGGACGGCCTTGTCCGGGTCTTCGTTCGGCTGGGGGTCATCAATATCCACCGGGAGGATGCGGATGAAATGCCGCGGGACCCCGGCGCAGAGGGTGCCCGACGTGGTCACGGTCCACCTCTCGAGGTGCGACTCTAGGAAGTCCGCGTAGTCCTCGAGGAACTCGGCCGTGGAGCGATCGCCCCTCTCCCGGGCGAAAAGGCCGGCACACACGAGTGCCGTAATGTTGGAGGCGAGGGTGGACGGGGAATAGCCCGACGCTTCCTCCCAACGTTCTTGCTGAGTTGCCGGGCCGTGCCTGACCAGATAGCCAGCGGCGCGAAGGACCATCGGATAGGGATCGAACTCGGTCAGCACACCTTCTTCGTGGAGACGGCGGGCCAGAATGATCGGGAAGGCTACCTCGTCCAGTTGGATACCGCTCCAATAGGGCCGGCCATCCACCCAGAAATTCTGCGCGAATCCACCATCCGGCGCTTGACTGGTGGCCAGGTAGATGAGTGCCCGGAGTGCCGTGGCAGTGTCGCCTGCGGCCAGCAGGCCGGTGGCACTGCTGACCATGTCCCGAGTCCAGACGAGGTGATACCCGCCCATGTCGTCATCGCCCCGGGCCTCGCCCCAGGGGATGGCCATCGAGGCGATCAG
>CAZWAR010000074.1:0-14779 GCA_964631965.1 uncultured Gaiellales bacterium
TGTGGCATTTCGGTGATGTCAGCGTCACTGACCAGGAGTACCACGAGGGTCCGTTCGGCATACGCAACATCCAGTTCTTCATCGACCACCCGAAAGCCAAGGTGGTCTTCGACCTCGGTTTCACCAGCGAGTGGTTCGACAAGCTCGTAGGCTTCCCACACCGGAAAGGGCCTCATGGATTCCATCTGCTCAAGACACCGGAACAGAACCCCATCTCCCAGCTGGCGAAGATCGGCGTGAGGCCGGACGACATCGACTACGTAGTCATCTCCCACCTCATGAGCGAGCACGCAGGGTATCTTCCGGAGTTCGCGGGTAAGAAGGCGAAGATCGTCGTACAAGAAGCAGAGATGGAGTATGCCAGCCGCATCGGTACGCCTCCACGCCCGGGAGACGAGCCGGCGGTCGAGCAGTTCCACACGTGGATGTACGTGCGCGAGTACTTCGAGAAGCAGGGGCTGGACTACCTGTTCGTCAATGGCGACTATGAGCTCTTGGGCAAGGATGTGGAGATCCTCAGCCTGCCGGGGCACACGCCAGGCTTCCAGAACGTCATGGTGCGCCTGCCCAAGACCGGGCCGGTGTTCCTGTCGGCCTGCGAGCATCGCGGGATGTACTACGACATCCCTGTGAACGGCTATGCGCCGGGCATCCCGCACGCCTTCACCTGGTCGGCCGCGGGTGAGCTGTGGAGCTTCAAGCGGGTGCGCGACCTGGTGGATAAGGAGGAAGGGCAGATCTTCTTCGGTCACGACCAGCAGCAGTTCGAGACGCTCAAGGCCTGTCCGGAATACTACGAATAGACGCCGCGCGCGAACGCCCGATGAGTGGGTCCCGCCCACCGAAGGCGGCGAAGCCGCGACGAGATAGGGGAAGAGGATGCATCGCGTGTTGTTGCCTTTCGAGTTCTCCGAGCCGGCCTCAGTGGCCGAAGCGGTCGGGTTGATCGACGGCGACCGGGTCCGGGCCCTGGCCGGCGGCGTTGATCTTGTCCTCAAGATGCGCCTTCGCCAGATCGTCCCGGAGCGGGTGGTGAGCCTGCAGAAGATCCCCGGCCTCGACTACGTCCGTCCTGACGCTCAGATGGGAAGCGGTGCTCTGCGCATCGGGGCTCTGGCCAGCCTGCGGAGGGTGGAGCAGTCACCCTCCGTCATCCAGGGCTGGCCTCTGCTCGCCGAAGCCCTGGCCTCGATCGTGTCCATACAGACCAAGGTGATGGGGACGCTGGCGGGCAACCTGTGCGTGGGAACACCCGCCTCAGACGTCGCTCCGGCCCTCTACGCTCTCGGCGCTCGGGTGAGGATCACCGGACAGGACGGGGAGCGGGAGATCCCCGTCGAAGAGTTCTTCGTCGACGCCGGAAGGACCGCCGTAGGACCGCACGAGGTGGTAACCGAGATCGTTCTACCGGCGCCGGCCGCGGGCAGCGCCGGCGCGTTTCTCAAGCTGGCGAAGACTTCGGAGGACATCGCGAAAGTCAACGTTGCGGTCACGGTCGCACTGGATGGCGGTCGGTGCGTTCATTCCCGCATCGCCGTCGGTTCGGCGGCGCCCACTCCCGTGAGGGCGGTCGCCGCCGAGAAGGAGGTGGAGGGCCGCATGCTCGACGCCGCCGCGATAGCTGCGGCGGCGGAATCTGCCGTCCAGGCCGTGAGTCCCATCTCCGACGTCCGTTCGACCGCGGCATACAGGGCGGAGATGGTGCGTGTGCTGGTGAAGGATGCGTTGGAGATAGCAGCAACTCGCGCAACGGGGCCTGCCGAGCCCGGTAGAGACGCCGTCCCGGGGAAGGAGGAGTGATGTCGAAGGAGATCGTGAGCCTCCTCGTGAACGGCCGGGAATACGACGCCATCGTCGAACCGCACATGCTCCTCATCGACGTTCTGCGTGACCAACTCGGCCTCACCGGCAGCAAATATGCCTGCGGCGCCGGCGACTGTGGGGCCTGTACCGTGCTCCTCGACGGTAGGCCGGTCTTCTCCTGTCTCACTCTGGCGGTGACGGCGAAGGGCAAGAGCATCGTCACCGTCGAAGGGTTGGCGGATGGCAACAACCTGCATCCCATCCAACAAGCCTTCGTGGACTGCGGAGCGATACAGTGCGGGTTCTGCACCCCCGGGATGGTGTTGACGGCCAAGGCGCTGCTCGACGAGAACCCCGAGCCGACGAGGGACGAGATCAAGACCTTCATCGCCGGCAACCTCTGCCGGTGCACGGGATACGTCAAGATCGTGGACGCGGTGGAAGCGGCAGCAGCCGTGCTCCGGGAAGGAGGCAATCGATGAGTGCCGGCTTCTCTTCGGTGGGCAAGCCACTGCCCCGACCCGATGTCGCCGCGAAGGCCACCGGGGCGGCGCTTTTCGGGGCCGACATCACCCTACCCGGCATGCTTCACGGGCGCATCCTCACGAGTCCGCATGCGCACGCTCGCATTCGCAGCATCGACACGTCCAAAGCCCGGGCTCTTCCCGGTGTGGCCGCGGTCATCACGTACGAGGACGTGCCCAAGCGCGCCTTCACCCGTTCGGTGATGGCAGAAGGACTGCCGCCCTTCGCCTACGAGGGCGAGAACCTTGACCAGTTCATCCTGTCCGACAAGGCCCGTTACGTCGGCGATTGGATCGCCGCGGCGGCAGCCGTCGACGTCTACACCGCCGAACGGGCGTTGGACCTCATCGAGGTGGAGTATGAAATGCTCCCCGCGGTGTTCGACCCGGAGGATGCGGTGCAACCCGAGGCTCCCGTGGTGCACGACGGGTGGAAGGGCAATGTCGCCGCCGTGATCGATCATCCCTTCAACCGAGGGGATCTCGAAGAAGCTCTTGCAGCCTCCGCTCATGTCGCCGAATTCTCCGGACGCAACTCGCGGCAGAAGCAGGCGCACCTGGAGCCCGACGTCGCCGTCGCTTCCTGGGACAGTGCAGGGAGGCTCACAGTGTGGTCGCCGTGTCAGAACGCTCACCTGGCGAAAAAAGCCATGGGAAGGAGGGTGTTCGATATCGGCGAGGGCAACGTACGCTGGATCACGCCGGCGGTCGGCGGCGGGTTTGGAGCCCGCCTCAGCTTCGGGGTGGAGCCGGTGGCGGCTATGCTCGCCAGGGTGGCGGGTAGGCCGGTCAAGGTGGCTGTCACTCGGGAAGAAGATTTCAACGGCTGGAACAGCCGCACCGAGCAGCGGCAGACTATCCGTGCGGCCGTAGGCGAGGACGGGACCATCAACGGCCTCGAGCAGGAGGTGCTGTCCGACGCCGGCGCCTACTTCTCGCACAGCGGCACCATCAGCGCGGTGAACATGCAGTCGACGCTCGGCCTGATGCGGTCGCCGGTCATTCGGGGGAAGGCCACCATGGTCTACACCAACAACCCCACCGCAAGCGGTATGCGGGGCTACGGCAACCCGGAAGGCTCCTTCGTCTTTCAGCAGGCTCTGGATATCGCCGCCGAGAAGTGCGGCATGGACCCGGTCGAGTTCCGCCTCAAGAACATCCGAGGGGTGGGCGAGCCCAGCATGTGGGAGCCGCAGACTATCACCACGTGCGCCCTGCCCGAGTGTATCCGGCGTGGGGCCGAGGCCATAGGTTGGAAGGACAAGTGGCAGGGGTGGGGGACCGCGAAGGAAGGCCGCCGTCGCCGCGGGGTGGGGATGTCCGTTATGACCCACGCGAGTGGGGCGGGCGGCTTTCTCCTCGAGCACTCCACCGCCATGATGAAACTGAACGAAGACGGCTCCGCCCAGTTGTCGGTGAGCCCCTGCGAAATGGGGCAGGGCATCCTGGGGACGCTGGCGCAGATAGCGGCCGAGGGAGCGGGCCTGCGTTTCGAGGATATCCGGATCGTGACCGGAGATACCGATACCACTCTCTTCGACATCGGGACCCACGCTAGTCGCTCCACGTACGCGATCGGCAACGCCGTGTTGGATGCCGCCACCCAGGTGCGGGCGATTGTTCTGGAACGGGCGGCGCGACTGCTGGGCCTCATTCCCGAGGAGCTGGACATCGGAGGGAGCCGCGTCTTCGCGAAGGCCGACCCAGGCACAGAAGTGAGCGTCGCCGAAGTGGCGCACCAGGGCATCTACGAGTATGGCACCGACGCGCGGCACATCATGGCCACAGGCAAGCACCAGAGCGTGAGGCACTGCCCCAACTTCCAGGCAGGCTTCGCTGAGATCGAAGTGGATGTGGAGACCGGGGTCATCACCGTGATCAAGCTCGTGCTCGCGCACGACATCGGCCGCGCGATCAACCCGCTCACCGTCGAAGGGTGTCTCCAGGGCGGGGCGGCCCAGGGTCTGGGCTATGCCCTCACCGAGGACCTTGCGATCGATCCCCGAACCGGCAGGGTGGTGAGCGACAGCTTCGCCACCTACAAGATGCTCTCGGCACCGGATATGCCCGAGGTCGAAGTGATCCTTGTCGAAGAGCCGGATCCTACGGGGCCGTTCGGAGCCAAGGGGGTCGGCGAGACCGGGATCACCAACGTCGCTCCGGCCATCGCCAACGCTCTGTATGACGCGACCGGCATCCGACTGCACTCTCTGCCACTCACGCCGGAGAAGGTGCTCGAGGCTTTGGTTCTCGAGCGAGGACCCCGATGAGCTGCCCCCGCGCTTCGGCGTGCTCCCTGCCGCGGAGAGGAACGAACCTGGCGCCGATCGCCTTGAGCAAACCGGGTTCGGCCTCCTCTTCTTCGAGGGGGAGGCGCGGGATATTCTGTCGCTAGAGTTGGAGACGGCTCTTGCCAAGATACGGCGGACTGCCTAGGCCGGGCCGCCGGCGACCCAAGGAGAACCAAATGACCGAGCAAGCTCAGGCTCCCAGGCCGATCACCATCCCGGCGCGACCGGCTCCCCTCTCGATCGACCTGGCCCGCACAGCGGTCGTCGTCGTGGACATGCAGAACGCCTTCTTGAGTCCTGGTGGGATGTTCGACGAAGCAGGCTACGACATCTCGGGCGCCCGCGCCTGCATCGAGAGCAATGCCCGGCTACTGCCGGCGCTTCGCGCGGCCGGTGTCAAGATCGTCTACCTCAAGATGAGCTACAACAGTGACTACTCCGATTCGGGCGGTCCCGGGTCCCCCAACTACCACAAGGAGTTGGGGCTGGTACTCATGGAGGCCAAGCCGGAGAAACGGGGCCGGTATGTCACCGAGGGGACCTGGGACGAGCAGGTGGTGGACGAGATAGCTCCCCAGCCCGGCGACATCGTGATCCGCAAACAGCGCTACTCCGGATTCGCAGGCACGAATCTGGACCTCATCCTCAAGACCCACGGCATCCGCTACTGCTTCTACACGGGAGTGGCCACGAATGTTTGTGTGGAGACCACCCTTCGCGACGGTTTCCTACTCGACTACTGGCCTATCATGGTGGCCGACGCCTGCAACAACTCGGGGCCGGAGTACAACCGGCTGGCCACGGAGTGGAACGTGGAGAACGCATTCGGCTGGCTCACCACCACAGACCAGATACTGAGCGTCGTTTCCCGGGAATAAGGAGGCTGCACAAGTCATCAGTGCCGGAAAGCGGCCCGATCCGGATAGGAGACATGATGATCGTCACGACGAAGCAGCTGTTCGAAATCGCCTACGGGAAGTTCGCCGTGGGCGCCTACAACATCAACAACATGGAGCAGTGCCTGGGCCTGTTCCGGGGCAACATGGAATCCCAGGCCCCGTTCATCGTCCAGATCTCGAGAGGCGCCCGCTCCTACGCCGACAAGCGCATGCTGGAGGCGATGATAAAGGCCGCCGACGAGATCTTCCCCGAGGCCATCTTCGCGGTGCATCTCGATCACGGCGATCTCGCCTCCGCGTTGGATTGCATCGCGAGCGGGTTCTACTCCTCGGTCATGATCGATGCTTCCAGCGAGCCGCTCGAAGAGAACATCAGGATCACCAGGCAGGTGGTGGAGGCGGCTCATCCCAAGGGGATCTCGGTTGAGGCCGAGCTGGGCCAACTCGGTGGCGTCGAGGAGCACGTGCAGGTGGAGGAGAAGAACGCCCACCTCACCGACCCGGCGGACGCCGAGGTGTTCGTGAAGGAATCGGGCTGCGACAGCCTAGCCGTGGCCATCGGCACCAGCCACGGAGCCTACAAATTCTCAGGGCATCAAGCACTCCGTCTTGACGTGGCCGCCGAAATCCAGAAGCGCCTGCCCGGCTTTCCGCTGGTGATGCATGGCTCTTCGTCCGTGCCTCAGGAGGAGGTGGCCCGCATCAACGCCGCCGGCGGCGAGCTCAAGGGGGCCAAGGGCGTGGACGAGAACGAGTTCGCCAAAGCAGTGCCGCTGGGGGTCACAAAGGTCAATATCGACACCGACGGGCGCCTGGTGTGGACTCGGGTGCACCGCGAGTTCTTCCGGGACCATCCGGAGAAGTTCGATCTTCGCGACCCGGGCAAGATCTTCATGGCTGAGTACGCGAAGTTCATCGCCCACAAGAACGAGAAGTTGCAGTCTGCCGGCACCCTGGAGATGGTGCGGACGGCCATCACAGGCTGAGGCTACGACGCTGGAACTGTTCGGGAGACCCGCGGGGGATAGAGTCGCGGCGGTGATATAGCCGCCATACGTTACGACAATGGTACAGTAATGGCGCCTCGGCCACGCCTAGTGAGGAGGGCGGGATCGCTTGCGCGCCTTCGGCGGGCACAGCTTTGCGGACAGTCTGAGATGCGGAGCGTACGCAGTCGTGAAAGGCCAGGCGACCCTGGACAGGATCAACGTGTTCCCGGTCGCCGACGCCGACACAGGAGCGAACCTGGCTGCGACGCTCACGGCGGCGGCGGCCGGCCTTGGACGGACCCCACCCTCTGGCATCGGAGTGGCCGCCCGAATGGCCGCGGATGCCGCCCTGATCGGGGCTCGAGGCAATTCTGGAGCGATCTTCGCCCAGTTCCTGCACGGGCTTGCTGAGGGCCTCCACCTGAAGCATGACGCCGAGTCGCGGGAGTTTGCGCAGGCGGCGGCCGGTGGGGTCGAATCCGCCTACGTGGCTGTGCAGAATCCGCGGGAGGGAACGATCCTCTCGGTGCTGAGGGCCTGGGCGCACGAACTGGCGCAGAATGCCGCGAGGTTCCCCGACTTTCGCGAGTTGATGAGCCATGCGTTGCAGGCGGCGCGCGTAGCCTTGTCGGATACACCCAGGCAGTTGGAGGTTCTGGCCCGCAGCCAGGTGGTGGATGCCGGAGGCCAGGGGTTTGTCTACTTTCTTGAGGGGATGCTCGCCCCCATGCGAGGTCGTCAGCCTGCCCACGGCTCGATACCGCAGTCGCTCACCTTCCCCCTTGCGTACGAGGGGTCGGGCGGAGTCTCCCGTCCTTCGGCCGGGGCCTTCATGGCCGGTGGCCCGGCCAAGCAACCGGCGCGCCCGGCCCTTCGGGTCGACGAGCGTTTGTGCTTCTGTGCGGAGGCGCTCCTCAGCGGCAGGGGTTTGCAACGGGCAGCCGTCGAGCAGGCGGTGGGCGGGTTGGGGGACTCTCTCGTCGTAGCGGGCGGCTCAGGTCACATGAGGGTACATCTCCATACGAACGAGCCCGAGGTCTTCCGCCATGCTCTGGAGGCGTTGGCCACGGTGGAGAGCTTCAAGCTGGACGACATGGTTGCCCAGCAGCAGGCCGCCAAGGCGGCGACCATCGCTCTGGTCACAGACTCGACCGTCGACTTGCCCGAGTGGGCGCAATTGCTTTCAGGGATGGTCGTGGTGCCACTCACCGTGTCGCTCGGCGGTCGGACATATCTCGACCGCGTGGAGTTCAGTTCGGGCGCGTTCTACTCGCTCGTGCGCGAGACGGGCGAATTGCCGCGTACCTCCCAGCCAAACCGCGCCGACTTCGTCCGGGTCTACGAGGAGTTGCTTGCCGATCACGAGAGCATCGTCTCCGTACACCTTTCCTCACGCATGTCGGGGACCGTCCAATCGGCCCGATCGGCCGCGGCGCAGTTCGGCCCGCAGCGGGTGAGGGTCGTGGACGCCCGGCACTTGTCCGTCGGCCTGGGCCTGGTGGTGGAGGCGACGGGAGAAGCGATCCGTGCCGGCGGCTCTCTGGATGAGGTGGTTGCCGCCGCGGACGAGGCGGCCCGCAACACCAGGGTGTATGGGGCCACGCCCTCGCTCGATTTCGCGGTGAAAGGCGGCCGGGTAAACGCCAAAGTGGCGAAGTTGGCCGGTTTGATCGAGTTGAAGCCGGTCATCGTGTTCGACGCGGAAGGAGCGGCTCACACCGACGGGGCCCACCTGGGCTTCAACCGGGCCCTCCGGGGTCTCGTCCGCAGGGCGCTGGAGTTCGCCGGCGGGGGAGAGGCCCGCTTTGCCGTCGCCCATGCCGACTCGCCGGCCGCGGTGGCATATGTGCTGCAACAGTTGCGGAGGCGACTGGGACCGGACGTGGACATCCCGATGATGGAGTGCGGAGCGGTTCTGGCCACCCATACGGGGCTGGGGGCGATAGCCCTAGCAGTGAGGAGACCGGGAACGAGCGGGACCGAGAGCGATGGGCCCCGGGAGGCGGACTACGGAGGGCCGAGGTGAGCATTCCCCAGGCGTTGGGATTCACGCTCGCCATACTCCTGGTCTACATGACCCTGGTCTGGCTCCTCAGCCTCCTGCTGCACGACGCCAGCATCGCGGATACTTTCTGGGGGGTGGGCTTCATCGTGGCCGCCGTATCCTATCTCCTGCTCGTGAATGGTGTCCTTGCCCGGATGATCCTGGTTGCATCCCTGACGTGGGCGTGGGGGCTCCGTCTCTCCATCTATCTGCTCGTGAGGAACGCGGGCAAAGGGGAGGACCGCCGCTACAGAGCGATGCGGGACAGACGGCCCGGCAGCTTCTGGTGGTACAGCTACGCGCAGGTGTTCATCCTGCAGGGGATCCTGCTGTGGTTGGTTTCGGCGCCGCTGGCTGCCGCCGAGGGTGGGTCGGAGCCGGATCGGCTGGTCGCTCTGGACTACGCGGGCGCGGCCGTCTGGGCGGTCGGGTTCCTCCTCGAGGTGACGGCCGACACGCAGTTGGCCCTTTTCAAACGGCGCCCCGAGAACGGGGGGAAGGTGCTGGACCGCGGGGTCTGGAAGTACTCGCGCCATCCCAACTATTTCGGGGAGGTGCTCATCTGGTGGGGCATATGGTTGATCGCGGCAGCCGCCGGCGGCTACTGGTCGGCGTACGGTCCGGTGGTCATCACCGTGATGCTGTTGCGGGTTTCGGGTGTGACCCTTCTGGAGAGGAACCTCAAGGAGTCCAAGCGGGGTTACGCCGAATACGTCGAGCGCACCAGCGCCTTCGTCCCGTGGTTCCCCAAAAAGGAGAGATGATTCTTCGCGGGCCCACACCGCTCTCTCGCCGGTCGGCCTTCGCCGCACGGGGTCCTGGATACATGGTATGTTTGGTCTCTGGCAGACTGAGCGGGGGATGACCGTACTCCATTCGCCGCGCCATTAGGCCGGTTGCGAGGCGAAACGGGCCCGCGCCGGCCTTGTTGCATTTGACGATCGGAAGGAGAGGGGATGGCGGCCGCTCTAGAGGCGCTCACTCGGCACAAAGAACTGCTTGCTTGGCTCAGGGACGTGGTCGAACTCTGCAAGCCGGATAACATATACACATGCGACGGCTCGGAAGAGGAATACAGGTACATCTGCGATGTGCTGGTCAAGCACGGTACGTTCACACCGCTGAACGAGACGTTCCGCCCCAACAGCTTCTTGGCTCGCTCCCATCCGAGCGACGTGGCTCGGGTGGAGGACCGCACCTTTATCGCCACTACCGACATGGGGGAAGCCGGCCCGACCAACAACTGGGTGCCGGCGAGAGAGATGAAGCTCAAGATGGTCCGGATCTTCCAGAACTGCATGGAGGGCCGGACACTCTACATCATCCCCTTCTCGATGGGCCCGATTGGCTCGCCCTTCTCGAAGATCGGCATCGAGGTCACCGACTCTCCGTACGTGGTCGCGAACATGATGATCATGACCCGGGTGGGGACTGCAGTGCTCGAAGCCCTGGGAACCGACGGCCCATTCATTCCCTGTCTGCACTCCGTGGGCGCCCCCCTGGCCCCCTTCCAGGCCGATGTGCCCTGGCCGTGCGAGCGCGATCCCAAGCACAAGTACATCGTGCACTTTCCCGAGGATCCTTCTATCTGGTCGTACGGTTCCGGCTACGGAGGCAACGCTCTTCTCGGCAAGAAATGCCTGGCCCTCCGCATCGCCTCTTCGATAGCCCGCAAGGAAGGGTGGCTGGCCGAGCACATGCTCATCCTCGGGCTCACCTCTCCGGAAGGTAAGACCCACTACATCGCCGGCGCATTCCCCAGCGCCTGCGGCAAGACCAACCTGGCCATGATGCAGCCGACACTGCCCGGCTGGACCGTTACCTGTGTGGGCGACGACATCTCCTGGATGCGTCTGGGTGAGGATGGGCGCCTCTATGCCATGAACCCGGAGACCGGCTTCTTCGGCGTAGCTCCCGGGACCTCGTATTGGTCCAACCCGAACGCCATGGAGAGCTGCAAGGAGAACACCATCTTCACCAACGCGGCGCTCACCGACGAAGGCGACGTGTGGTGGGAAGACATGGGGGTGGACGCTCCCGCACACCTCATCGACTGGGAAGCTAACGATTGGACTCCCGACGCAGGCCGCAAAGCCGCGCACCCCAATTCCCGCTTCACCGCTCCCGCCCGTCAGTGCCCGGTCATCGATCCCAAGTGGGAGGATCCGGCCGGTGTGCCGATCTCGGCCTTCCTCTTCGGCGGCCGTCGGGGAGCCACCATCCCTCTGGTGAACGAGGCCTTCGACTGGGAGCACGGTGTCTTCATGGGCTCCGCGGCCGGCTCGGAGACCACCGCGGCCAATCTCAGCAAGACCGGTGTTCTGCGTCACGATCCATTCGCCATGCTGCCGTTCTGCGGCTACAACATGGGTGACTACTTCGCCCACTGGCTCTCGTTCGCGGAACGCACCGACCGGGACAAGCTGCCCAAGGTGTTCTTCGTGAACTGGTTCCGCAAGGACGAAGAGGGCAAGTTCATCTGGCCCGGCTACGGTGACAATAGCCGGGTGCTCAAATGGATCTTCGAGCGGGTCGAGGGCACGGGCGAGGCCGTCGAGACTCCCATCGGTTATCTGCCCGCCCCAGGGGCGCTCGATCTCTCCGGCCTCGACATCTCGGCTGAGGCCATGGATGAACTGCTGCGCGTGGACAAGGACGGCTGGTTCAACGAAATTGAGGGCCTGTCCAAGTACTATCAAGAGTTCGGCGACCGGCTGCCGGATGAACTGCGCAAGCAGCTCGCCGCTCTCAAGGAGCGTCTCGGTCTATAACGTCTCGGACGGATCCTGAGGTGCCACATGAACCCCTTGGCAGCAGAACTCAACCAGACCATCGAACGGGAGGCGCCCGCCGTCATGCGGATGCTCTCCGTTCTCGGCCGCGAGCTCTATTTCCCCAGGGGGATCCTCACCCAGACGGCTGAGGCGAAAGAGAAGGCCCACCGCTTCAACGCCACCATCGGTGAAGCCCGAGAAGCGAAGAAGTCCATGGGTCTCGACGCCATCCTTTGCCACTTCTCGGATTTGAACGCCGATGCCGTGCTTCCCTACGCCCCGTCTGCAGGCCGGCCCGACATGCGCAAAGCCTGGCAGGCGGAGATCAGGACGAAGAACCCTTCGTTGGGCGACAGCCCGATCAGCCTGCCGGTGGTCACGAGTGGGATCACCCACGGTCTTTCCACTGTGGCCGACATGTTCGTCGATGAGGGAGACGTGGTGCTGTTCCCCGACAAGCTGTGGGGAAACTACCTGCTCGTGTTCTCCGTGAAGCGGGGTGCGAAGGCCGGACGGTACCCGTTGCTCGACATCAACAGGGGCTTTGACGTCGACGGTTTTCGCAGGACTATGCCCGAGAATGTCGCGCGCGGAAAGCTCATTATCCTCTTCAACTTCCCGAACAACCCTACCGGCTACTCGATCAACTCGGCTGAAGCAGACTCCATCCGGGACGTCCTGGTGGACGCGGCGGAGGGAGGTTGCGACATCGTCGCCCTGTGCGACGACGCCTATTTTGGCTTGTTCTTCGACGACGCGGTGATGAAGGAATCTCTCTTCACCAGGCTGGCTGCGGCTCATGAGCGGCTCCTGGCCGTCAAACTCGACGGCGCCTCCAAGGAGGACTTCGCCTGGGGTCTGCGTCTGGCCTTCATGACCTACGGCATCAAAGGCGGCCAGGGTGCCTATGAAGCCTTGGAGAAAAAGACCGGCGGCTGCATCCGCGGCACCATCTCCAATTCCCCGAATGTCTCGCAGGAACTGCTCATGCGCGCCCTGAACGACCCACATTACACCGCTCAGAAGGCGGAGAAGTTCGAGGTGCTCAAGCGCCGAGCGAACGTCGCCCGGGCCACGCTTGCCGATCCGAAGTTCGCCGAAGCCTGGACACCCTACCCGTTCAACTCGGGATACTTCATGTGCCTGCGGATGCACAGGGTGGATGCCGAGGCCTACCGGGTGAGGTTGCTCAACAACTACGGGGTCGGCGTGATATCCACCAGCGACACCGACATCCGGGTGGCGCACTCCTCGGTGGACGAGGCCGACATCCCTGCTCTCTACGACATCATGCTAGAGTGCGCCCTGGAGATGCAGGAATCGAATTCCAGGGACTGAGCCCGGGTGCGGCGCGGCCTCGCCACGGAGCTCGTCTATGGGGGAGAGCGGAGTGGCGAAGACCAAGGGACAAGTGGAAGCTGAGATCAGCGACGCTATCGTGCGCTTCGAACTCGACTATATGGGCCGTGGACCGGAAGAAGCCCGCACCTATCTCGTGGACGACATGGTGATCGTCCGGCTCCGAGGCGTATTGACCCAGGCCGAGCGTCAGCTCGGCGGGCCCGACGGGACCCCTCAGGGCAGGGAGTTAGTCAAGCAGATCCGGCGGGAACTCATCGAGAAGGCTCGGCCGCTGTTGGAGGTCATCGTTTCCGCTGTGACCGGGCAGACCGTGCGGAGCATCCACACCGACATCAGCACCGTCACAGGTGAGCGGCTGATAGTGTTCTCGCTGGCGGGACCGGTCCGCTTCCCGCTCGACTAGCGGACCGGAGCCGAGCCAGAGCTGCGGCCGCCGGTCGGCGGCGCTACACGGAGGCGACACGACGGGCACGGTGTGTATCCGCTTCTACGCCGAACTCGGCGACCTTCTCCCACCGGAGTGGAGGGCCCGCGACGTCGAGCGGGCGGCGGCACCGGGACAGACCGTGAAAGACCTCATCGAGTCCATGGGGGTTCCCCACACCGAGGTCGACCTCATCTTGGTCAACGGTGAGCCTGTGGACTTCGCCCATCGCCTGAAGGACGGCGAGCGCATCAGCGTCTATCCGGTCTTCGAGGCACTCGACATCGCCTCTACCTCCCCACTGCGCGCCCGCCCTCTCCGCGAACCTCGATTTGCCGCCGACGTTCACCTGGGGCGACTCGCCCGTTTCCTGCGCCTGCTCGGCTTCGATACCTTGTACCGCACCGACTGGAGCGACGCGAGCCTGGTGGAGGTGGCCCGCGAGGAGCACCGTACTGTTCTCACCCGTGACAGAGGATTGCTCAAGCGAAATGCCGTCGATCACGGCTACCTGGTCCGCAACACAGAAGCTCCGGCACAGTTGGCCGAGGTGATCGAGCGCTTCGACCTTCGCAGTTCCCTGCGCCCGTTCACCCGGTGCCCGGCGTGCAACGGCGAGGTGGCCATGGTTGCCAAGGAGACGGTGGTCGACCGTCTGCCTCCCCGCACCGCCTGCCACTACCACGAGTTCTGGCAGTGCCGTGGGTGCGGCAAAGTGTATTGGAAGGGCGGGCATTTCCGTTCTCTGGAGGAGTTGGTGCAGTGGGTTCGGGCGGGTGACGACCAGGCACGGGCTGTCGGGGACGGACGGGGAGTCGGCAACGGGCCCGACGTGGGCTCAGGCGACGGCGAATCCGCGCAGGGCGCCGACCGGGCGGCCGATTGACTCAGAGATCGCCGTTGTCCGGCTCGGTTTGGCGGCCGTCGCCGGGGGCCATGGCGGCGGCCAATAGGGGCGACCCCGGCGGTTCGGTCCGCGCGCCCCAGCGCCAGCGCATGAACAGGGGGACGCCGATCAGGGCGAGTACCCCCATAGCAGCGATGCCGGCTGCGGTTGCTCCGGTCCCACTGGCCGCGCTCGCGAGAGGCGAGAGGAGCGCTCCCAGACCCTGGGATACGCGCTGTACCGCGCCGTAGAGACCGAAGGCCAGTGCCTGGTAGTCGGAGCGGAAGGTCTCTGCATAGGCGCCGCGAATGGTTGGTGTCAGCGCTCCCGAGAACAGCCCGTGCAGCGACGCGCACAGCACCACGAGGGGCAGCCACGACACCACGCTGAAGACGAGAGCGTTGATGCCCACCATCGCCAGGCAGAAAAGGATGAGCCGCCGGGCCAGACGGCGGTCCGGCCGCAGGCTGGCCACCACCATCGCTCCCACTGCGGACATGGGGACGACGATGGCGAACACCGCAAGGAGCTTGAGACCTTCGAAGCCGGTGACGTTCTTGATGTGCAGAGGCAGGTAGAGGGTGAGCCCCATCACCGCGGAGTTGAGGGCAAAGTAGCCGGCCAGGAACCAGCCTGCCTTGTACTGCCGGGAAGACTCTCTCCACAGTTCTCTCATGCGATGGTGGAGCTTGCCAGAAGGCCGGTCCATCGGCAGAGCTTTGGGCTGCCACCGCTGGGGATGGCGGCGGCCGGGGAGGGCGCCCGCGCGGCCCACCACTGCCG
>CAZWAR010000075.1:0-14523 GCA_964631965.1 uncultured Gaiellales bacterium
CGCCGGAGGCCAGACCCGGCTTGGCGAAGTCGTTCCAGTCGCCGGAGTACACGATGTGCTCGTCGGCCTGCTCGCTGCGGGTGACCGGTGCGGAGGGCGCGTCGGTGATGGTCCCCCAGATGTCCACGGCGTCCAGGGTGAGGTACTCACCGGGGTCGCTCTGGTCGCTCCGCCTCAGTTCCACCTTATGGGTGCCTGCGGAGAGGGTGCCGGTGGACCAGGCCATCACCTGGTAGCGGGCCGACGAGGAGTAGAGGTCGATGGTGGTCTGGTAGTCGTCGTCCAGGTAGACCGCGACCTTGCCCGGGGTGTTGCCGGTCATGGCGATCCAGTCGAGGCGGGTGCCCTCGAAGTAGATGGTGGCCGAGGCGCCCGGGGTGCTCGAGCGACCGTAGCTGCCGCCGGAGGCCAGACCCGGCTTGGCGAAGTCGTTCCAGTCGCCGGAGTACACGATATCCGAACTACTCTGCTGGTAGCGGCGATGGTCAGGGGCGACGTCGCCGACGATGGTCACCGGGTCCCAGTAGTAACAGATGATGTCTTGCCAGGCCATGCCTTCGTCGGCCAGATACTTGGTGCCCCACTGCGGCATGCGGGTAGGGTGACTCGGGCAGCGGTAGTTCTCGTCGAGTGGGGTGTCCCCGCAGTACTGAAGACAGAACGGGGCGCCGTCCTTGAGCAGGTAGCTATCCCAGGTATCGTCCACGGCGGCGTCAGTGCGCGGATCGGAACGGTTGGGGTCGTAATACTGGTCGGTCCATCCGTCCTTCACGTCTGCCCCCAGGGAAGGCCACTTACCGCCAAGGTTCACGTAGTACCACGCGTATTCCTTCACGGCGATGGCCCCGGCTCGGAGCGACTCTTCCGGCCAATACGGCAGCCATTCGGAGGGCAGTACGTGCTTGCAGTAGAAGTTGAAGTCGACGACCTGGACCACCGGCGGGTCGAGGCGCGATCGGTAGACGCGGATGGTGTCCGGCAGCGTGAGCGTGGTGGCCCCCACCGTGGTGGCAAGCGCCACGGGTACCGCCGTCTTCAGAAGCGGCCTGGTGCTCTGGAACGACGGCGTGAGGGTGTAGAGCACCGCCTCCTCGACTCCCTTCGGAGTCAGGAGCGGTTCCAAGGCCAACCGGGGCTCGCCTACCCGAAGGACCGATTGCTCTCGCAGATAGCCGTCGGCCTCGTAGACCGCGGTGAGGCTCTCGCCCTCCGGAGCCTCCACCGTGAGCTGGCAGCGCCCGCTCGAGTCGGCCACTGCCGCCCCCGCGGTCGACCCATCATTCGACTGGACCGTGAGCCGGCCCCCGGGGATCGGCTGTCCGGTGGTGAAGTCCCGGAACATAGCCGAGATATCGAGAGTGGGGGCCGTGGTTGACGGGCGAGCGAGCTGGTCGCCGAAGGTGGCGGCACCGCTCGAGGAGGCCATTGCGGCGGCCACAGGCGCCTGGCCGGACAGCATCAGGATAAGGCCGCAAGCCGCCGCCACAGCAACGGCGGCACAGATGACGAGGGCCGAGCGGAAAGGAAGGCGCTTGGTCTTCGTATGCATGCGTTCCCCTTTTCGGACGTGGACCCCGTCTACAGACGCCGGGGCCACCGTGCCAGTCGAATAACGGCGTTCTCGCCGGTTGCCGGGCCAGCCCCGGAATCCGGGTATTGTAGGTCATGGAGAGGAAAAAGCAACCGCCCGGTCGACCGGCATTATCCCCGCACTTCAGGGAGTGAGCGTGGCGAAGATATGAGCGAGACCATCGTAAGTCTCTTATTTGCAGGCATTTCTCAGGCAATTGTGCCGGCGCACCGATTGTGGCGGGCGACGTCCCCAGATTTCGTACCTGTGCGGCAGGCCGGTCGCCGGCCCGAACGGTCAGACCTGCCGGCCGTCCGCGCCGTCACCGAAAGCCGCCGACCGCAACTCGCGGAACAGCTCCGCGAAGCCGGCCGGTGTGAAATGCGCATTGAGCCCGCTGGTGCTGGGCAGCAGCCAGAGCCGGGAGGCGCCGATCCCCTCTTCTTGGGGTCCCAAAGCCACTTTCTTCCGGCCGAACGCCGTGGCATAGGCACCGATACCCACGAAGGCGGTCCACTTCGGTGCATAGCTCAGCACCTTCTTTTCGAGCACGGATCTTCCGGCGCGCAGTTCCTCGGCCGACAACTCGGACGCGGAAGCGGTCGCCCGCGCGACGATATTGGTGATGCCCAGCCCCCACCCCAGCAGTTCGCCCTCCTCTTCGGGGCGAAGCCGGCGAGGCGTGAGACCGGCTTCGAACAAGGCCGGCCAGAAGCGGTTGCCCGGCCGGGCGAAGTGATGGCCGACGGCGGCCGAGTACAACCCGGGGTTGATGCCGACGAACAGCACGGTCAACCCGGGAACGATGAGGTCGGGAACGGTCTTGTCTACCGCGGCCTGGAGTTCGGCACGGGTGGGTCTGCTCACGGTGGTTCCTCCGGCACTGTCAACTGTAGCCCCCAGGATAGGACCGAGAAAGACAGGTTGCCAGTCGCGGGGCTCGACGAGACCATTCTTCGAGGGAGGTCGACATGACCGGCTTCAGCGGGGACAGGTTCGACGCCGTCCTCTTCGACCTGGACGGGGTCATCACCAGTACCGCCACGATGCACTCCGCGGCGTGGAAGAAGGCCTTCGACGAGTTCCTGCGGGAACGAGCGGGCGACGGGTCGTTCGTGCCGTTCGACGAACAGTCGGACTACGCCGAGTACATCGACGGCAAGCTGCGCTGTGACGGGGCCGAGAGCTTCCTGAAGGCGCGCGGGTTCGATCTGCCCCGAGGCGACCTCGACGACCCCCCGGGTGAAGCCACCGTGTGCGGAGTGGCCAACCACAAGAACGAGCTCTTCGAGGAAGCCCTGGGGAAGCAGCCGGTGAAGGTCTTCGAGGGCACTGTGGCCTGGATCGGGCAGCTACGCGATGCGGGGGTGAAGATCGCCGTGGTATCGGCCAGCAGCCACTGCACGGCGATATTGGAGAACGCGGGAATAGCCGGTCTGTTCGATACCCAGGTGGACGGACCTACGGCCGAGAGGATGAACCTCGCGGGCAAACCGGCGCCGGACACCTATCTCGAGGCGGCGAAGAGGCTCGGGGTGGAGCCGGGTCGAGCGGTGGTGGTCGAAGACGCGCTGGCAGGGGTCGAGGCCGGGCGCCGGGGTGGGTTCGGCCTGGTCATCGGAGTGGACCGTAAGCACGATGCAGCCGAGCTTCGCGACCACGGCGCCGGATTGGTGGTGAGCGACCTCCGGGAGATGCTCGGCCCGGACGGGCAATCGAAAGCAGTCGAGGAGGACCGTGATGCTTCAGCGTGAACCTGTCAATCTGCCCCAGCACGTCTACCCCCTCGATCCCTGGAGGATAGTGGAGAAGAAGTTGTCCCTCCCACTGCTCCAGCAGACCGAGTCCATATTCACCGTGGCCAACGGGTACCTGGGGATACGGGGATGCCACGAGGAGGGGAGTCCCTGCTTCGAGAGCGGCACCTTCATCAACGGCTTCTACGAGACCTGGCCAATCGTCTACCCGGAGGGCGCTTACGGCCTGGCTGAAGAGGGCCAGACCATCGTGAACGTCACCGACGCGAAGTTGATCAGGCTTTTCGTGGATGACGAGCCCTTCTCGGTGGACGAGGCTGATCTCGTGAGCTTCGAGCGGGTCCTCGATATGAAAACCGGGACTCTCGACCGCGACCTGGTCTGGCGCATGGGTTCGGGAAAACACGTGAGGATCAGATCGAGGCGCCTCGTCTCCTACGAGTACCGTCATCTGGCGGCCATCTCCTACGAGGTGACGGTGCTCGACGCCGACGCCTCGGTCTTCATATCCTCTCGGATGGAGAACAACCGGGAGCGGCGCCTCCGGTCCGGCGACCCCAGGCTGCATCACCTCTTCAAGAAGCAGGTCCTTGCCCCTATCGGCCACCGTCATCAGGAGCGCCGGGTTCTCCTCGGCCACAAGACGGAGGGGAGCCGGCTCACCTTGGTGTGCGGTATGGACCACTCCCTGGAGACAGCGCAACCCTGGTCGCTGGAGACACACTGCTCGGAACACGAGGCAAGCGTCGGATTCTCCTGCCGGGCGGAGCCGGGAGTAGCCATCCGTCTGACGAAATACGTGGCCTACAGCACCTCCGCCGGGGAGGGCTTCGAAGGCGTGGCCGCGACCGTTGAGCGCATTCTGGACCGGGCCAACGCCGCCGGCTTCCCCGACCTCCTCGACGCGCAGCAACGTCACCTGGACGATTTCTGGGACAGAAGCAACGTCCACCTGGAGGGCAGTCCGGAGTTGCAGCAGGCCTTGCGTTTCAATCTCTTCCAGATCTTCCAGGCGGCCTGCTGCATCGATGAGCAGGGGATTCCGGCCAAGGGCTTGACCAGCCAATCCTATGACGGCCACTATTTCTGGGACGACGAGATCTACGTGTTGCCGTTTCTGGCCCACGTCTATCCGCATCTTGCGAAGAACGTGCTGGAATTCCGTTATCGGACGCTCGACCAAGCACGGGAAAGGGCACAGATCGTCGGAGAAAAGGGGGCTCTCTTCCCCTGGCGGACGATCGATGGAAGAGAGGCCTCGTCCAACTACGCCGCCGGTACCGCTCAATACCACATCGACGGGGACATCAGCTACGCCTTGCAGCATTACGTGGAGGCCACCGGGGATACGGATTTCCTCTTCGAGAAGGGCGCGGAGATCTTGGCGGAGACGGCCCGCATGTGGTGCAGCCTCGGCTTCTTCTCTGACCGGCGGGACGGCCAGTTCTGCATCCACGGGGTCACAGGGCCTGACGAGTACAACACGGTGGTGAACAACAACGTCTACACCAACCTTATCGCCCAGAACAACCTCTCGTACGCGGCCGCGACGCTGACCACGCTCAAGAAGGAGAGGCCCGAACTCCATGCGAAACTCACGAAGAAGATCGGACTGCGGGCCAAAGAGGTGCGCGAATGGCGCGAGGCCGCTTCGCGCATGTATCTGCCCTACGACGAAGAACTGGGCATAAACCCCCAGGACGACGGCTTTCTCGACAAGAAGGTGTGGGACTTCGAGAAGACTCCGGCAGACCGGTTTCCGCTCCTGCTCCACTATCACCCCCTGGTGATCTACCGCCAGCAGGTACTGAAGCAGGCGGACATAGCTCTGGCGATGGTCCTCCTCGGTGATCGCTTCTCGCTCGAACAGAAGCGCCGCAATTTCGACTACTATGACCCCCTGACCACCGGTGACTCGTCCCTGTCGGTGTGCATCGAGGCGATTCTGGCGCTCGAAGTGGGCTACGCAGAGAAAGCGTTCGAATACGCGAAATATGCGGTGCTCATGGATCTCTCCGACCTACAGGGCAACGTCAAGGACGGCTGTCACATCGCCTCGCTTGGAGGCAGTTGGATGCTGTGCGTCTATGGCTTCGCCGGCATGAGGGAGCAGAAGGGCCGGTTATCCTTCGATCCTCGTCTACCGGCCGGCCTGACCCGCCTGGCCTTTCCGCTCCGGTGGCGTGACCGGGTGCTCGAGGTCGAGATCGAGGCGCACACGGCCACCTACCGGCTCCGCGAGGGCGATACCCTGCACTTCCATCATCGGGACGAGAAGCTGTCGATAGCGGCGGGAGAGGCGGTGACCCGTGCGATGGGGGCTCCTTTGGACCGTAGCGGGGCGGGGCAAGACTCCGGCTCGTGAGCGGTGGGGTCCCGACCGGGTCCTAGAGCATGCGACGAACGATAGCGGCGATGTCTTCCGGTGTGGGGTGGCGCGGATTGGTCGGGCATTGTGCACTGCCCAGCGTCTCGTCGACGATGACCGGCATATCGCTCTCCTTGAACCCGAAATCCTCGAGTCGCGCGGAGATACCGATGCGCGCCAGCAACATCCCGAGTCGGCCAAAGCCGTCATCCGCAAACCCCATGGCTTCGAATATCGCTCGGATCTTCTCTCCTGCCGCCGGAGCGTTGTACTCGAGGACAACGGGCAACGCCATCCCCACCGCTTGGCCGTGGGGCATGTGATAGAGGGCGCACAGCGGCATGGCCATGGCGTGACACAGCCCCAACTTGGAGTTCATGCCGGCAGTCATGGCCATCGTGGCCCCGATCTGCATCTTCTCCCGCAGGTCCAGGTCTTGACCGTTCTCGCAAGTGGCGGCGATGTTGCGGCCGAGGAGGTTGATGGCACGCAGGGAGAACAACTCGGTGGCCGGTCCCGCGTCCTTGGAGACGTAGGACTCCACGGCATGCACCAAAGCATCGGTGCCGCTACGAGCGGTCACCTGCGGAGGCATGGAGAGAGTCATCAAAGGATCGGTGAGGGCGACGGTTGGACAGATCTTGTGACTGATGACGAGGAATTTCGTCCGGCGCTCCTCGTCGATGAGCACCACCCCGTCCGAGATCTCGCTGCCGGTACCGGAGGTGGTGGGAACCGTCACCGTCATTATGGACGGGACGGCCGGGACCCTGTCGAAGCCCGCATAGTCGCGGATGTGACCGCCGAAGGAGCCGATCACAGCCAGGCCTTTGGCCACGTCCAGTACGCTGCCGCCACCGACGGCGACAACGGCGTCGATGCTCTTCAGATCCACCTGCCCGACGATGCTGTCGAAGAGAGCGACCGTGGGCTCGTAGTTGACGGCGTCGCAGACCGTGTACACGACGCCGGCCTGTCGCAGAGAGTCCAGTACTGGTTCGACCACGCCCAGCGATAGCAGCAGCTGATCGGTCAACACCAGCGCGCGCCGGCAGCCGAGCCGGGCCACGACTGCCCCCGTCCGGCCGGCCAACCCCCGCCCGTGGCTCCAGCGGCTGGGGAAATCGAACGCCGCCATGGTGAGCGCGCTATTCATCGGAGGATCCCCTTTCTCGAAAGGACTGCTGCTCACGACTGCCGTGACTCCGGTACGGGGGCAGCCCCCGATGTGATGGCGACGCCCATCAACTGCTCCATCCAACGGACCATCTCGCTGATGCTGTCACCCTTCTCCGAGTGCCGGGCGGCGGCCCGCCACAGCTGCTGGCCGGTCCCACACAGCGGCACGGGAATCGACCGTTCACCGGCAAGATGCATGGCGATGCCGATGTCCTTCACCATGAGTTCCAACTTGAATGCGTCGTCGAAGGTTCGGCTGGTGATGCGCTGCCTAATGTGGGTCTGACTGATCCAGGACATGCCGGTGGACACATTGAGCACATCGGTCATCACGTCCGGGTCCAGCCCCAACGTCTTACCGACCGCCAGCCCCTCTGCCGTGGCCATGAACGTCATGGCGGTGATGAGGTTGTTGAGGCACTTCATCGTGTGCCCGGACCCGATGCCACCCAGGTGGAAGACCTGTCGCCCCATGACCTCGAGCAGCGGCATCGCCCTGTCGAGCGCCTCCGCGTCCCCCCCGGCCATGAAGACGAGTTGACCGGTCTCCGCGCCGATCTGTGCCCCGGAGACGGGGGCGTCGACCATGGCCACCCCCTTCTCGGCGAGTCTTCGGGCGGTCTCGACGGTCAGCCATGGTTCGGAGGAAGAGGTGTCGAGCAGCAGCGAGCCCTCGGCGAAACCGTGGAGCAGCCCATCGGCGGCCAACGCCACGTCCTGCACGAAGGTGCCGGACGGCAGCATGGTCACCACTATCGACGAAGCGCGGGCGACGTCCCTAGGGGCGCCGGCCACGCGAACGCCGGCTATGGCTGCGGCTGCTCGCTCGACGGCCGCCGGGTCCTTGTCGTAGATGGTGAGAGGGTAGCCCGCGCGGGAGAGGTTGAGGGCCATCGGCAGGCCCATGATTCCCAGGCCGATGAATCCGACAGGGGGATGGCTCACGGGATCACTCCTTCACGCGTCGGCGCGGATCGGCTGCAGGAGACACTCCTTACTTGTCCTCAAGGGTCATCTCCGCTTCGGCGATCCGCCCTCGTACGAGATCTTCGGAGAAGCACACCTGACCGCACTTCGGGCAGCGCAGAGCCACTGTATTCAGCGTATGACCCAGGTAGCGGAGTTCCGTCTTCTCCTCGACCATGACCACCTTGCACTTCATGCAGATCAGTTCCACCACGTGGGTCCATCCTTCTCCCAGCGCTTCACGGCGTGGAGCCCCCGACTCGACGCTCGACTATCTCCATCCTGTGGGAATACACGTTGGTGACAGCGTACCCCTCGGCGGATTTCCGGTATTCGACCCAGTAGGTGATGGTACCGATGCGCAGATGTCCGATGTGGAGATCCCGGCCCGGATCGTACGCCGCGTTTCCCGTAGCCTCGCAATATTCGATGGTCTTGTAGACGTCATCTTCCAGGATCCGCTCGTCGTACATCCTCGAGAGCAGTTCGTCGGAAATGCTCACCCGGCCGGCGACGCTCGTCGCGTCGGCCCGGGATCCTGTTTCATCGGGGCCGGACATGTCGTCTCCCGTCTGCATGGCATCACCCCATTCCCGTGCAAGTACATTCCGCTTGGCCGCCATCCGGTTGGTCCGGCGCTGCCCGAGAGAGGGCGCCCGGTATTCCGTCTTATCCAACCCCAGCACGAGGTCGAGGACATGCCGTGATGCTTTTCCCTGCCGCGTGAACACCTCCTGGCAGTTCGCACAGTAGGTGATGTACGGCAGGGAATGCGCCGACACCCGGTTCCGCACGATGGTGTGGTGCAGCTTGGGGTTGGCCACGTCGATATGGCCTCCCCATCCGCAGCACTGAGCGTTCTGCCCACTGTAGGGGAGCTCGGCGAGGCTGACGCCCGCCTTTTCGGCGATCAGGCGCACGCTCTGCTGCATCGCCTCGTCGCACCTGCTCGAGCACGGGTCGAAGACGCAGGCCTCGTGCTGGGCGGCCGCGCGCTGGCCCCCGGCCTCGATCGCCGCCGATCGGACCGTGCCGGGCTCGGCCATCCCCGCCTCAAGCAGCACGGCATACAGCGAAACACCGGGAATCTCCGGCACGTGCCTCTCGAACTGCAGCTTGCAGCTGGGACAGGCGAACACGAATTCCGGCCGGCCCAGGCGCTCCCACTCCGCGGTCATCCTCTCGGCGACCGCGTCTCGGATCGTGGTCTCGGCCGCCCACTCGGCCGGCGCGCCGCAGCAGCCGAGGATCAGCCCCATGTCGGGGATGTTCTGCAGAAGAAGGTGATAGGTGAGCTCCACATGCCGGGGGTCGCTCGCCGCCAACTGGCAGCCGGGGAAGAAGACGCGACCCGCCTCTTGCCGACCGGGCGCCGCGCGCGCCAGATAGGCCTCATCGTTGGCGAAACGCATGTCGTTCATGAAGAACTCGTGAAATGCCGCGGGAAGCAGGCCGTCCTCCCGCTTGAAAACCCGGAAGTCCGTGTAGAACCGCCCCATGTCGATACCCTGCGGACAGGTCTTCCCGCACAGTCCGCACAGGTTGCACGACGACATGGCCCGGACCGCCCCACCGCTCTTCGTCGAATGGAGCGATGCCATCGCCTCGGCCACCATCTGCTTGGGCATCCTGCGGACGGCGGCGAACAGCTCGCACCCGTCGCTGCAGACGGTGCAGTCGCACAGTAGACATCTATCGGCCTCTGACTGGGCCTCCTTCTGTTCGTACGGGTCGCCGCCCGGGACCACGGCCGCCCGGGGCTCAATCTGGGAAAGGTCCATCTCGAACGCGCACCGTGTCCGCCTGAAGGTCTCCGGCATGCCGTCCATCGCCCCGACCTTGAGGTACTTCTCCACGGAGAAGGCGGCTATCCGTCCGTGAGCGACGTCTTCCACCGGTGTGCTCCCGAGGAGATTGCCGATGGCGAACACTCCCGGCCGTGCGGACCCGAAGGACCGCGGATCGACGTCCTCCAGGAGGCCGAACGCCTCTCCATCCCTGCCGGTCGCCGCCACCACGGCGTCGCCCTCTACGTCGGCCAGTGAGGTGATCTCCATCCCGAGACGCACCGCGCAACCCGTGGCCTCGAGCTGAGCCTCGAGCGCCGGCAGAAGTACCCCGGAATCGAGCAGATCCCACAGTCTGCCCCCCAGTCTCCCGCTCCTCTCGTAGACGGTGACCGGATAGCTCTTCGAAGCCAGCTTCACGGCGCAGGTGAGACCGCTCAGCCCGCCGCCGATGACGGCTATCCTCTGTGCCCGGGGAGGGAGGTTGAAGCTGGGGATGTCCTTTCTGTGCGCGAACTCCACACAGGCTTTCTCGAGCGATCTGAGCTCGATGCTCTCGTCGAGGTCCTTCCGCACGCATCCGCCCTTGCAGGGCTCGTCGCACACCTCGGCGACGATCTCGGGGAAGACCGCCTTGACCCGGTAGGCCTTGTAGGCCGCGGTGAAGTTCCCCTTCTGGATATGACGGACGATCTCTCGCACGTCCAGGTTGAGGGGGCAGGCCATGGCGCAGGCGGGCGGCTCGCCGTGAACGCAGGCGTTCGCGAAGGGCTCGTATGCCTTCCTGTTCTCGCGGCCGGTGGTGCTCATACCATCATTATGCCGGTACCGCGCGAAGGACGGCCGCCAAGAGGCGGCATGGCAGCGCTATATGTGCGCCGTTCAACCGCCTCCTATCCCCACGAGACGGGGTTCTTGGCCAACTCGTCGATCTCTTCGTAGAAGTCCGGCCCCAGGTAATACGGGGACGTCTTGATCTCCTCACCCCGAGCCTTGGCGTCCATACCCGCCTTCACCTTCTCGGGACTGGCGGGGAGCTCCGTGATCCTCACTCCCACGGCGTTGTTGATGGCATTCAGGATCGCGACGTGAAGAGCACTCTGGAAGCACTCCGAACATCCCGCCGAACCGTGCGGTCCCCGGGATCTCGGCGTCTCCTGCCACAGAAGCTCGATGTCGTCCGGCATGTCCTCGATCTCGGTGATGCCCGCGCCCTTCATGGTGGAGTGCTTCTTCATGTCACGGAAGTCGGTCTGCAGGGCGAAGCCCAGGGAGTGGGACATCCCACCGTAGGCCTGGCCTTCCACCCCCTGCAGGTTTCCGATCACGCCGACATCGGTGGCCGACTTGAGCGCGAGGACCTTCGTCTTGCCGGTAGCCGTGTCGACCTCCACCTCGCTCATCCAGACCACGTACATCGTCTCGGGGAAGGCCTCGCCTTCCGCGGTGTTCGGATCCAGGTGGTCGCATTCCCGAGGCACGATCGACGCCCCCTGATACCTGGTGGGGATGCCTTCGGCCACCATCTCCTCGTAGGTGCGGTAGGTACCGTCCGGCTTGCGCATGGCGTCCATGAGCTTCCCGGCCGCGTCGAGGGTGGCCCGGCCGAAGGTCCAGTGGCTGCGGCTTCCGCCGGCGATGCCCGTGTCGGGGCACAGCTTGCTGTCGTTCATCACCAGCTTGATCTTGTCGAGGGGCACGTTCAGAGGCCGCAAAGCCTCGTAGGTGTGAAGGAGGGCGCCCGCCTCGGCGTGCTGCCCCATGTCTTCCCAGGTGTTGTAGCTGATGAAGGTCCCATCGGGGCCCATCTCCAGATCGGCGTAGCCGTCGTCGAAGGCGCCCGCGGTGTGGAAGCCACCGATGGCTATCCCCACGCCGCGCTTCTTCTCGGGGGTGCTTTCCGCCTTCGCCTTGGCAAGAGCGGCCTCATACTTGGGCCGCAGCATGTCCATCAACCCTTCGACCGGCGTCTCCCGGAAGGGCCGGTTGTTGATGGTCAGGGCGCCGGGTCTCGCTATGTTCCTGTAGCGGAACTCGAAGGGGTCCATCCCGATCTTCTCCGCCATCATGTCCATGAGCGATTCTGTCGACACCGCGACCTGCGTCTCCACGAACGACCGGTAAGGAGTGGCATAGCTGATGTTGGAATAGGCCATCTTGAAAAGGCCCATCAGATTCGGGACGTCGTAGCCGAAGCAGTGCAGGCTGAGGCCCTTGTCCGAATAGAGTTCCACCGAGTGCCCGTACCCACCGGTATCGAGCATGAAGTCGAACTCGTAGCCCTGGATCTTGCCGTCCTTGTTGGCCGCCATCCGCGCGTTGGCGTAGCTGGCGGTGCGCTTCCCCGTGAACCACTGGTGCTCGGGATAGGAGAACTCGAGGGACACCGGCCGCTCGACGGCGAGGCAGCACGCAGCCACCAGACTCGCCGAAGGCGGACTGACCGCGTACCCGAACGCACCGCCGGTCTCGTTCTGGATCACCCTGATCTTCTCGGGGGGCAGGCCGACCCCGCCGGCGATCATGAATTTGGTGCCGTACACAAACTGCGCCTTGCTCTGCACCGTGAGATTGCCCTCGTCGTCGATGTAGGCCTGGGCGATGTCGGGCTCGATGGACAGGTGCGGTTCCTTGCCGGAATGGAAGCTGCCCTCCACCACGTAGTCCGCCTTGGCGAAGACCTCTCTCGTGTCCTCGCCCTTGTGGAGCGGGGTGGTGAGAAACAGGTTCGGCTGCCCCTCGTGGACCGGCACCGAGTCCGGCAGTATCGCCTCGAGGGGCGTGTCGTACTGCGGCAGCAGCTCGAGTTCCACCTTCACAGCCCTGGCCGCCTCCCGGGCGTGCTCCCGAGTATCGGCCGCCACCACGGCGACCACGTCGCCGAAGCGAGAGATCTTGGTGTCGCAGATGATGGGCCAGTAGAGGCCCCCGCCCTTCAACCGCGGGTGCACCGTGGGGGTGGCGTGACGGTTGGTGCCCTTCACGTCCTCCGCTGTGATGACCTTCACCACGCCCGGCATCTTGAGCGCTTCGCTGTCATCGATGGCCTTGATATTGGCGTGCGCCACAAGCGGCATCACTGGAGCCAGATGCAGGGTGTCCTCCGGCATCAGGGCGGCCATGTCGGCGCCGTAGTTGCTCAGGCCGCAGACCCGGGCGATGCCGCTCTCCCGCCGCGGGAAACGCGTGCCGTAGATCTTGCCGTCCGCCGGGACGGAGTAGGTGATGTCCGCCATGGTGGCCTCGCCGCGCATCACCTTCGCCGCTTCCATCACGGCATCGACCAGCGGTCTGTAACCCGTGCAGCGGCAGACGTTGTGATGCTTCTGGAACCAGGCCCGTACCTCGGCCCTCGTGGGCGCCAGGTTGGTGTCCAGGAGTGCTTTGGCGGAGACGATGAACCCGGGCGTGCAGAACCCGCACTGCACGCCACCGTAGGTGATCCAGGCCTGCTGGAGCGGATGGAGGTCTCCGGGGGTACCGATACCCTCGATGGTGGTGATCTCGGCGCCGTCGTCCACGTACTTCATGGTCTTGCTGCAGGAGCGGACCACCTCGCCGTCGAGGATCACCGAGCAGGCGCCGCACTGGCCGGCGTCGCAGCCCACCTTCACGCCGGTCAAGCCCATCCTGCGCAGGACGGCGGCCAACGAGTCTTTCTCCGGGTCGCAGACCAGCATCCGCCGTGCCCCGTTGATGGTCAGCCACATCTTCTTGAGACCCACTTTGGCTCCCCCTTGCGTGTCGGTGTGGTGGGTGGCGTTTGTATGTTGACACCGGCCGACGGAGAGCGCAACGTGGCGCCGGCCCCGGCGGCCGCGGGCGATTCCGTAGGCTCGGGTCGAGACCTCCGGGCTCGAGAGGACGGTTTCGCGGGCGTCGGCTCGCTCAGCCGCCGATGAGCGTCCCCCAGATCTCGACGGCGTCGAGGGTTATGTACTTGCCCACCGGGCTGTCCTCGTTGACCTCGATCCTCACGTCATGGTCTTCTTCGTCGAGTGTGCCGGTGGTGAAGATCAGCACGTCGTAGACGGCGGAGCTTGCCGAGAGGTCGACCGTCTGCTCGAGCACGTTGTCCACGTAGATATCGGCGATCCCGGTGGTGAGGCCCTTCATGGCATAGACGTCGAGGCGGGTGCCGCTGAAGTGGATGGTGACCGAGGCGTCCGGCGAACTCGAGCGGCCGTAACTCCCTCCGGAAGCATAGGTCTTGGGAAAGTCGTACCAGACCCCCGTCTCCGCGATGTCGTCTTCCGTCTGCTCATAGTGGTTGGGGGGATCGGGGTCTCCGACGTAGCCGCATTCCTCCGCGATCTGTGCGGAGACGGCCTCATAGTATGCGGCCGCCGCCGCCACCCGCTGAGCCACGTAATCCGGAGGAACGTAGCCGGCAGAGAAGATGGTCTCCAGTCCGCCCTCGATGTCGCCGGCAATGATCTGATCGACACCCGCGGAATACGCCGCACTTCGTTCCCGCATGAGATAGAACCACGCATCGATGCCGTTCTCCACCGTGGGGAAGGCGGCGAAGACGTTCGGGTCGTGCCCGGACTCCAGAACGGTGCCGGGGTAGCGATCCGCCTCCCAGGAGGTGTAGGCCAGGTTGCCGATGTTCTTGTTCTCCCAGCTGCGGGGGAACTGTGTGCAGTAGCTCTCCCCCCACAAACCGTTCTCGCCCCAGAAGAAGGCGAGCGCGAGCTGAACCGGGACGTTGTACGTCTGGGCCTCCTCGCAGATGTAGCCGGAGTATGGAGCGAGCCGGCTGGTCAGTCCGGTCAGGTAGCCCTCCAGCCAGGTGGCCTTGACGGCTTCGGCCACGCCGGGAGGAGGAGGCTCGGGACCGCTGCCGATGCTCCCCCAGATATCCACGGCGTCCAAGGTGAGGAACTCCCCGGG
>CAZWAR010000076.1:0-14422 GCA_964631965.1 uncultured Gaiellales bacterium
CTATCGGCGCCCCGGTCAGCACCACATCCATGTCCGGGGCTACAAGGAGAAGGGAAACATCAATACGCCGCTGGAACTCGCCATTCTCAACCAGACCGATCGTTTCAGTTTGGCCATCGACGCCATCGACCGGATACCCCGGTTCTGCGAAACGGGATCGGCCGTGCGAGAGGCGTTGCTCAACGAGCAGATCGCCTGCAAGAACTACGCCTTCGAATACGGCGCCGATCCGCAGCACATCACCGAATGGAAGTGGCCCTACTAGGCTTCATCTAGTCGACGGGGAATGTCCCAGCGGGCTTCCGGATAGCCTCCGCCGATTGCCCCTGTGCTCAGGATAATCCGAAGTGAGCGAGCTAATATGAAATTCTGATGCCTTACACCGTTCACAGCGACCAGGACCGGCGACGCATGCTCCAGGCCATAGGAGCCGCAAGCGTCGAGGATCTCTTCTCGCAGATACCCCGGCTGCTGCGCGAGGAGGCCCGGTTGCGCCTTCCTCCCGGCATGAGTGAACAGGAGGCCCGGGCCTGCACCGACGCCTTGGCTGCCGCCGACCGAGCGCCTGGTCCCGCTTCGTTCCTGGGGGCCGGGTGCTACCGGCACTTCATCCCGGCCGCGGTGAGAGCCCTCGTCTCTCGTAGTGAGTTCGCCACCGCATACACGCCGTATCAGCCGGAAGTGAGCCAGGGGACCCTCGAACACGTCTTCGAGTTTCAGACATGCATCTGTGAGCTCACGGGCATGGATGTGAGCAACGCCTCGCTCTACGACGGGGCATCGGCGCTGGCGGAAGGAGCCTTCATGGCCCTCAGGGCCACCCATCTCGACAAACTGGCGGTCTCAGCCGGAGTACACCCGGAGACCCGCCGTGTCCTGGCCACGTACGCAGGCGGGCCGGGCATATCGGTGCGCGAGCTACCGCTCGACCCGCGGACGGGCCGTACGGTAGTCAAGGCAGGCGGGGGAGCGAGAGAGGAGGCGGCCGCGAAGCTGCCGCCCGGAATAGGCGCCTTGCTCATTCAGCAGCCGAACTACCTCGGCATCATCGAAGACCTCGAGTCTCTTGCCGAGGCCGCACATGCTGCCGGCGCGCTCCTCGTCGTGTCGGTGAATCCCGCACCGCTCGGGGTCCTCGAAGCGCCGGGAATGCAGGGCGCCGACATCGCGGTGGGCGACGCACAGGTGTTCGGCTGCCCCCCGTCTTTCGGCGGACCGTCGGTGGGCTTCCTCGCCTGCCGCCGGAACCTGGTCCGACAGATCCCCGGGCGGCTGGTTAGCCAGACTCTCGATGAAGACGGGCGGGTCTGCTACACGCTCACGCTGCAGGCTCGGGAACAGCACGTCCGCAGAGCCAAGGCGACCTCCAACATCTGCTCCAACCAAGCGCTCAGCGCTTTGGCCGCGACCATACATCTGGCCCTACTCGGCCCTTCAGGGCTGGCCGAGCGTGGACGCCTTTGCCTGCAGCGCGCCCACTACCTGCACTCCCGTCTGTGTGCCCTACCCGGCGTGCGACCGTTCGTGAACGGCCCCTTCTTCAATGAGTTCGCCCTGCGGCTCCCCCTCCCGGCCGAGGAGTTCCGAACGGCCATGCGGTCCCGAGGGATCGACCCTGGAGTACCGCTGTCCCGCCTCGGCCGGGGAGAGACCGCGCGGGCCGCAGTGCTCCGCCCCGCGACGCCGAGCCCGGGTTTCTCGGACCACCGCTCTCCGGACCATCCGGCCGCGAACCGGCTGGCGGAGGCCATCGGGACCCACAAAGTGGACCTCGGTCTGCTGGTAGCGGTTACCGAACTCAACCCGCCTGAGGCCTTGGAGACGTACGTCTCGGCGGCTGCCGAGGTGCTGGCCGACTTCGCAGGGACCCGGGCGGAGAGCCGGTCGTGATGCCAGCCCCCCTGGAGCCTCCCATCTTCGCCCACAGTGCCGCCGGGCATCGGGGGGTCGACCTGCCGCCCGCCGGCGTTCCCGAAGCGGACGTGAACGCGCTCCTTCCCGGGGTCCGCCTGCGAACCGTACCTCCGCGCCTGCCCCAGGTCGCCGAGGCGGAGGTGGTCCGGCACTACACACGGTTGGCCCACCTCAACCACTGCGTGGACACCGGTTTCTATCCCCTGGGCTCGTGCACTATGAAATACAACCCGAAGATGGACGACGAAGTGGCGGCTCTCCCGGGCTTCGCCGAACTCCATCCTTACCAACCGGAAGAGGATCTGCAGGGCATCCTCGAGTTGATGCATGGGCTGGAGCGGAGCCTGCTCGCGATAACCGGGATGTACCGGGCCAGTCTGCAACCCGCCGCCGGCGCTCACGGAGAGCTGACCGGCATCCTGATGATCAGGGCGTTCCACCGAGACCATTCCCACTCGGAGCGTACGACGGTGATCGTCCCCGACTCGGCGCACGGCACGAACCTCTCGTCCGCCACCATCGGTGGGTACCGAGTGGTCGAGATCCCCAGTTCCGCTCAGGGTCTCGTGGACCTTGCCGCCCTGCGAGCGAACCTGTCGGAGCACACTGCCGCCGTCATGCTCACCAACCCGAACACTCTCGGGCTCTTCGAGGAGGACATCCTCGAGATCTCCCGGCTGGTCCACGAGGCGGGCGCCCTCTGCTACTACGACGGCGCCAACCTCAACGCCATCATGGGCAAGGCCCGTCCTGGCGACATGGGGATGGACGTCGTGCACCTCAACCTCCACAAGACGTTCTCCACCCCTCACGGGGGCGGGGGACCCGGTGCCGGGCCAGTTGCTGTAACGGAGGCATTGGCCCCATATCTGCCCGTTCCCCTGGTGAACCCCCCTTCGGACGGCGGCGGCTTCCACCTGGAATACGACCGCCCGTCCAGCATCGGCAGGGTGAAGGCCTTCTACGGGAACGTCGGCGTCCTTGTGCGTGCCTACACCTACCTTTTGCGCATGGGGGCGGACGGCCTCGAGCAGGCGAGTGAGGATGCGGTGCTCAATGCCACCTATCTGCGCGACCGCCTGCGATCCCTCTACCCCCTGCCGTATGACGGGCCGTGTATGCACGAGTTCGTTCTCTCGGCCGCCGGGCACGGCATCGGGGCGGCGCGGGACATCGCGAAGCGCATCCTGGACTTCGGCATGCACGCCCCCACCATCTACTTCCCGCTCATCGTCCACGAAGCTTTGATGATCGAGCCCACAGAGACCGAAGCCCTTTCCACTCTCGATCACTTCGTCGCGATCATGGAGCAGATAGAGCGAGAATCGCGGGATGATCCGAACCTGCTGGCGACCGCCCCGCACACGACGCCGGTGCGGCGGCCCGATGAGACCAGAGCGGCCCGCGAACCCATCTTTCGCTGGTCCCCTTGAAGCCTTCGTGATGTACACTCGGAATACTCCAAGCTGGTCGTCGGTCCAAGCGAGTTCGAGAAGGTGGCCATGGATGTGAGAGTTTCCCAACTCGGGGACACGCCGCTGGTCGAGGCACACGGAGACATCGACCACAACAACTGCGTATCCGTGGAGGCGACTGTTGCTCGGGCCCTCGACGAGGGCCACACCGTGGTGCTGCTCGATCTCCGCGATGTCACCTACATCGACAGCGGAGGACTCTCGGTACTCCTCTCCGGAGTCCGCCGTCTTCGTGACCGGGGCTGGCTCGGGGCCGTCGGTCCCAATCCGAACGTGAAGCGCCTCTTGGAGATCGTCGGTCTTCTCGTCGATCCGAACTTCCGGGTATTCGCCGATCTCGGCGAGGCAGAAAGCGCAGTGACACAGCCGGCGGTCTCCTGAGGGTAGCCGCCCGCTCGGGCGTCGTCCGTCCGCCCAGCCGATGCCTACGGGTGCTTGGCCAGCACCCGCATCATCACGTCGTCGCGCTCGCGCACCCTGCCGATCACCGCTGCCGCCGGACTTTCCCGCTCGACGAGAGCCGCGATGACATCGTCCACCAAAGAGGGGGGTACACAGAGGACCAGGCCGCCCGACGTTTGGGCGTCTGCGCAGAGGAGTCGCTGCCAGGGCTCGAGACCGTCCGCGAAACGGGTCCAAGGCTCGACGAACTCCAGATTTCGCCGAGTGCCGCCGGGGGCAACGCCTGCTTGCACGAGATCAGCCGCTCCGGGAAGGAGCGGCAGGGAGTCGAACCATAGATCCACCGACACCTCGCTCGCCCGGCACATCTCGCTCAGATGCCCGAGAGGCCCGAAGCCGGTGATGTCTGTGAGCGCGCGCACGCCGGCGTCCCGGGCCACCTCGGAGCCGGCCCGGTTGAGGCTCGTCATGGAACGAGTAGCCGCGGCGACGACATCGGGGGGTGCCTTGCCCATCTTGATCGCTGTGGCGATGATCCCGGTCCCCAGGGGCTTGGTCAGTACGAGGAGATCGTTCGGGCGGGCAGCCGCGTTGGTCATCTCCTCCCCCGGTCGCACCAACCCGGTGACCGCCATGCCGTACTTGGGCTCCGGATCGTCGATGGTGTGACCTCCAACGACCGTGGCCGAAGCCAGACGCGCCGTCTCCGCCCCTCCCTGCAGGATGCGGCCGAGATACTCGAGCGGCAGCCTTCCCTCCGGGAAAGCGACAACATTGAGGGCCGTGAGCGGGCGCGCCCCCATGGCGTAGATGTCTGAGAATGCATTGGCCGCGGCGATCCGGCCGAAGTCGTAAGGGTCGTCCACGATGGGTGTGAAGAAGTCCACCGTCTGTACGAGCGCTACATCGTCGCTCAGCCGGTAGATGGCCGCGTCATCGAGCGTGTCGGCACCCACAAGCAGGTTTGGATCGTCTACCGGCGGCAACATGGCCATGACCCGTCCCAAGTCCTTGGGACCAAGCTTGCACGCTCAGCCGGAACCGTGTGAAAGCGTGGTGAGCCTTGGGATCTCGCCCCAGGCGCCCTCTCCGTTAGTGCTATCTGTCATGGCCGTCACCTCCTCTCGCCTCCCAGGTGCCGCAGCCTCGGAAATGTCATCGCCGCACGGCTGCTTTCGTCTCTGGCCACAGTCTCGTTCTGTAGCCAGGAACACTATCAGATGGGTTTCCCACCATCCATCTACTGCGTATAGGCTCGAGGGATTGACAAACTACATGCTATTGCAATAAATTTGCAGGTAGCATGACACACCACGCTACACAGACGCTTCAGCAACTCGGCTACCGCCTCACCCCGCAACGCACCCTGGTCTGGGACGTGCTGCGAACGGGGGGTGGACACATGAGCGCCGAAGAGGTGTGCGCCCAGGTTCAGCAGCATTTTCCTCACATCAACATCTCCACCATCTACCGTACCCTGGAACTCCTGGTCGAGCTCGATCTGGTCCGGGAGACTCATCTGGGGCCCACCCGCCGCTTCTTCGAGGTGGAAGAAGAGGTTCCCCACCATCACTTGGTCTGCGAATGTTGCGGTCAGGTCGTCCACGTTCACGACGAGGACCTGGGGGATCTGCATCGGGTGCTCGCTGAAGGCCAGGGCTTCACCGCCAAGCAACTCACGATCTTCGGCCTGTGCGCGGCCTGCAGAGAAGCTTAGAGCCCGAGGAGATCACGATGCACATACCGGACGGATTCGTCGATCTGCCTGTCGCCGCTGCCACCGGCGCCGTGTCTGTCGGGGCCGTGGCCTGGTCGGTGCGTAAGACGGGGAGGAACCTCGGCGAGCGCACCGTCCCCTTGCTCGGGGTGAGCGCCGCCTTCATCTTCGCTGCGCAGATGCTCAACTTCCCCATAGGAGGAGGAACGAGCGGGCATTTCCTGGGGGCGCTGCTTGCCGTTGCCCTCCTGGGCCCCTGGGCCGCGACCCTCACCATGACCGTGATCCTCATAGCCCAGGCGTTGGTGATGGCGGATGGGGGTATCACGGCGCTCGGCGCCAACGTCCTGAACATGGGCATCGTCGCCGTCTTCGTCGGTTACGGCGTTCTCCTGCTGCTCAAGAGGTTACTGCCTCGAAATCCCACCGGGTACCTGATCTCGGTCGCAGTGGCCTCTTGGGTCTCGGTGGTCGCGGCTTCTGCGGTCTGCGCACTGGAACTCGGGCTCTCGGGGACCATACCCGTGGGGACGGCCTTGCCGGCCATGGTATCGGTACATATGATCATCGGGCTGGGTGAAGCACTCATCAGCGCGGCCGTGCTCTCCGCCGTACTGGTAGCCCGGCCTGACCTGGTCCGTAGTTTCGATCTCCCCCGAGAGAGTCTCCGCGGTGCCGGTTCTACGAGAATAAGCGGCAAGACCCGCATCTGGTCGTTTGTCGCCTCGGCCTTCGTCGTCGCCGTCGCGCTGGCCCTGTTCGTCTCTCCCTTCGCGTCGGGCTCCCCGGATGGGCTGGAGAAAGTGGCCGAGACGGCAAGTGCCGAAGCGGCCACCGTGGAACAGCAGCAGCCTGAAGCCACCCAGGTGTGGCAACTCTCCCCTCTCGGGGACTACCAGCTGCCCGGCATTCAGAGCGAACGTCTCTCCACGGCTCTCGCGGGACTCATCGGCACGGCGGCGATATTCGCCGTGGTGATCGCAGCGGGCAGAGTCATCGGTCACGGCCGGGCGAGACGAAGGCGGCCGGAGACGAGTTGAGACCGTCGGCGGCACTTACGGTAGGCGGCGGGACAAGAGGGTCGGCCGCGACCGGAGTCTTGACCGGCGTCGATGCCCGAGCCAAGATCCTCGCCTTCATCGGGTTCACGCTGGTCGTGGTCACGACTCCTCCTCAGCCCGCTTGGCCCTTCGTGGCCTACGCCCTGGTCCTGGCGTTCGTTGCGGCTCTTGGCCGGGTTTCGCCGGTCAGACTGGCTCGACGGGCGCTTGTGGTGGTCCCGTTCGTGCTGATGGTGGCGGTGTTCCTTCCCTTCTGGCACCGCTCGGGCGAACTGGCGTTCACCCTCGGGCGCCTGCGGGTCACCCACGAAGGCCTGCTCGTCCTCTGGAACGTAGGAGCAAAGGCCATCCTGGGCGTCCTCAGCATGATCCTGCTTACATCTCTCACCACGTTCGCCGAAATGATCGAAGGTTTCTCCCGCCTGCGCGCACCGAAGGTGATAGTGCTCACCGTGACGTTCATGCATCGTTACGCATCCTTGTTCGCAGAGGAGTCACGGCGGATGCAGCGCGCGATGACCTCCCGCAATTTCCGGGCCCGGTGGCTGGCGGATGTCCCCACCATCGGACACATGCTCGGGTCTTTGTTCCTCAGAAGCTATGCCCGCGGGGAGCGCGTCTACGTGGCCATGGTCAGCCGTGGCTACGACGGGTCGATCCCGCTGGAAGGAGAGGCCCGGTTCAGCGCGAGTGACGGGCTGTTCCTGGGCGCGATGCTGACGATCACGCTCGGGATACGCATGGGGTCGTGGGTGTGGGGAGCGCCGTGAGCCAAGCAGAAGGTTTCGGTACGGCTCAGGATGCCTGGTCCTCCGCCGGCACCAGTCTGGGGGTCGAAGAACAGAGCAGCGTTCCGGCGGTGTCCATAAGGGGTTTGAAATTCTCCTACCCTGACGGCACGCCCGCCCTCGAGCGCATCGACCTCACGATCGAACAAGGGGAATCGGTGGCGGTGGTCGGGCCCAACGGCGCGGGCAAGAGCACCCTTCTTCTCCATCTCAACGGCATCCTCCGCGGAGCGGGAGCGATCTCGATCTTGGGCCTGCCCATGAATGACAAGAACCTGCGGGAGATACGCCGCTTGGTGGGGGTGGTCTTCCAGGATCCGGAGGACCAACTCTTCCTCACGAGCGTCGCCCAAGACGTCGGTTTCGGCCCCGCCAACTTGGGGCTTGAGCGGGGGGAGATCGCGCTGCGGGTAGACCAAGCTCTTGCCGCGGTCGGTATGGACGGGAGCGAGGACCGGTCGAGCCACCACCTCTCTTTTGGACAGAAGAAGCGGGTGGCCGTCGCGACCGTCCTTTCTATGCGGCCGGAGATCCTCGTGCTGGACGAGCCCACGTCCAACCTGGATCCCAAATCCCGCAGGCGGGTGGTGGAGATCCTACGGGGCCTATCCGCTACCAAGATCGTCGTGACCCACGACCTACCAGTGGCCTACGAACTCTGCGAGCGCGCAGTGATCCTCGACAGGGGACGAGTGGTTGCTGACGGCCCGGCCCTCGATATCCTCTCCGACGCCGAACTGCTCGCGGCTCACGACCTCGAGCTGCCCTTCGGGTTCGTCCCCCGGCGCTGACCCGGCTGGTGGGACAACCCGGTCACCCCGGCGCTCCCGCGTAGCCGGAGAGTCTCACGCGAAGGCGCCGAAGCGCCAGAGGCTAGTACCGGCTCGGCGGGTACCCGGTCGGCCGGTACCCGGTCGGCGGACCCGTCGGCGGACCCTTCGGCGGCCCGTACTGTCCGGGCGGCTCCGCGGTGTCCAGGGGCACGATGATCCACAGGATCAGATACAGGAGCACCCCGGTGCCCGCGAGAAGGACCATCAACACCCAGAGCACCCGCACAATGGTGGGATCGATGCCGAAGTACTCGGCGAGCCCTCCGCAAACGCCTGCGACCATCCTCTCCGTGCGCGATCTGTGTAGGCGCTTCTGCATGTTCACCTGTCTGTTCTGTCGGCGATCTGCTCCCGATAGATGTCGGTCTTGTTGAGGACGCATTCCGGGTTCACGCAGAACCATACCCGGTAGGTGTCGCATTCACCCGTGGAGCGGCTCGTGCCGGCACCCGTCCTCTCCTCTTCCTCCACCCGATCGGCCAACGGCTTTCCGCATTCTATGCAGGTTCTCACTCCGGCGCTCATTCATGCCCCCTTCGCTTCGCGCGGCCGGCTCAATCGTCGCCCGATGTCTTCCGCCGCAGCCCGTGCCTCCTCATGTCCAAGGATATCGCCTCGGACGTCCACTTTGGGCACGAGTACCTCTCCGGCAGGCGTCACCCCGAGCACGTGCCAAAGATACCGGACATTCCGCTGACTCCCTTCGAACACGTGGGGCAGATCCGTGCCGGAGCAACTCAGAAAGGCTCCGAAGCGCTCCGGTCCGTCGATCCGGGTGAGCGGCCGCTCGAGGATGTAGCGCAGCGCCCAGAAGGGCTGGCAGCGATCGATCACGATCTTTGGCACCCCGGGCATGCCCATGGAGTAGACCGGCGCTGCAAGGACGATGGAGTCGGCTTCTTGCAGGTGAGGATAGAGCAGGTCCATATCGTCTCTCTGGATGCAGGTACCGTCCTCGAAGCAGGCGTCGCAGGCCCGGCACCCGCGCAGATCGAGGTCGTAGAGGCGGAAGAGACTCACCTCCGCCCCTTCGGCCCGGGCCGACTCCAGGCACCAGTCGAGCATGGTCTCGGTGTTGCCGTGCCGTCGAGCGCTGCCGGCTATCGCGAGCACACTGATGGCCATCCGCTTCCCCTCCCTCCCCGCCTTCCCGGCGATCTCCGCCGGCTGCGGTGCCTTGTCGACCGGACCCTGCTTCGTCGCCGGGAGACGGCTCTCCGCCGAACGAGCCTACTCCTCCCCTTTCACCCGCCGGGCGACGGTCCGCCCCAGTTCGTGACACGCCTCGAGCTCGTCTGGGCCGGGCATGTAGCGCGCCTCCAGAGGATCGATCATGTCGAGGCCCAATGCCCGAAGCTCAGCATCCACCTGCTTGACGGCGCCTCCGCTCCACCCGTACGATCCGAACGCCCCGGCGATGCGCTTCTTGGGCTTCAAACCGTTGATGTAGGTGAGGAAGGCCCCCACGGTCGGGAACAAGGCCTGGTTGAGGGTCGGCGAGCCCACGAGGAAGGCCTGGCAGTTGAGCACCTGGCGGGCCAGTTCGGAACGGGGGTTGATGGTGAGACGGTAGACCCCGCACTCGACATCTTCTTGAGCCACACCGTCCTCGATGGCCATGGCCATCCGTTCGGTGGAATGCCACATCGTGTCGTAGAAGATCGCCACCCGGGGCGGAGCCTCGAACCTGGTCCAACTCCCATACGCGTCGATGATCTGTGCGACTCCCTCCGGCGTCCTCCAGATCGCTCCGTGGCTCGGGCCGATGCACTCGATCTCCAGGCCCAACTCCCCGATCTTGTCGATCATCTTCGCGATGGGACCGCCGAACGGCATGAGGATGTTCGCGTAGTACTTGGACGCTTCCTCCATGAGCGCGCCCTGGTCGATCTCGTCGGCGAAGCGCCGGGACGTGGCGATGTGCTGCCCGAACGCGTCGTTGGGAAGCAGGGTCTTCGACTCTTTGACGTAGGTGAACATGCTGTCGGGCCAGTGAACCATGGGCGCTTCGATGAACTGCAGGGTGTGTCGGCCAAGGGAGAGTTCGTCGCCCGTCCCCACCACGTGCGGCTCCCAGCGTTCCACCCACTCCAGCCCGAACAGGTAGCCCAGCGCCTCCTTGGCCCTCCTCGAGCAGAAGACCCGTTCCGGGCGCAACTGCTCGAGCAGCCAGGGGATGGCTCCGGAGTGGTCCGGCTCGATGTGATTGATCACCATGTAGTCGACCGGTCTTATGCCGCAACAACCCTTTACCCTGGCGAGCATCTCCGGGCCGAAGCCGTCCCGGCAACCATCGATCAGCGCCACTTTTTCGTCGAGGATGAGGTAGGAGTTGTACGTGGTTCCGCGCGGTGTTTCGTAACCATGGAAATCCCGCACGTCCCAGTCGATAGCCCCCACCCACCAGATGTCGTCCCGCAACAAGTAACGCTCCATAGGTCCCTCAGTCTCCAGTCCCGGCCGCAGGCCGTTTGGCCAATATCAACTGACTTTCAACCGTTTCCAGGTCGAACGTCTGGATGTTTCCGAAACCGGCATCGCCCAACCATCGGCGATACATCGCTTCGCTCCAGACTCCTCCGTTCTCCACCGATTGCAGCATGTTGACCGCGAACATCGCCGCCCGCGGACTCCGCCCCCATACGTAGTTCTGGATGCCTATGGTCCCGCCCGGCGCCACCATAGAGAAGGCTTCACGCATGACCCGGGCACAGGTGTGCGGGTCGTAGATGTGAAGGACGTTGCCGAAGAAGGCCAGATCGAAGGGGCCGGCGGGGAGCGCGACCGTGAGGTCGCCACCGACCCTCGCGATGTCCTTCGCGTCCTCCCCCAGGTACTCCTCGGCGATGGACATGACCGCCGGACGGTCGAAGAGGGTGGCCCGAACCCCGCACTGCCAGAAACGCCGGGCTACGTGCCCCACCGCCCCGGCCACGTCGATCATCGTGTGGATCGGGCCGGCATAGGTCAGACAGAGCTCGACGACCTCTTCGACCACGGCCGGGTCTCGCTCTCCCATGGCCGATACCATGGTCTTGACGTCGCGCTTCGCCTCGTCGCGAGGTGGGGTCGCGCCGGTCTTGATGATCTCCGGCAACTCCAACCACCCCCGGATCTTGCGGGCTTGGTGGAGAAGCTGCCACCGCTCGAGCTGCGGTCCGGGATCGACCAGATGCTCGCGGGCGAGGAGCGTCAGCCGATACGACGGCGCTCCCCCAGGTCCGGGGTCCGAGGCCGTCGCCTCCGTGCGGTCGCCTTGCCCGACGGTTCCGGCCACAGGACTGCTCGCAGTGTGGGCAAGCTGCGGTTCGGGGACCGGTCCTCGGCGCTCCGCCAAGCCCTCCCCGGCAAGCGCCTCCAGGACGATCTCCGTAGCCCGGGGATCGGCTTTCGCGCTCGCAGCCACTTCCGCCGCCGTCGCCTCTCTCCCGGAAGCCAACGCATCCACGATCCCCGCCCGGACGGCCCCCGCGATCAGGAACAGCCGTTCGACGGCTCCCCTGTCCACAAGCGAACTCCTCATCCGGCCTCCAGCTCCAGGCCCGCGGCCACCCAATCGTTGAGACCGCCGGCGAAATCCCATACTCGTGTGAAACCTAGCTGTCGTAGCTTATCAGCCGCGATACTGCTCGCCTCTCAGGTGAAGCCGTTGCAGTAGACGACAATGGTATCGTCCTGCTTGTAGCGCTTCCGCGCTTCCCGACCCAGCCCGCGGAAGTCGATCCATTCCGAGCCGGGAAGGTGGCCGGCCTTCCAGTGCTCCTCTCCCATGACGTCAACCAGGTGGAACCTCTCCTTCCGCTTGATCATCCCCTGCACGTCCTCGAGGGTCACCGTCGGGACGCTGGGGCGGCCGGCCACCGGGTCGTAGAAGACCACGTAGGCGGCCGCGGTATAGTAGCCGGCCGAGCGCACGATGCGACGCCGCACCGGGTCCAGCGCGTCGATGACGGCTACCGGTCTGCGCCCGGAAGCCATCACTTCCTCGGTGACCCGGGAGAACGCCCATGCGAGTCCGGCTTCCTCGCCTTGCGCGACCACGAAGTCGAGCAACTCGTACCCGCCCTTTTCCGCCCTAAGCCGGGCCAGGACCGCCTGCGGTGCTCCGTCCTCCTGCAATACCCACGCTTCGCCGGTGTCGGCCAGGGCCCGCACCTGATCGAGTGTTTCCTCAGCGGTCGGCCCATGGCGATGGTGACCGCCCGGCTGCCCCTCCTCCGGCTCGTCGGGGGACAGAAGGCCGGCGACGGCGGCCACATGAGTGCGGCTCAGGGGGAACAATCCGAGACGGGGCTCCGGCGCTTCGACGCCTGCGGCGCGAGAACGACCGGCGGACAGCTCGGCCCCGGGCGGGCCATCCTCCGGAGGTGCGGGCGCCGCGGTCACGACCGCCCCCCACTTCCGCTGCGGCACGAGCACAAGAGCCGTCGCCTCCACCTGCAGGCCGCGGGCGAGCAGAGCCGCGTTCAGTCCACAGTCGTCGGTCCGCACCAGATAGGCCACGGGAGCGACCGTGTCTCGGATGACGTCGAGTACGTCCTCATACCGATCCGAGTCTTCCGCACTCATCCCCAGTTCCACCAGGGTGGTATGAACGTGACCATCGTGCTCTCTATTGAGGAGAAGCGCATACCCCAGGACGGTCTCAGCCTGCTTCGCCGCTGCGGCGCCGGGGAGGCCTCCCCCTGCGGACACAGCGCCCTCCACGATCAGAAAAGGCTCGGCCTCGTCAGCCAGGCCGGTGTAGAACCCCGGGGAGACGGACAGATCGGTCTGCAGGAGCTTGGCCGCCCGCAGTTCGGCGACTTGCTCCCTCGTCGTCCGCCGCAGCTCCACGATCAGCCCTCGACCTGCACTTCCACCTGACCGGAGCTCATCGTCTCGATCAGCAGGCTCACCCCGTTGGCGGCGGTGTCGTATCCCGCCGTCTCCCACACGCCTTCGTCGCCGCTGCCCGACATGCGCATGAGCCCGTCGGGCAGTTTCACGTTCCCGGACGAGACCTGGCGCACTTCGACCCGCAGCGCCTGACCGTTTCTGACGACGAGCGAGAAATCTCCGCTCGAGCCTCGGAAGCGTATGTCCAGCGAGGAGTCGTTGCCGACAGTCACCTTTGTATCGCCTGAACTCATCTGTATGTTCATGATCGACGCCGACCGGTCGGGCGCGAGGACTTCCATGCGCCCGGAACTGCTCTGGAGATCCACCTCGGGGAGGGTGGCACTGAGTTGATCCCCGCCCGGCAACACCACCTGGCTATCGCCCGAACTGGCGTCCAACTCCAACTTGCGCAACTCCAGCCCGGTGAGGTCGATAGTGTTGGAGCCCGACGACGCCAACACGAGGATGTTCAAGGGCACGTTCGGTGCCAGACCGATGTCCCAGGGCTTCTCGGTATCGGCCCCGATGCGCTGCCACCATTGCCAGCCATTGTCGGAACGGAGGGTCACCGTCTTGCTGGTATCTCCCTCGGCACTGAACTTGACAGTCCCACGGTGAGTGATGGTCGCGGCCAGGAGTGGACGATTCGGACCCGTAGCTTCCGGTAGCGCGTGGATCGAGGTGGTGTAGCCGGACAGCGTCAGCTCGATCTGCGCCTGGGTGGCGTCACCCAGAGGGGTGCTGAGACTCTCGGTCTTGAGCTCGGTGTCCCCCACCCATCCCAAGCCCGGGCCGATACCCATGAGCACGATGATGATGGCGAGCGCGACCACCGCAACGACCGCGCCCGCGACCGGCGAACGATGTCCCAGGATGAGGTCCACCCCTATCGCGATGATGAAGACCGGCCATACGAGTCCGACCACGGCGAGATTGGAGGCCGAGAATACGTCTAAGCTGTACAGGAGCCAGATGACCCCGGCCCCTATGAGGATCAAGGGCCAGAAGAGCGAACGGTAGCGGTACCTCCGGCTCCTCCTGGAACCGGGCTGCCCCGGACCTGGCTGCCCCGGACCTTGCTGATAGGGACCTTGTTGATAGGGACCCTGGGCCGGAGGACCGGGCTGCGCGGGCGGTGCGCCCGGTGAGGATGTCGGTTTGTAGTTCTCCATGGACGCCTCTCCCTTGTGGACGCGCAACATAGCGTAGATTTATGATGGACCGCGAGCCACCTTTCGCGCAACCGTGCCCGGCCGATGAAGCTTCGGGCGAACGGAGGAACGTATGCGGGACTATGCCGGTGAGATCCTCTCCCTGGTCAAGGCCAAGAACCCCGCGGAGCCGGAGTTCC
>CAZWAR010000077.1:0-14378 GCA_964631965.1 uncultured Gaiellales bacterium
AGATGCGTGGTGGCCGAGGTGGGGTAGAGGAGGATGAGGCCGGTGATGATCATCACGAGTGCGCCGGGATAGACGATCCAGTAGGCGGCCTTGTTGCGGTAGCTGAACCGGTCGAACTGGGGCGCTTCCTTGCTGATGCGAAACGTGTGTTTCATGTCCTGGATGAAGTCCTTGACGTCCCGCAGCCGGGGCAGCATCGCGGCGGAGAAGGGGCGGCTGACGATGATGTAGACGAGATGGTAGGCGCAGGCCACGATCATGACCCACGCGGCGTAATGATGTACCACCCGCACGTTGTCGATGCCGTGCCACACGGATATCCACCATCCGCTGATGCCCCACTCGCTGTACCTCATGGGCAGACCAGTGACGGCCAGGATGAAGAACGAGACGATGAGGAGGATATGCTGTGCCCTCTGATGGACGTCGAACCGGGTAATGGAGACGCGAGTCTTCGACTTTTCGACAACGATGCGCGAGGACATGGCTGTTACTCCTCCTCCTCGTCCTTCTTCTTCCGTCTGGGCCGCCTGAATAGCTTTGTTGTCCACGAAACCGTGCGGATGCTGATCGAACCTGCGACGATCAGAAGGCCTCCCGCCAACATGGCGCGGCTGAGGATGTAGAAAGACTTACCTCCCCAGTACACCTCCGGCAGGTAGTCGGAGTTCACGGCCTTGTGCCCCACGAAGCCGGTGACGAATTCCGGGCCGGCATCTGGATGGCAGGTCTTGCAGGTGTCGATCAGGTTGTCCATGCCCGCCACCGGAGCGGCCGGGTCGGACGTCGAACTGATGTTGTGGGAGCCGTGGCAGTTCACGCAGGTCGCGGTATCCAACTGCCGCACCCCGCTGTTCGCGGGCGAGAGCTTCATCGCCTTGCCGTGGAACGACCTCATATACGACTCGTAGACCTTCTCGACTATGCCGTACTTGTTCATGAGACTGGGATCGTCATGGCACTTGCCGCACGTATCGGCAATGTTCTTGGGATAGGTCGTGGCCAGGGGATCGAGGACCCTCACCACGTTGTGGGGGTTCCCCGTCGCGCTGTGGCAGTCGGTGCAGGTGGCAGGATCGCTGTTCCCGGTGAACTGGGGCGCGCCGTGGACACTTTCCTTCCACTGGTCGTATTCGTACGCGTGGCAGGAGCCGCACTTCGCGCTGAGGGAGAGCTTCGTGAGCGGGGAGGATTCATCGTGCGGGTTGGCCCCGTGGCACTCGGTGCAGTCCTTGTAGCGATGGACCGAGTTGGCCGAGGCCTGGGTGTCCACGTACAAGGCGATGGTCGACCCGTCGGGGCGGGTCTTCGTCATGAGACCGGTCAGCGAAGGGTTCCCGTGGCAGGAGAGGCAGCCGGTCTGGTCGACGAACATCTTGACGGCGTTGGGATCGTACGAGTCGGCCGGCCCCGACGAAGGGATGACGCCGCCCGGGGGAACGCCTCCCTCTGCCGCGTCGGGCGCGGAGGACTCCGTCGTGCTCGGCTCGTCTGCAAGAGCCGTGGACGAACTGGTGGTGAGGCCGAGACCCACCAATCCGGCCGCCAGCAACGTGAGCGCCAGTATGAGCGGGGCTCGGGTCCTACTCGTGAGGCGTCGCATCCGGCTCACGACGTCAACCGTCTGTGCCGGGAGCCAAGGCCTGCTCGGCCGGAACGGGCTCGAGGATTCCAGGCGCGCCCACACCAGGAGCCGGCTCCGGGCCCTCTTCGACGAGGGGTCCCTCGGACGCGGCCGCGATCTGGGCGAATTCCAGGCCGTGTTCCTCTCTGTACTGGTGGATCGGCACCCTGCCCGTGAAGATCGACTTGTTCATCGGGAACACGAGCGGGTGGAGATGCGCGAAGTACATGTGGACGATGAGGATCCAGCCGACGGCGAGGACGGCCTCGTCGCTATGGGCCACGAGCGCGAGGGGCACGGCCCATCCGGGTAGGATCTTGGTGGCGGCCACGGGGAACATGAGGACGAGCCCACCGCCCACCATGATCATGAGGCCCCAGCCCACCGCCCAGTAGTCGAACTTCTCCCGGTAACTGAACCGGCCGAACTGGGGGGCCTCGTCGGTGAGGCCCACGTTGTACTTGAGGTCTTGGATCAGGTCCTTGACGTCCTGGAGTCTGGGGAGCATGTGGGTCGGGAACGGGCGCCTCAGAATGACGATCGACACCAGGAGATACACAAGGTGGTAGGCGAAACAGGCCATCATGATGTAGGCGGCCCCGCGGTGTACCAACCGCAGGTTGCCGATGCCGCCCCACAGCCCGATCCACCATTCGCTGACCGCCCACTCGCTGAACTTCTGGGGCAGACCGGTGATGGCCAAGATGATGAACGAGGAGAACATCATGATGTGCTGGATGCGCTGGTGCGCATCGAAGCGACGGATGAAGCCGCCATCCACCCGATCGACAGGTCCGGTCGTGGCCATTTAACCTATTCCTCCCGCTCGTCCTGCTGGTGTTCGGGCGCAGGCGTGGACTCCTCGCGAGTCTCCTGCTGCGGTTCGGCGCGCTTGGTTTTCTTCCACCGTTTGACTCGGTCCACCACGACCTTCCTCCCGATCGGGGCCGCCACCAGAACGACTCCGCCGGCGAGGACTGTGCGGGTCAGAACGTAGAAGAACTTCTCCCCCCAATAGACCGCGGGGATATTGGTGGGCTCGGCTTCCTTGTGGCCCAGGAAGCCTTTGGCGAACTCGGCGTCCGCGCCCTCATGACACTGCTGGCAGGTTTTGGCCAGGTTGTCCATGCCTGCGACAGGGGAGTCGGGGTCCGAGACCAGGGCGATGTTGTGCGCGCCGTGGCAGTTGACGCACGTCGCTTTGTCCAACTGCTGCAGCGAGGCGCTCTGGTTCTCGAGACTCATGGCCTTGCCGTGGAACGATCTCATGTACGTCTCGTAGACCTTCTCCACGATGCCGTACTTGGCCATGAGCTGGGAGTCGTCATGGCACTTGGCGCACGTCTCGGCGATGTTCTTCGGATAGGCGGTGGCTGAAGGATCCAGCACCCGCTCGATGTTGTGCGGGTTGGAGGTGGCACTGTGGCAGTCGACGCAGGTCGCCGGGTCGCTGTTGCCGCTGACCTGCGGGGCTCCATGCACGCTCTCAATATACTGGGCGTACTGATACTCGTGGCACGAGCCGCATTTCTCGGCCAGGGAGAGCTTGGTGAGCGGGGTCTCCACGTCGTGAGGGTTCGCGGTGTGGCAGACGGTGCAGTCGTTGAAGCGATGGACCGAGTGCGAGAGTCCGGCCCTATCGACGTACAGCGGCACAGAGGTGCCGTCAGGTAACTCCTTTGTCATGAGATCGACCAGCGATGGGTCGCCATGGCAGTCGAGACAGTGGTTGTTGTCCACATACTCGCGGGGGGCGGTGGGATCTTCGGGTGTCTGCGATGACATGGCGCTGGCCGGGGGGATGACTCCACCCGGAGGTAGGGTGTCGCTGGTGACGTCGTAGCCGTCCCCATCCAGGGTGCTCTCGACGGTGGGGGCCGGCGCGGCCGAGGCGGATTCGGTGTTCAACCAGGTGGCGAACCCGAGAACGGCGGTTCCGGCCAACGCGATTCCGAGTGCGAGGAACAGAGCCACGCGAAGCCCGCCCCTTGGCGTGCGCCGGCGGATACTCATGCAACGACTCCTCTCGCCCGTCCCAAACATGCCGGACGGTTCAAGCCGACTCTTTCAGCCGTGAAAGAATGCACACCGCCCTCCTGCGCATACTTTACTCGGGGTTACCTAAGAAAAGCCTAAGACGAGAGGGCCTGACGCTAAGGAAGCCCTAAGAGCGAGTGTTGGCGGCATCAAAGACATTTACTATAATGCGGAGACCGCAATCATTACTTTGGTGATGATAGCAATATGCATTCGCGCGATTGAGCTTATATGCCTCGCATAACCAGCATAGGATTGCAGCTTCGGATCGTCATCCTGGTTCTGCTCGTTGTCACCGCGGGGCTCGCTTTCTTCGCCATCTGGGGCGGGCACGCCAGGGAGCAGGCCCAGGCTCAGATGGAGCAGGAGCGAGAGGTGAGCGTGCAACTGGCGGCGGCGCGGATCGATGGCTTGGTGCGCCAGGCCCAGGGGCAACTGCGCGAGATCGCGCAGACGTTGGCCGAGCAGAGTAGCGGCCCTCAGCAGCAGGGTCCTCTCGTCGACAGGGATGGGGACGACCCCTTTTCCGGAGGAGTCTATCTGGCGGACAGCGCCGGCCGGTTGGTCGCCGGCAGCGATCCCCTTCCGGGTGTGCCGGTCGGCGGCATCCTGCCTCAGGCCGCGGTTCTGAGGGCGCTCGCGGGGGACGGGGGGCCCGGCGTGAGCAGCGCTCTTCCATTCGGTCTCGGCCTTCAGCAGTCGCTTCTCTTGGCAGTCCCGCTCAGCGCCGGCGGCGGCCAGGAGGGCAGCATCCTCTTCGGAGTCATCCGCTTGGCCGACTCCGGTTTTGTCGAGACCATTCAACCTCTGGCGCTCGGGCAGACCGGGTACGCCCAAATTTTCGACGCCCAAGGACGCTCGGTGGTGGACATCTACCCCGACCGGAGCTTCGGCAATACCGAGCACCAGGAGCGGCTGGCGACCCTTCTCGTCGAGGGGCAGCCGCAGGTCACCAGATGTCACACGTGTCATGCGCCCACCGGTCCGGTATCCGACCGGCAACTGATGGCGTTCGCCCCTGTGGCCAGCGCCGGCTGGGGAGTGGTGGCGGCTCAGTCGGAGAGCGAGGTCCTGGCGCCGCTCAGCAATCTCCAATGGCCGCTCATCTGGGGGAGCGTCGTACTTTTCCTGGTGGCCCTCGGTATGGCATGGCTGGCCGGAACGGGAGTGGTTCGGCCGCTCAACCGGCTCATGGTGGCGTGCGAAAGGATCGCCGAGGGTGATCTCGAACAGCCGGTCGCCGCTGTGGGCGTGGGAGAGATACGGCGGTTGGCTCACGCCTTCGACACGGTGCGTGGCAGGCTCGCCGCCGCCCTTTCGCAGATGGTTTCCTGGAATGCCGTGCTCGAAGAGCGGGTGCAGGAGAAGACCGAAGACCTGCTCGTGCGCAACCGGGAACTCTTGGCGCTCAACGAGGTGATGCTGGCCGCGAGCGACTCGCTGGACCTCGGCCGGGTGTTGACCCATGTGACTCAGACCGTGGGCGTCGTCTTCGAGGCGGAGGCGGTGACGGTTCTCCTCTCTCCCCGCGGCGGCGAAACCATGTGGCAGGCCGGCCGGGAATTGCCGGAGGCGGAACTACGCGAGCTGCTGCGGGAGACGTGCCGGAATGGGAACGGTCAAAGACACGATACTTCGGCGGAGCCCGTCACGATCGATCTGTCGCCCCAAGAGGTCCGAGCCGAGTACGCCTCGCTGTCTGCCGCTGGCCTGGGGTCGCTGGTCGTGGCGCCCCTGTGTTTCGGGGGGCAGGCGGTCGGCTCCTTGGGGCTCGCTTTCGGCGAAGCGCGCCGTTTCTCCCAGCGTGACGTGGGCCTCCTGCGCTCGATCGCCAGTGAGGTCGCCCTGGCCATCGACCGGGCCCTACTCTACCTGGAACAGCAGAGAGCAGCCGCCCGTGCTTCCTCACTCCTGGGTATCGCGACGGAGATCTCCGCCCTGGAAAGCCTGGACCACGTCCTGGAACGCATCGTCTCCGAGGCGGCCACGCTCCTCGGCATGGAGAAGGCCCAACTCATTCTCTTCGGTTACGAGGGGCTGGAGACCACGGTGAGCCTCTCGGCCGGCAACCAGACCGTCAAGGTAGTGCACCAAGAGCCTTGGCGCGAGCAGGGGCTCGGGGGACTGGCGGTCTCGAGCGGCGCACCCGTGTGGACTGCAGACTATGCGGCCGACGGCCGCTTCGGTCATGCGGAACAGGAAGCCGAGTGGGCGGAGGGCGTCTGTTCGGCTATCGCGGTGCCCCTTCAAGCGGGCAGCAGGGTCATCGGCGTCCTCTACGTCGGCAGCGCATCCGCCAACCAGCTGTTGGAGGAGGATGTCTCCATGCTCGTGGGCTTCGCCAGTCATGCGGCCATTGCCATCGAGAACGCCCGGCTCTTCACCGAAGCGGGAAAAGTGGAGGCCCTGAGAGAACTGGACCACCTCCGTTCGCAGTTGGTGTCTACGGTGTCACACGAACTGCGGACCCCGCTCGCCGGAATAAAGGCCTATGCGACCGCCTTGCTGCGGACCGATGTCAGGCGGACCGACAAGATGCAGCGGGAGTATCTGAGCGCCATCGACCAGGACTGCGACCGTCTGACCACCCTGGTGGAAGAGTCCCTCGACATGTCTCGGATCCGAGCAGGGCTCCCCGGTCTCAATCAGGTGGCCCTGCCGCCGGCCGCAGCCGTCGAGCGGGCTGTTGCCGCCATCCGTCCGGTGGCGAGGGGCCGGTCGCTCAAGATGATGGTCGACCCCGATCTGCCTCCTGCATGGGCGGACCCCGAGCGCGTGCATCAGGTGCTGGGCAATCTTCTCATGAACGCCCTGAACTTCTCCAAGCCGCCGGCGCCGGTCACGGTGTCGGCACAACTGGTCGGCGACGACATCCGGTTCGCGGTTTCCGACCGGGGTGTCGGACTGCGCTCCGACGAGTATGAGCGCATCTTCGAGCCTTTCTACCGCGGAGACGGGGGTAGCGGCACGCGACCGAGAGGCACCGGTCTCGGTCTTCCCATCTGCAGGGGCATCGTTGAGGCCCACGGGGGCCGCATATGGGTGGAAAGCGAGGCCGGCAAGGGGAGTACGTTCTACTTCCTTCTGCCGACCGATCGACACACGGGGGATACGTAGTGCACCAGGGCCGGATTCTAGTAGTCGACGACGAGCCTCGCCTGCTCGCGTTTCTAAGAAGCGAACTGAAGGCCAGCGGCTATCAGGTGAGCGTCGCCCATGACGGCAAGGGTGCTCTCCGGGCCGCTGCGGCCAGGGGCCCCGACCTGGTGATCCTGGACGTGGGGCTTCCCGACATGGACGGGTTCGAAGTGTGCAGGTGCCTGCGGGAGGAGTCGAACCTGCCCATCCTCATGCTGACCGCCCGGGCGAACGACAACGACAAGGTCGAGGGGCTGGACGCTGGAGCCGACGACTACCTCACCAAGCCTTTCAGCACCCCGGAACTGCTCGCCCGCGTACGGGCGCTCCTCCGGCGGGTGTGGGCGGCCGATGGAGAGGGCAGCGGAGGCGAGTTCCGCACCGGGGACTTCGTCCTCGATTTCCAGCGGCGCAAGGCCGTTATGCGCGGCGAGGAGGTGCGCCTGAGCGCCACCGAGTTCAAGCTGCTGGCTGAATTGTGCCGGAACGCCGGCCGCGTGATGCTGCGCGAAGAGTTGTTGGCGCGGGTGTGGGGCAGCGCCTACCACAAGGAAGTCCAATACGTGTGGGTCTACATAGGTTACCTGCGGAACAAGTTGGAGAAGGACCCTCGTCACCCCGAGTACATCCTCACCTATCCCGGGGTCGGCTACAGCTTCCGGGCCTCTGACGCAGAGCAAGGCTCCGACGAGCGGACCTGAGGCGGGAGTCCGCCGGATTACCGCGCCTTCTCGGTGGCTTCTTAGGCCTTCTTAGGCCTTCTTTAGTGGATGCCCCTCACCTCTTAGCAATTTCTTTGGCGACCCCCGGTAGAGTAGTTATGAAGAGTGGGCCACTAACCATTGTGACCCACCGGTCAGTGCATGTGCCGCATCGCGTGACGTGAAAAGCTGGATCGCGTCGTGCGCGGGAAGGGGGGTGAGAGGGCATCGAATAGACCGGGACGAGCCCTCGGCTGTCGGTCCAAGATGGCCTGTCACCTTGCGGCGCATCGTTCCATCGAGTTCTAGGAACCAGCAGGCAAATCTCGAGCAAAATCTCGAAAGGAGGGAAATTGAGGGGTAAGACCAAAAGGGTCAGCCTGGTCTTCGCGGCCACTGTGGCCTTCGTCGTGGTACTCATGGCGTTCGCCGGCCCGGCGTTGGCGTCGTACGACTTCGACAGCCATACTGCCGACAAGTCCATGGTCGCGGGCAGCGTGCACAACGTCATGCGTTCCATCCCGGGCGCCAACCCGTGCGACAGCTGCCACATCCCGCATGGGGCCCAAGGCGCTTTCTTGTGGAAGAATGCGCCCAACGCCACCGGCGGCGGCGGCATCAACGACGCCGTGGTCGACACCGACGTGAGCTCGGCCATCAAGCCGCTGTGCTACAGCTGCCATGACGGTAGCGTCGCCACCGTAGGTCTCTCGACCGCGTTCTCGACGGCTTACACGAGCCATCGTACCAGGGCCGCCACAGCGGTTCGAGCGTCCACGGGCGAGCCGTACGGCGTAGGCCGCGACTGCGACCTCTGCCACGACCCGCACGACGACGGGAACACCTCGTTCTTGAAGTACGAACGGTACTCGAGTCATGGAACCCCGGGCTGGTATGCGATCACCCCGGGTGGTGTCTTCTGCTCCAGTTGCCACTCCGGTAACACGGATCATGCCACCAACCACGCCCTCGAAGTAGTCCCCGGCGCGACCCAGAACTCCCGCACTCCGTTGGATGCCGTCTGGGTGCCGGCGACCGGTGATTACAGCGGCACCCGGCTGTACGATCCCACGACTCACTTCAAGTCGACCGCCGCCAACGCTGTGGTCGAGTGCGGATCCTGTCACACGCCGCACGGCGCTCAGCCGACTGCTATCGATCCAGAGGGTGTTCACACTCTGAACACGATGCATCTCGACCCGCTGAGGGATGCGGAAGGGGATCCCATTCCGGTTGACCCGACCGACCCCGACACCCTGTGGCTGTGCGTCAACTGCCACTAATCATCGGGATGTAGCTTGACCAAGTTGTACCAACCCCCCGCGCGGGAGACCGCGCGGGGGGCGAATCTCGGAGGGGCGTCGCTGCGGGCGCAATGCCACAGTGGCGCCTTTCCACGTACCAGCAGACCGGTCGCGCTGCGGCGCCTTCTCGAAGCAGGTCTGTGGTGGTGGGGGAGGAGACCCTATGGAATCGAGACGGCGTAGATACCTTATCGGCATCGGCGGGGCCGTTGTCGTGGTTGCGATCGCGGTGGTCCTCAGCGTCATCTTTCTGACCGGAGGGGAGCCGGAGGTGCCTCCGATTGCCGGGCAGCAGACCGAGGGGGACCGGCCGGTCACTGATAAGATCTGGCCGGCCACGCTGGTGCTGCACGTACCTCTGGACGCCGCTACCCAGGCGGATCAGCCCGCCGACGTGGCGCTCCTCGGCGGAAACATGTATCTGGTGGACACGGCGCACGGCCGCCTCCTTGAGGTGAGTGGCGACGGCACGCAGTTCACCGTGTTGGACACGAAGGTCGATCCCCAACTCAGCCTCGCCACTCCCATGGCCATCACCACGGACCAGGGCGAGCTGTACGTGGCCGACTCGGATTCGGGCCGGGTCCTCGTCGTGGACGCCTCGGGGGCTGTCAGCCGGGTCATAAGCCTGGAGAGAGCCGCCTCGGCGGATGCGCTCCCGCCGCGACCGGTGGGGATCGCCGTCTACGAGGACGGCTCGTTCGTGGTGAGCGATGCGAACAACAACCGCCTCATCCGATACGACGGCGACGGCAAGGTCATCTGGAACGTCGGCACGGGCGCGGCTGACGCGTCGGACACCGGATTCAATGCACCGGTCGGCGTGGCGCTCGACAATGAGGGCAATGTGTACGTTGTCGACATGTACAACTCGCAGATCAAGAAGTACTCGCCGGACGGGCAGTTCATCTCGTCCTTCGGCCAACTCGGCGACCAAGCGGGCCAGTTCTCCCGGGCCAAGGCCATCGCCGTGGACGATGCGGGCCATGTCTTCGTGAGTGACGGGCTGCAAGCGGCCGTACAGGTCTTCGACGGGGCTGGGACCTTTCTCGGCTTCATCGGCCGAGCCGATCCGGACGATCCGAATTCGGGCTCGCTCTTCCAGGCTCCGCACGGCCTGAAGATCATCGACAACAAGCTCTATGTGGTCGACCGCTTCAACGGATTGTTCGTCTTCGCGCTTGGGGCCTCGGGGCCATCAACGGCACCCGGCTCCGAGACCACGACGACCGCGGCAGCCCGCGACGACACGATCTAGGAGGCGGACACGGTGAACCCGGGGGCGTGGGGAGCGTTGGGGTCCGGATGGAGGAAGCGGCGGATGAAGGAGCCTCTGACGCGTGGCGAACCCCGCTACGCGCGGCTGTGGATCGCGCTGCTCCTCGGGGGCGTGTTCGCTCTGGCCGTAGGGCTCAGTGCGGCTCAGGCCGAGACCTTGCCTCCGGCGCCTGCGTCCTCGGATTCCGGCACCGCTTCAGTCGACGTCTCAGCGCCCCCGATCCGCACGCATACGAACGTCGAGAGCACGAGGGCCTCGGACTCTCCTTTCTGGGTGCCCTGCGCGGAGTGCCACGTGCTGCACGACGCGCCCAGCACCAACCTGCTGCGGGCGGACGGCGCCTCGGTATGCGCGAATTGCCACGACCTCGCTGGTATCCACGGCGATCCGGCTACTCAGGAAGCGGCGGGTATGTCCGGTGCTCCGAACGATTGTGTGAGCTGCCACCCGCACGGCACCGGCTTCATGCCGGTCGTGGAGTCGCTCGTGCTCGACCTGTCGTCGTCAGGGTATGACGACCTTGACGGCGACGGCGTGTTGAGTCCGGGGGACAGGGTTCACTACCAGATCGACTATGCCAACCCCGGGCCGGAAGACATGTCCGGGGTTACTCTCCATGTGCAGACGGATGCCCCGTACACCGCGACGGGGGAAGAGATCAGCGACGCCGGCGTGCTGACCGGATCCGCCATCGAGTGGAACCTGGGGGACCTTGCTGTGGGATCGTCCGGTTCCGTCTCCTGTGCGGTCGTGCTCCAGGACGATGCTACCTTTGCTGCCATGCAGTCGACCACGACCACCGCCTCTTCGAGTTCAAGTGGCACTGATGGCGGGACCGGGAGCACCACCACGGCGACGACCGGACTTGCTGCTCCGTCGACGACCGATACCTTGGCCGCCGACGACGACCCGGTATCGACGACCGACACCACGGTCGCATCCGGGGACCTGGTATCGACGACCGACACCACGGCGTCTCCCGACCCCGGCCCATCCGCGACCGACACAACCGGGCCGACGACGGATACCACAAGCGAGACTGTGGACACCACGAGCGACAGCGTGGACCCGTCCGGGCCGGACACCACCTCTAGGACCGTCCCGAGCGACAGCGGCACCGTCGCCGAGGGTGCTATCGAGGTGGTTGCGACCGCGACGCTCGCGGTCGAGAATCTCCCCGCGGTCTCCTCGTCGGTCTCCGTCTGGGTGATGGCCGGCGATGCGGGTGGGACGACCACGTCGAGCCCCACGCCCTCGGACACCACCTCGTCCACCGAAGCCGCCCCCACCACCGAGACAGCCACGACGACCACAGAGTCCACGACACCATCGTCGCCCGCTGTGGATACGGTGGTGGTGAACACCGCCTATCTGGCGGCCGACAGCCGAGAGACCCTGAGTGCCTCGGCTCGCGTGCCGCTGATGGTGCCGGGAGTGTCGGCACCGGCTCCGTCGGCGGCGCTTGCCCCGGATGGGGCGGACGCCTACCCGGCTGCTCTCACACTCGGTCAGGAGTCCACGGGCTACGACGATCTCGACGGCAGCGGTGACGTCAGCCCTGGGGATACGGTCCGCTATCGGATCAACTATGCCAACCCGGGAGCTGGGGAAGTCACCGGCGTCATGCTCCGCGTTCAGCTGGATGCGTCCCACGTGGCGTCCCTCGTGGCGGTCAGCGATGGCGGGGCGTCGGATGGCGGCGCCATCCGCTGGGATATCGGGACCCTGGCCTCGGGCGGGGAAGGCCACGTGACCTACGACGCCGTGGTCGCGTACCAAGTGGTGCGACCAGGCTGGGTCTTCCCGGTCCAGGGGCCCAATGATTTCGTCGACAGTTTCGGCGCCCCGCGCTATGCGGGTGAGTACCATCTGCACGCGGGCTGCGACATCATGTGCGCCGGGGGCACCCCATTGGTGGCTGTGGTCGACGGCGTGGTCGCATCGGCCAACAGGGTCGACTCCGGGCTGGGCGGCCTCACCGTATGGCTCAGGGGCGACGACGGCAATTCGTACTACTACGCCCACCTCTCTTCTATACGGGAAGGGATTGACGAGGGGGCCCGAGTGGTTGCCGGGCAGGTGCTCGGTGCTGCCGGCAACACGGGTGATGCGGGGGGCGGGCCGATGCATCTGCATTTTGAGATATATGTCGGGGGAGGCCCGGCTGTCGACCCCTATCTGGTCCTGAAGGGTTTGGCCGAGATATCCGATATCCCCATCGTGGACCTGTCTGTCACGACCACCACCACTACGACGATCGGCCCCACGACCTCTTCGACGACCGACACGACGAGCCAACCGACCGACACATCCACGGAAACGACGGCGAGTGACTCCGGTGCGACTTCGACGAGCGAAGCCCCACCAACGACGGTGCCTCCGCCCAGCGGCACCACCACGACGACGGCGGAAGCTTCTCAGCTTGATACAAACACCACCGTACTGCCGCCATCCACCGACACGACCGCGACCACTGCTCAGCCCCCGGCCGCCAGCACGACGACCACCTCCGATTCGGCTGCTGTGCCGATGGCGGCAGGAGCGTTCGTTGCCCTACCGGGCGGGATCTTGCTGGGTTGGGTCAGGCGTCGTCTGTTCCCCCGCACGAAGCGGCGCCGCTGACTGCGCAGACGTCAGCGGCTGTCGACCGCACCGGCGGCTGAGGCACTACTTGCCGCCGTGCCCGCAACCGAAGCAGCCTGGCTTCTCGGCATGCCCACCTTGGGAGCGACTTCCTCCACCTCCATCTGCAGCTGCTCCACATGCCGGCGCAGTGTCGCCTGCCGGCCGGCGATGAAGAACACGTAGACGGCCACAAGCAGCCAGATCAGTCCGTAGGCCAGGGCTATGAAACCGAGATCACTCATTGTCCGCCTCCTCGACGGTCGATACCCATTGTTCGCCTGCTCGACGGTGGCTCCGTCGCAGGCGCGCCCTCAGCGCGGAGAGCTCCGCCTCCAGGTTGAGAGTGCCTGCCCGCAGCACGAGCAGGCACACGTAGAGCAGCGTGAACGCCCCCAGACTCACCATGAGGGCCGCCACCATCCGCGAATCCATGTCGAATCCACTGCTCGTGAGCAGCCGGGGATGGACGGTGCGCCACAACCAGATCGAGAGGAACACGATGGGGACGTCTATCCACCCGACGATCCCGTAGACGGCGGAAAGCCGGGCCCTTCGAGGACCCTCGCCGGAGGTCGAACGAAGCAGTAGGTATCCCACGTAGATGAACCAGAGGACGAGCGCCGTGGTGAGGCGCGGCTCCCACGTCCAGTAGACGCCCCAGGTGGGCTTGGCCCACAAGGGCCCGGTTACCAGAGTGATCGTGGTGAAGATCACCCCGATCTCGGCCGAGGCCGCAGCCCAGCGGTCGAAGGCCATCTTGCCCGTTTTCAGATAGGCGATGCTGAGCGCGAAGACCACGGTGAAGGCCGGGCCAAGGGCTATCCAGGCACTGGGCATGTGAAAATAGAAGATCCTCTGGATGTCGCCCATGGTCTTCTCGCGGGGAGCGAGAACGAGAGCAGCCACCAGGGCCACGATGATGAGGGCGAATGTCACCATCACCAGCAGCCCCACCGAGATATCCCGGCGTTTGCGATCGCCGAACATACTAATCCTCCACGACGAAGTCGAAGACAATGAACGATACCGCCAGAAAGATGACGTCGTAGATCACCAGGAGCCACGGCCACATGCCGGCCTCCGCCAGACTCTTGCCCTCCAGCAGTAGCGTCGAGCAGTGGGCCGCCCCGATAACCAGCGGTACCAGCAAAGGAAAGATGAACACGGTCAGCAGTGCGTCCCGGGCCCTCACTCCGGCCGCAACTGCGGCGAACAGGGTTCCAAGAGTGGACAGGCCCACGCTCGCCAGAACGAGCAGCAGCAGCAGGCCAAGCCAGCCGGCGCCTATCCCCGCGTTGTAGACAACCGTGAAGAAGAGGAGGATCACCACACCCGTGGCGAACACCAGGATGAGGTTGCCGAGAAGTTTGCCAAGGTAGATGACCCCCCGGTCGACCGGGCAGAGGAGAAGGCCGTCGAGGCAGCCGGCTTCCTTCTCGGCCGCGAACGAACGGCCGACCGCGATTACCCCGGAAAACAAGAAGGCCGCCCAGAGAACGCCCGACCGCGCCGAGGCGGCGCTCTCGCTCCCCGGCTCGGTGCCGAAGTTGAAAACGAGTATCACGAGCAGACCGAGCAGCACCATCGAGACTATGGTGCTGGCTCCGCGCAACTCGGTGACGAGATCCTTGCGGACGATTGCCCAGGCCTGAGAGAGGAACCCCATCTAG
>CAZWAR010000078.1:0-12392 GCA_964631965.1 uncultured Gaiellales bacterium
CCCAGGTCGAGCTGCGTGAACTCCTTCTCGGGTTGTGCCCCCGGTTCTTCCACCCGCGACAGGGTGAGGAGGTCGTCGGTGAGCACCGTCAGCCTCTCTATCTCGGAGGCCAGCCGCGTCACGAACACGGCCGCCTGCTCCGGGTCCTCACTGAGAGCGTGCTTCAGAGTTCCGGCGAGCAGGGAAAGGCCGGCCAGGGGGGTCTTGAGTTCGTGAGACACATTGGTGGCGAAATCCCGGCGAATGCGATCGGTGGCGAGCCTCTCCGTCTCGTCCCGGATGACGAACATCACGCCTGCATTCTGTCCGTCTCCGGCATGGAGCGGCACCGCTTCCACGGCGAGCTGCCGGTTGCCGGGCAGGTCGACGACCTCCGTGACCGGCTCCCCGGCTTGTCGCGCCTTGGCCGCCAGAGAGCGGTCGGGGAACGCGCGGGCGAGAACGACCAACGGGCTGCCGAGGTGGTCCACGAGGTCGGTCCGAAGGATGTTCTCCGCCGCAGGATTGGCACGCAGCAGGCGCCCGGTGTCATCCACCACGATGACGCCTTCGCTCATCGCCGCGAGCACCTGGGTGAGGCGTTCCTTCTCCGTCCCCAGTTGGTCGACCTGGCTCTGCAGCTCCTCGGCCATCGCGTTGAGAGACGTCGCCAGGTCGCCGAGTTCGTCCCTGCTCCGCACGCTCGTGCGGAAACCGAGGTCGCCGGAGGCCACGCGGCTCGTCATCGCCTGGAGACGTCCGAGCGGCGAGGTGATGGAACGACTGAAGAGGTAGGCGATCGCCAAGGTGGGCAGCAGGAGGACCGCCCACACGATGAGCGGCACCCTCCATGATGCCGACACCAAGGAGGACACCCGGCTGGCCGGAAGCGCGGTCCGTACGACCCCGGCGGACCACTGCGCGGTGCTCTCGGGCAGGGGTACGGCTACGTACACCTCTTTCTGGCCGAGGGTCGTCGACTGCCGCCGCGCCCGCCCCTCGTTTCCCGCGAGCGCCTGGGCCACCTCGGGCCGGTGGGCGTGGTTCTCCATGCTTGCAGGATCGGCCACCGAGTCGCCCAGGACGGTCCCGTCGCGGGCGATGAGGGTGAGGCGGACATTCCCGGCGTCTCCGGCCCGATCCGTCAGCGCCTGCAGGTGCATCGTATCCTGAGAGACGCCGATCTCGGTCTCCTGCTGAAGTACCGCGGCGAACTGCCTGGCCTGGAGTGACATGTCGTCCTCGAGGCGGTCGAGAGAGACGCCTCGCAGAACGAGAGCGGCCACGAGCGCGACGATGCCGGCGAACACGAGCGTCGTGAGCGCGAGCGCGAGCGGGGACTTGAAACGGAGACGCACGGCTGGACCCTACAGAGGAGTCAATCGATAGCCCACGCTTCTCACGGTCTGGAGTTCGACCCCTGCTCCGATCTGGGCGAGCTTGGTTCGGAGTCGGCGGACGTGGACGTCGAGACTACGTGACGCGGGGAGGTACTTCTGATGCCAAACCCGCTCGACGATCTCCTCGCGAGGGAACAGGTGCCCGGGGCGGGAGAGGAGCAGCTCGAGAAGGTCGTGTTCCTTCGGGTTGAGGGCCACCTCGCCCCGCGGGGTCTTGATGACGTGCGCATCCCGATCGAGCACGAGATCCCCGGTGATGAGGCTTCCCCCGTCGGGGGAAGGAGCCGGTGCCGGTATCCCGGCGGGTGCCCTGCGGAGCCGCGCCTGGATGCGGGCGAGCAAGAGGTCGATGTCGAAGGGTTTGACGATGTAGTCGTCGGCCCCCAGGTCGAAGCCCTCGAGGATGGTTTCCCGCTCGCTTCTCGCAGTGAGCATGATGATGGGGAGCGACGGTTTCCGGCGGATGATCTCCCGGCTGGCCGCCATGCCGTCGAGACCCGGGAGCATGAGGTCCATGAGGACGAGATCTACGTTCCTGGTGAGAGCCGCGTGAAGGCCGGTGCGCCCGTTGTGTTCCTGCAGGACGTCGTAGCCTGCCCGCCGCAGGTTGTAGGCAACGAGATCGGAGATGGTGACATCATCCTCGATCAGAAGTATGCACTTCTTGGTGATCCGAACCCCCAGCCACTTCCACAATTAACGCGGGTTTAACCGAATGTTAACACCCGACGGCAGCAACTCGGGTAGCCTCCCGACCATGAGAAGAGGTACCCCCACCATTCCGGCAGCCGCAGGGGCATCCGGCGACTCCGGCACCCCTTCAATCTGGGCCCGCAGAGGGCTCAGCCGATTTGCGGACCCGGTGTTCGCGACGCTTGCCGCTCTCTGCGGGGTGGTCGTGCTTCTTGTGCTGGCCTACATGGTGATCTCCACCACCACGACGGCCCTTCCGGTCTTCCGCTCGCAAGGCATCTCTTTCGTCACCAGCTCCGACTGGGATCCGAGCAACAACGCCTATGGCGCCCTGTCGTTCATCTACGGGACCGTGGTGACCTCGGTGATCGCACTCGTCATCGCGCTTCCTCTCAGCTTGGGTGTGGCCCTCTTCGTCACCGACTACTGTCCGAAGCGGCTGCGGCGGCCACTCACCTACGCGGTCGATCTGCTCGCGGCCGTGCCCAGCGTCATCTATGGCCTCTGGGGTCTCTTCGTCCTTCTTCCCCTGTTTCTCCAACCCGTCTCCGAGTTCCTGGCCAAGTACCTGGGCTGGATACCCATCTTCAACGGGCCGGGCTCGGGACTGTCCCTTTTCGGGGCCGGGGTGATCCTCGCGATCATGATCATCCCCATCATCACCGCGATCACCCGGGAGGTGATCAGCACCGTTCCGAGCGCGGACCGGCACGCCGCCTACGCTCTGGGGGCGACTCGCTGGGAGATGATCCGGGCGACCGTCCTTCCGCGCAGCCGGGCCGGCATCGTGGGTGCGGCCATGCTCGGTCTGGGGCGTGCTCTCGGGGAGACGATCGCCGTGGCCATACTCGTGGGTTCGGCTCCCGTGGTGGATGCCTCCATCGTCAGGCCCGGCTACAGTATGGCAGCCGTCATCGCCAACACCTTCTCCGAAGCCACCGGGGAGCAGATCAAGGCGCTCGTGGGCATCGGCGTGGTGTTGTTCGTGATGACCATCATCATCAACATGGCCGCTCGCGTGATCGTGTGGCGGTTCAACCGGACATCATGAACTCCGAGACGAACATGAGTTCCATGTGCTCTTCTGCGATGGAGATGGCGTCCGCGCACACGGAGCGCTGGACGGGCGGCAAACTTCAGCCCGGCGTATCGTTGCGCGACGTGCGCCCCTCCAGCCGCCGCCTATGGAGGAACAGGCGCAACGCGATCCTCATCGGCCTGGCGACCGTCATCGTCCTCATCCCGGTCGGCATGATCCTGGCCTACGTCATCGGTAAAGGGCTCCAGCACATGAGCTGGGAGTTCCTCACCAGCTCCGAGCCCTTCAGTATGCGCAAGGAAGGCGGGGGTTTTCTCAACGGTCTTGTCGGGACCGCCCTCATGGTGGGTATAGCCTCTGCCGTCTCCATCCCCCTGGGTGTCCTCGGGGCCGTCTACCTGGTGGAGTACGGCAAGAAGAATTGGTTGGCGGCGCTCATCCGCTTCTTCTCGGACGTGATGACCGGAGTGCCGTCGGTGTTCGTGGGTCTGTTCGTCTACACCGCGCTGGTAGTGAACTACGGCTTCGGTGCGCTGATGGGCGCGGCGGGCCTGGCCGTCATCATGATGCCCATCGTCGTGCGCTCCACCGAGGAGATGCTGAAGTTGGTGCCTGTGGAACTGAAGGATGCCGCCTATGCGCTTGGCGCCCCCAAGTGGAAGACCGTGACCAAAGTGATCCTTCCCGCCGCTCTGCCGGGGATAAGCACCGGAGTGATGCTTGCCGTCGCCCGCGCGGCCGGCGAGACCGCGCCCCTCATCCTCACCGCGCTCGGCTCGTTGCAGCTCACTGCGAAGCTCTGGAACACACCAATCTCGGCGCTGCCCCTCCAGATCTTCACGGGAGCGCGCAGTCCCTTCGACGCGGCGCAGGGGCGGGCATGGGCCGGCGCCCTCGAACTCATCTTCATTGTGCTCATCTTCACGGTAATCGCTCGCATCATCTCCTCAAGGAGCCGTCTCACTCGATGAACGACGCCGCCGAACCTTTCGTCTTCAGCGTCCGCAACCTCAGCGTGCACTACGGGAGCACGGTTGCGCTCAAGGACGTGAACATGGAGATCCGGCCCCGCCGGATCACCGCTATCATCGGCCCCTCCGGCTGTGGCAAGAGCACGCTCATCCGCTGCTTCAACCGCATGAACGAACTCATCCCCGGCACCAAGGTCGGGGGCGAGATCCTCTACCATGGGCAGGACATCTACGGTCCGGGTGTCGACCCGGTGGTAGTCCGCCGCCACATCGGGATGGTGTTCCAGCGCCCCAATCCGTTCCCCAAATCCGTATACGACAACGTCGCTTTCGGAGCGAAGATCAACGGCTACAAGGGCGACATGGACGAACTGGTGGAGCGTTGCCTGCGCCGCGCGGCTCTGTGGGACGAAGTGAAAACCGGCCTCAAGAAGAGCGCGCTCGATCTGTCGGGCGGGCAGCAGCAGCGCCTCTGCATCGCCCGGGCGATCGCCGTGGAGCCGGACGTCATCCTCATGGACGAGCCCGCCTCCGCCCTCGATCCCATAGCCACGGTACGCATCGAAGACCTTATGCAGGAACTCAAACAGGACTATTCAATTGTTATCGTGACGCACAACATGCAGCAGGCCGCCCGCGTATCCGACGAGACTGCGTTCCTCTACACCGAAGTGGACGAGGCAACCGCCAAACGGTGGGGCATCCTGGTGGAGTTCGGCGAGACCAGCCAGATATTCACCAGGCCCCAGGACAAACGTACTGAGGACTACGTCTCGGGCCGCTTCGGCTAGAGGGCTCGGGAGAAGGGCGACGTGAGACCATGAGGGATGCCTTCCACAAGGAGCTCGAGGCTCTCGATCAAGAGATTGTGCGGATGGGTGCGCTCGTCGAGAAGACCACCGCGGACGCGACCTCCGCGCTCGTCGAATGCGACAAGGCTCAGGCGAAGCGGGTCATGGACGGCGACGACGATATCGACGGGATGTTCCTGGATATCGAGAAACGCTGTCTCACCCTCATGGCCCAGCAGGCCCCCGTGGCCGGCGATCTCCGTCTCATCGTGGCCATCCTCCGGGTTAATAGCGACCTGGAACGGGTCGGAGACCTTGCATACAACATCGCGAAGCTCGTGCACCTGGAAGATTTCTGCGAACCGCATCCGAAAGCCGTCAAGTCGCTGGTCTCCGAGCTCGGCCAAGCTGCAGGCCGCCTGATGAGCAGTGCCATCGACGCGTGGGCCAGCAAGGACTTCGAGGCGGCTGCCGGCCTGACCGATCAGGACGACACTGTCGACGATCTCCATGCGCAACTCATCCAGAAGCTGCTGGAACTCAACGACGGTGATGCCATATCCTCGGCCATCCGGCTCTCGATGATCGGCCGCTACTTCGAGCGCATAGCCGACCATGCCGTGAATGTGGGCGAACTCGTCTGCTACTACGTCACGGGAGACGAGGCCCACCTAGGCTGATGGGCAGGCTTCACCCGGCCTGAGCCACTCCCAGGTACCGCCCGAACCACTCCCGGGCGAGCCGGGAGACCTCGGCCAGCGTGCCCGGCTCTTCGAACAGGTGGGTGGCGCCGGGAATGATCCGCAGCTCTTTGGGGGCGGATATCTCCTCCAGGGCGCGCTGGTTCATCCCGATGACCGCGTGGTCCTCGCCCCCCACGAGCAGTAAGGTGGGGGCTTTCACGCGGGGAAGGTCTTCAAGAGCAAGGTCCGGGCGGCCGCCACGGGAGACCACCGCCCCAACGAGGGCGGGCCGGTTCGCGAAATGGGCCGCCGCCCGCAGAGCGGCGGCGGCGCCTGTACTGGCTCCGAAGTAGCCGAGGCTTAGGCCGGCGGTTTCTCTGTCGCGGAAGAGCCACTCGGTGACGCCGACGACCCGCTCGGTCAAGAGCGGGATGTCGAAGCGCAATTCTCCCGTGTACTGGTCGATGTTCTCCTCCTCTTCGGACAGGAGGTCGAACAGCAGGGTGGAAAGACCACCGGACTGCAGATCCCGGGCGACCGCCCGGTTGCGGGAACTGAAGCGGCTGCTGCCACTCCCGTGGACGAACAGCACCAAGCCGGTGCTGCCCGGGACGAGCTCCAGATCGCCCTTCAGCGTCACTTCTCCGAGAGTGATCTCGACCGCGCGACTCTCCGAAACTTCGCCCGTCATGCCTCGAGTCGCTGCGCTCGGGGCCGGTTCCTTCGCGGAGCGACCGGTTCCGCCTTTAGCGGGACGGGCATCAGCTCCGGCGGACACGGGTTTCCTTTCCAGACCTGCCGGCCAGGCGCTCGTCGGTCCGCCTCGTCGCCGACTCGAGCTCGCGTGCCGAAGCTGCTGTGCGCAGGAGATCGATCACCTCGGCATCGCCGGTCTGGGAGAAATCGACATACCACTGACCCACGCCGAAGAACGGCTCTGGGGTCATCACGCACACGGCTTCGTCGACCTCCCGGCGCAGATCGCTACAGGTGGTCGCGGGGGCGGTGGGGACGGCCATCGTTATCCAGCGGGGCTGGTGCCCATTGAGGGAGCGGATGGCAGTGCGCATACTCGCCCCCGTCGCCAGGCCATCGTCCACCAGGATCGCCGTCTTGTCCTGCAGCTCGAGTGGCGGCCGGTCCCCCCGGTACAATGTCTCTCGCCGGTCGAGTTCGATGCGCTCCCTTTCCGTCACCGCGTCGATCTCGTCCTGGGTGAGGCCGATCTCCCTGACCACGTCGTCGTTCAGCACCCGCACCCCGCCGCTGGCTATCGCGCCGAACGCCAGTTCCTCGTGTCCGGGGACCCCCAGTTTACGGACCACGTATACGTCGAGGGGGGCCTGAAGAGCCATCGCCACCTCGAAAGCCACCACCACGCCTCCCCGGGGAAGCCCAAGGATGACGACATCGAGACGGGTGCGGTATTCGGCCAAGGCGTCGGCCAAAGCGTGGCCCGCATCGTGGCGATCGGCGAACACTCTCATTTGCGGCCTTCCCCCGCTCCGGGGTATCTGGACTACCAGCCCAAGTACCCGAGAGGCCGTGGGTGTAATCGAGCCGCAATGGGTATGAGCTGCGCAGATGGAGTCTAACAAGGGGGCTTCTGATGAGTAGGTCCATGGGCAGAGCGGAGGGTCGGAACTCGCCGACCACGATCATCTTCTTCGTGGTAGCGGTGGTGGTGGCAGCAGCGGTGGTCACCATGGCGGCGGGTTGTGGGTCGTCTCCCTCGGAGGAGAGCAGTGAGAGCGTCACCACACAGAGTACCTCCATTGGGTTGACCACCCTCGTCACGGAGGCGTCCGGAGCGGACGAGCAGGGATCCGGGGCCACTGTGGTGGTCAAGAACGGCGTGCTCGACCCCACGGAGCTGGTGGTGCCTGTCGGCACGGCGGTCACCTTCGAAGATATGGACGACGACACGACACGCACCTACCATTTCGTGTCCAAAGACGGCAGCTTCGACACGGGGGTGCTCGGGCAGGGCGGTAGCTACACCATCACGTTCCAGAAGGCCGAGACCATCGATTACTACGACAAGGGCGACCCAAGCATCACCGGCCGGGTCATCATCCAGTAGCCGAGCCGTGTGCGGTCGCCTACCTCATGTGGTGGGTGGCCCACCTCCGTCGATGGGCCCCTCAAGAAACCAGACGACGTAGCGGCGCCGCCTACCGGGGCGGTAGAATCGCGAGTGAGCGCTCACTTGGTGGGGCGCCGTGTCGTCTTGCCGGTTGCGGGGGAGGTCGGATCGCATGGAGAAGGCTTCGGGGGAGGTCAAGCGCCTCACGACGTGCACCAACGGGGGGCCACTGTTCGTTGACGTCGAGGACGGCCGGATCGTCCGCATGACCCCGATCGAGTTCGACGACACCGACGCACCTTCGTGGTCGATTGAGGCGCGGGGCCGGATCTTCGCCCCGCCGCGCCGCACCACCGGTTCTCCCTATACGATCGGGTACCGTTCTCTGGTCTACTCCCCCAAGCGGATCCTCACCCCGCTCAAGCGAGTGGATTTCGATCCCAACGGGTCTGCCGGCTCTACAGGGCCGCACGGCCGTAACCCCCAGAACAGGGGCGTTTCCGGGTACGAGCCGATCTCCTGGGACGAAGCACTCGACATCGTCGCGGGCGAGATCAAACGGGTCAAGCGGGAACATGGACCCGGTGCCATCCTCAGCACCCCCAGTTCCCATCACATGTGGGGCAACATCGGCTACCGGCACAGCACGTACTTCCGCTTCATGAACCTGGTTGGCTTCACCTACGGCGAGCACAACCCGGACTCGTGGGAGGGCTGGCACTGGGGCGCCACCCATATGTGGGGCCAGAGTCACCGCTTGGGCCTGCCCGAGCAGTACGATCTGCTCGAGGACGCGCTCGAGAACGTGGAGATGATCGTGTTCTGGTCGGCCGACCCCGAGGCCACCTGCGGCGGCATCTACGCCGCCTTCGAGAGCACGCCCCGCCGGCAGTGGCTCAAGGATCTCGGCGTGAGAATGATCGCGATCGATCCCTTCTTCAACCACACCGCCGGACTCATCGCCGACAAATGGATCGCCCCCCGCCCGGGGACCGACGTCGCCCTCGCTCTGGCCATCGCCTACGTGTGGCTCACCGAAGGGACGTACGACAAGGAGTACGTGGCCTCCCGGACGGTGGGGTTCGCCGAGTGGAAGGAATACGTGCTGGGTGCCGGGGCGGCCACGGCGCTCGCCGGGGCCGCCGCCGGCGCCTGGGGCGCGGGCGACGCCTTCCCCAAGACCCCGGACTGGGCCGAGACTGAATCGGGAGTGCCTGCCCGCGAGATCCGGGCGTTGGCCCGCGAGTGGGCGGCAAAAAGGACGATGGTCGCTCCCGGAAGCAACCACGGCATGGGTGGAGCCTGCCGCTCCGCCACCGGCAACGAGTGGACCCGGGCCATCGTGGCCCTGGCGGCCATGCAGGGCATGGGCAAACCCGGCAGCAACATCTGGGCCACCACAACGGGCAGCCCCGTCGACACCACGTTCGTCATGGACGGCTATGCCGAGGGTGGCATCTCCGGCGACGTGGACAACTCCGCCGCCGGCTTTCGTTGGGTCTACCGCATGTTCCCGCAGGGCGGCGCCACCCGCACCGCCCACCACTCCACGGAAGGCCAGACCGTCGACCGCCTCCGCATCCCCGAAGCCATGATGGGTGAGCGCCTCGAGTGGCGGGGCAAGGGCTTCTGCGGCAGCTCCATCGAGAGCCAGTTCAAGCTCTACAAGTATCCGGCCTCGGGCTACTCGCCCGTGGCCATGTATTACCGCTATGGCGGCTCCTACCTGGGCACCATGACCGAGAGCAACCGCTTCGCCCGGGCCTACCGGGAGGGCACGGTGGAGTTCGTGGTGAACCAGAACGTGTGGTTCGAGGGAGAGACCAAGTTTGCCGACATCGTCCTTCCCGCCTGCACGAACCTGGAGCGCTGGGATATCGCCGAGTGGGCCAACTGTTCGGGCTACATCCCCGACTCCTACGGCATGTGCAACCATCGGGTAGTGATGTTGCAGCACAAGTGCATCGAGCCTCTCGGCGAGTCGAAGTCCGATTACGAGATCTTCGCGGAGCTGTCGAAGCGCTTGGGTCTGTGGGAGATCTTCACCGCCGGCGGCAAGACCGAGTACGACTGGGTGAAGCAGTCGTTCTACGCCTCGGACCTACCGCAGGTCATAAGCTGGGAGGAGTTCGAGAAGAAGGGCTACTACGTGGTACCGCCCCGCCCAGATGACCACCGTTCGACCCCGGCCTTCCGCTGGTTCGCCGAAGACCGGAAGCGCGACACCCCGGACTGGGGCCCCCATCCGGCCGACCAGGTGGAACTGAGAGGTCTGCAGACGTCCACCGGCAAGATCGAGTTCGTCTCCAGCAGTCTTACCCGCTTCGAGAAGACCGACGTGGTCGACCCGGAGCGCCCGCCCCTCGGCCCGCAGTACATCCCGAGCTGGGAGGGCCACCGCACGGGGGATCTTACGGGGAAGTACCCGCTCCAGATGATCTCGCCTCATCCTCGCTTCTCCTTCCACACCATGGGAGATGGGAAGGAGAGCTGGATGAACGAGGTGAAGGACCACCGGGTACTCCACGACGACGGCCACTACTACTGGATCATGCGCCTCAACCCGGGTGATGCAGCCGCCCGCGGCGTCGCCGACGGCGACCTCATCCGGGCCTTCAACGGACGAGGATCCGTGGTTCTCTCGGCGCAGGTGACCGAGCGCGTGCGTCCCGGGGTGGTCCACTCCTACGAGAGTTGCTCCGACTACCTGCCCCTGGGAGAGCCCGGTCGCTCCACCGACCGTGCCGGCTGTGTGAACACCCTGACGTCCAAGCGCTATATCACGCCGACGTCCACAGCCATGGCGCCGAACTCCTGCCTCGTACAGGTGGAGAAATGGACTGCGGCGTGAGGCGAGGCCCCGCCGCCATACCGCCGGGGTCGGCAGTTCGGTTCGGGCGCCGGGCGCGGCATGGCGCGCAGATGGCATGCGGATCGCATCCGGGCGGCGCGCGGGCGGCGCGCGGGCGGCGCGCGGACGGTGTCCCGCCGCCGGCGGGCGAGGCAAGAAATGAGCATGATGATGATGTTTCCCGACGGCGGGATGACTTCGAAAACGGTATCGGGGATTCCCGATACCGTTTCCGGGGCCAAAAAACACGGTCATCACATAGACAACACACGGATAGGTCAAGGCCACAATCGCAGCGTGCGGGAGGAGACAGATGAAGAAGATCGACCTCGAAGTTCATTTCGCCACACAGGGCTGGGTGGACGCCCTGACCAGCAACCCCGGCTATCCCAAGCTGGCCAGCGATCCGGTGAGCGGTAACCGTCGCCTGTACTACCAAGCGGACGCCGCCGAACCCTATCCGGACGCCCTGCTCGAGAAGCTGCTCAATATCGGCGAGGGTCGCATCGCCGCAATGGATGCCGCCGGCATTGACGTGGCGGTGTTGTCGCTCACCGCCCCCGGCGTCGAGCAGCTCGAGCCGGAGTGGGGCACGCGTCTCGCCCGGGAGGCCAACGACGAGCTGGCCGCCGCCATCGCCAAGTATCCCGGCCGGTTCATCGGCTACGCCGCCCTCTCTCCGAAGGATCCGGAAGGGGCCTGCAAGGAGTTGGAGCGCTGCGTCAAAGAGCTCGGGTTCAAAGGCTGGAAGACGCACTGCAACTACGGCGATTCCTACCCCGACGAGAAGCGGTACTGGCCGGTGTTCGCCAAGTGCGCCGAGCTGGACGTGCCTGTGTACCTGCACCCCACAGTCCCCATGATCAAGGATTTCTGGACCTATGGGTTGGCTCTCGCCGGGCCGTCCTTCGGGTTCGGGGCCGACGTGTCGTTGGCGATGTTCCGGCTGGTGTTGAGCGGCATCTTCGACGCCTATCCCAATCTGAAGTTGGCCTTGGGTCACTACGGAGAAGGCCTGCCCTTCATCCTCGACCGGGTGGATTTCGCCGCCAACTTCGCCCATGTGGCGTCCGACTCCGGGGCATTTGTGCCTCTCAAGCGGAAGCCCAGCGAGTACCTGCGAGAGAACATGTGGGTGTCCACCAGCTGCAACTACCTGCCCGGCGCCTTCACCTGCTCCTGGAACGACCTGGGCAACGAGCATGTGGTGCTCGGCACCGACTACCCGTACGGAAAGATGGAGGAGTGTCTCGCCTTCCTGGAAGGCCGGGGCCTCACTGATGCCGAGAAGGAGATGCTTTACGAGAAGAACGCGGCCGCGCTGGGGGTGAAACTGTGAAACGCACTCGCGTCTCTCTGCTGGACGGTGGCTCCATGGCCATCGACGGCTACAAGGTCTATTGGAACCGGGGACCGGGCGGCGACATCCGCTTCCCGGTGTATTCGGTGCTCATCGACCACGAGGACGGCCTCTTCATCTACGACACCGGCTTCGACCTCGAGCACATGACCGAGCACGTGCCCCAGGACCAGGCCATCCAGTCGCCCGAGCAGACCCTCCCGGCACAGCTGGCCAAGCTGGGACTGAAGCAGGAGGACGTGACACACGTGCTCAGCTCGCACCTGCACATCGACCACGCCGGGGGTCACAAGCACTTCCCCCAGGCGACGGTGGTGTGCCACGAGGATGAGTACGCCCAGGCCTCGAATCCGCCCCTCTTCGAGCGGCTGAGCTACTCCGACCTGACATACGACCCGGTCCTCACCGCCAAGCGAGACAGGGCCGAGATCGCGTCGGGTGCGTGGGAGCCCACGTATGAGTTCGTGCGCGGCGACGTCGAGGTGGCCAAGGGTGTATGGCTCTTCGAGACTCCCGGCCATTCCGCCGGCCACTACAGC
>CAZWAR010000078.1:12402-13308 GCA_964631965.1 uncultured Gaiellales bacterium
CTCGAGGGTCGTCGCCCGATGCTCTTCTGCGGCGACGTGGCCATGACCCCGCGAAACCTTGAACTGCTCTGCCTGGGCAGCTTCCACCTCGATCCCACGCGCGCGCTGGCTTCGCTGCAGCGCGTCATCGCCTTGGCGGAGGCGCACGACGCCGAGATCTTCTGCTCGCACAGCATGCCCGACTTCGAAGGGTGGAAGAAGGCGCCGGACTGGTACGAGTAGACGTCTGGCCGATACGAGCAGGCGACCGACCGGAACCGAGTACAATGGGGCGGTGCGACCCGACGGCCTCATCTTCGACCTCGACGGCACCCTCTGGGATGCCGCCGCCGCCTCGACCTTTGGGTGGAACTTGGTGCTGGAGGAGATGGACCTGCCGCACCGGGTGACCGACGACGGTATCCGCTCGGTGTCCGGCAGGCCGTTCCCGGAATGCGTCAGGACCCTGCTTCCTGATCTGTCGCCGTGGCCGGCCGCCCTTCAGAAGCGTTTGGAGGCCGGCGAGCGCACGGGTATCGAGTGGATGGCCGGGGACCTTTATCCGGGTGTGGCCGAAGGGCTGGTTCGACTGGCCGCACAGTACCCGCTGTTCCTGGTGAGCAACTGCCCCGGATGGTACCTGGATGAGTTCTTCCGCCATACCGGTCTGCGGGAGTTGTTCAGGGCATGGGACTGCTGGGGACTCTCGGGGATCGCAAAATCGGGCATGCTTCTGAATCTGGCGGAGACTCACCGCTTGGAGCGAGCGGTCTACGTAGGCGACACCGAGGGAGACCGCAGCGCGACGGCGCGAGCAGAAGGAGCCGTTGGTCTACGCGATTGAAGAGGCCGTCTATCATGTGACGGTCGGCAAGACCGACGCCCGCGGTGAGGCCCGGGTCTCGGGCAGGCATATCTCGGGGGAGG
>CAZWAR010000078.1:13318-13561 GCA_964631965.1 uncultured Gaiellales bacterium
GGCCGGCATGGAATTCGCCTACGTCAGCTACGGGTTCGGCGGGCTGGAGAAGGTGCCCTTGTCATTCGCGGCGTTCACGGACCTGGTGGAGCATTTCGAGTGGACGGCCTGAGCGGGCGGTGGCGCCCCCTGCGGGTCTGCTCACCGTAGGAGGTGGCTCAGTCGACTGCTTCCGGCAGTTCGGCGTGGAGCGTCGCCCGCAGCGCAATGGTCCTCGCCAGCTTCTCTCCCGCCCGGGCGGCC
>CAZWAR010000079.1:0-4515 GCA_964631965.1 uncultured Gaiellales bacterium
CCCCCACGGTCGTCGAGACCGGCGCCGCCGTGGTAGTGGTGTCGTCGCCGCCGCAGCCTGCCGCCAAGACGCCCACCAGAGCGAGCAGCACGCAAGCCATGAGTAACAGCGGCCAGTAGGTCCTACGCATGGATCCCCCCTTCCTGCCTCTCCCCTCCGGAGAGACCTCCTGGGTATTATTTACGGAATACGTAAATTATTTATCACCCTTGTTACCATCATGGGCCGAAAAGCTCTTCCTGTCAAGTGGGTCATCCGAGCGACGTCGAGGGTCTACTCGGCCGGGCTGCCCCGCACCAGCGACACCAGGGCTCCGAGCACCGAGAGGCCCACCGCCACGTACATGGCCATGCGGTAGCCGTCGGAGAAGGAGGCCGCCGCAGCCTGACTGGCTTCCTGGCCGAGAAAGATCACCCTGGCTCCCACGGACCCGAGCCCGGATGCGGCGATGGCTCCAAGCAGTCCCAGGGACAGGCCCTGGCCCAGTGAGCGCATGGTGCCCAGGAAACCGGAGGCGAGACTGAGCTGGTGGCGTCTCACCGACCCCATCACCGCCGATGTGTTGGGCGAGCTGAACATGGCCATGCCCACCCCGACGGTGCCCAGGGCCAGGACGATGCGCAGAGGGTGAGCCCCCGGGGGCAACAGCGCCAGTTGGAGAATGCCACCGGCGCACAGCACCATACCGCCGCTCGCCAGCACGCGCGAGCCCACCCTGTCCGACAGTCGGCCGAACTGCGGAGAAAGGACGGCCATGAGGCCCGACTCGACCAGGAGCAGCACGCCAGCCCGCTCCGGGGTGTAGTCCTCGACGATCTGAAGGTAGACCGAGGTGAGAAGGGCGACAGCGAAGACCCCCGCGTAGTTGAGGAGGGCTGCGAAGGTGCCGGCGGCAAAGGCCCTATTCTCGCGGACCAGGTCAAGGTCCAGTAGCGGCTCCGCAACCCGGCCCTCCACGAAAACGAAACCACTGATGAAGACCACTGCCCCGGCGAGGAGACCGATCGTCCTTCCGCTTCCCCAGCCCCAGAACGGCACCAGGGTCAGAGGGACGAGCAGACTCACGAGGCCGAGGCCGAGGAGGACCACTCCCAGCCAGTCGACCTTGCGCAGGGTCTCCGGCGGACCGCCGGGCACCGTCGCCGCACCCGGCCCGGGCGCGAACCCCGGACCGGCCGGGGAGGTGTCGGGGCTGGGCGGGATCTCGAGACCGAGAGCGACCTCCTGCCGAAGTGAGGCTTCGGAGCCGACGACGGCTGGCATCGCGGCCATCGCGGCACGTGCCGCCTTACGGTCGCGGTTCTCGGCTCCGAGCAGGAACCAGCCGTTCGCCAGGGTGGCTATCGCGATCGGCGCGTTGATGAAGAAGATCCACCGCCACGATGCGTGCTGAACGATGAGACCCCCGATACCCGGCCCCGCGGTAAGTCCCAGGTAGGTGGCCATGACGTTCAGACCGAGGGCCCGGCCCCGTTCCTCAGGCGGGAAGACCGCGGTGACGAGCGCGGCCGAGGTGGCCACCATGCCGGCGGCTCCCAGCGCCTGGAAACAGCGGGCGACGATGAGGAAGGTTCCGTCGGTCGAGGCAGCACAGACCATCGAGAAGATCCCGAAGGCAGCAGTGCCGGCCAGGTAGAAGCGCATGCGCCCGCGGGCATCGGCGATGCGCCCGAGCGGGATGAGGAAGATGCTCATCACCAGCAGATAGGCGGCCTGGACCCACAGGGCCTCGGAGTAGCTGAGGCTGAGGGCTTTCCCCATCTTCGGGAGCGACACAGAGACGATAGTGGAATCGAGCGGACCCATGAAAGCACCGATGGAGGTGAGACTGAGCACCCGCCAACGGTGACGGATCAGCTCGCTCTGCGGCGGCCTCTGGCCGGGTGGCTGAGGTGGTGGCCGAAGTGGTGGCTCGTCCGGTGCGTCGTGCGCCGTCCGTCGTGGCTGGGGTCTGCCGGGCTCGATCTTCGGACCTCCTCGGGACTGGTGTTTGCCACAACAATATGCCCGGCTGCCGGCTTCCCTCAACAACGTTGACACATGGGACTCTCTCCGCTTACGAGGCCCGGCGATGTGGAAAGAACTTTGAAGCAGCAAGGCGAGCGACTTGAGGAGCGGCCAGAGTGCGCCCCGACTACACCAGGGACGACAACGCGGACGGCAGGGAACAGGGCGACGCAGGCCCCGAGACTCCCCGGGTCAAACGCGCCGATCGGAGGACCGTGGAGGCGGCGCGCCGGGAACTCGAACGGGATCGAAAGCAACGGAAGTGGCGGGTGGCAGGGATCCTTCCCTTCCTTGGACCGGCGTTCGTCGCCACCGTTGCCTACATCGACCCGGGCAACTTCGCCACAAACATCCAGGGAGGGGCCCGGTTCGGTTACCTCTTGATCTGGGTGGTGGCTGCCAGCAATCTCATGGCCATGCTCATCCAGGCCCTCTCGGCCAAGCTGGGTATCGCCACGGGACGCAATCTGGCTCAGGTCATTCGCGACCGCTATCCCCGTAGAGCGGTCATCGGGCTGTGGCTCCTCGCGGAAGCGGTGGCGATGGCCACGGACCTGGCCGAATTCCTGGGGGCGGCCCTCGGCTTCAACCTGCTCTTCGGCATGCCCCTTCTCGCCGCCGGCTTTCTGACCGGCGCATGCACATTTCTGATGCTGGGCCTACAGCGATACGGCTTCCGGCCCCTCGAGGCCCTGATCACGGTGCTCGTGGGCGCGGTGGCAGTCTCGTATCTCATCGAGATGGTCATCGCTCCTGTCGACTGGGGCGCGGCCGGTCTGGCCCTCGTCACCCCGGCCTTCCAGGGCTCGGAGAGCGTACTCCTCGCCGCCGGCATCCTGGGAGCCACCGTCATGCCCCATGTGATCTTCCTTCACTCCGCTCTCACTCAGGACCGCATCACCGCGCCCACCGAGCGACAGATGCGCCGCCTTTTCCGGTTCGAGATAGTGGACGTGGTCGTTGCCATGGGAATCGCCGGAGTCGTGAACGCGGCCATGCTCCTCATGGCCGCCAGCACCTTTCATGCTCGCGGTCTGACTGACGTCGGGACCATCGAGCAGGCCCACAAGACGCTCGCCCCGCTGCTGGGGAGCGCATCCAGCACCGTGTTCGCGGTCGCCCTTCTCGCCTCCGGCCTCTCCTCGGCGACGGTGGGGACTGTGGCCGGCCAGGTGGTGATGCAGGGATTCCTCCGGCGGACCATCCCGGTGTGGCTGAGGCGGGGAATCACCATGATCCCAGCCCTCGTCGTGATCGGCGTGAAGGTGGACCCCACCCGCACTCTCGTGCTGAGTCAGGTGATATTGAGTTTCGCCATCCCCTTCGCGCTTGTTCCCCTGGTGCTCTTCACCCGGGACCGGAAACTCATGGGACCACTGGTCAACCACAGGGCCACCACGGCGGTGGCCGGCGTCATCGCAACCCTCATAGTCGCGCTCAACATATTCCTGCTCTATCAGACCTTCAGGGGGGCCGGATGATGGATCCCTTCCACCGTTTGCTCGTTCCTCTCGACGGATCCAGTCTGGCGGAGGCCGTCCTTCCGGCCACCGCGGTTATTGCCGGGCGCCTGTCGGCGGACGTCGTCCTGCTGCATATCCTCGAAGAGGGGGCTCCAGAGACCGTTCACGGTGATCGCCACCTTACAGACCTTGCCGAGGCTGAGACCTATCTCGAAGAAACTGCCGGAGAGTTGCGCCGCAGAGGACTGCGGGTGGAGACCCACACGCATCCCGAGCCGGAGAGTAATGTCGCCGAGAGCATCTCCAGGCATGCGAGCAGGCACGAGGCGGATGTAGTCGTTCTCGCCACCCACGGCTGGGGCGGCCTCCGAGAGGTTTTTCTGGGAACCATCGCTCAGCAGGTGTTGAACGCGGGAGACAGACCGGTCCTCCTCATAAAACCCACGTCCACGGGCGATGCTCCCCGATTCGAGGGAACCTGTTTGGCGGTTCCACTCGACGGCTCTCCGGTCCACGACAACGCGGTACTGCCCGTCGCGGCCATGATGGCTCGGGCGCTGACGGCCCGGCTCGAGCTCGTGATGGTTGTGCCGACTTCAGCGACGCTTCGGAGCGAGCACTCGGCGCCGGCCGTGTTCCTTCCCTCGGCTTCCAGACAGGCCCTGAAGATCCAGGCCGAGGAGGCGACTGAACGCCTTGCTACGGTCGCGAGACAATTGCAGGAGGAGGGACTAGCCGCCGATTCACGTCTGCTCCGCGGAGACCCGGCCACCCAGGTGCTGAGAGCAGCCAAGGGAGCCGGCGCTGATTTGATCGTCCTCTCGACCCACGGAAGGGCGGGGTGGGATGCCTTCTGGGCAGGGAGCGTGGGAGCGAAGATACTGCGACGGCTCACGCAGCCGCTGCTGATGGTCAGGGTCCCAAGAGATGACGAGGAAGACACCCACCCGGTGTGAGAAAGGCGCCGGTCAGCGCTCACTCCCCGATGATCCCGTGGCTTGGCCCACTTCGATGAGGTGTCCGTCGGGGTCCGTCAGCGCCGACG
>CAZWAR010000079.1:4615-13495 GCA_964631965.1 uncultured Gaiellales bacterium
GCAGTGGACCGCTCGCCACTCTCCTCCCGCTCTCCACCGGGATCACCGGCAACTCGAATATCCGCCCGTCGCTTAGACTTCCTCTCTCCTGGGGACAAGACAGGCGTGCGCACAACTGCGTCCGCGCCCGTATGCCCAAGGGCGCCTGCACACCCAAGAGGAAGGTGTCCGGCATGGGACTGATGTCTCGGATCGCAACAGTGTTCAAGGCGAAAGCCAACAAGATGGTCGACCGGGTGGAGGATCCGCGCGAAACCCTGGACTATTCGTACCAGCGGCAACTGGAGATGCTCCAGCAGGTGAGACGGGCTCTCGCAGACGTGGCCACGTCGCGCAAGCGGATCGAGTTGGAGCAAGCCCAGCTTCAGGCCACCGCCGTCAAGCTGGAGGGGCAGGCGCGTCAGGCGCTCGCTCAGAATCGGGAGGACCTGGCTCGTCAGGCGCTCACCCGCAAGGCGGGCATAGCCACCCAGCTCACCGACCTGGAGACGCAGCACCAGCAACTGGTGGACGAGCAGGACAAGATGACCGAAGCGAGCCGGCGGCTCGAGGCCAAGGTGGAATCGTTCCGCACCCACAAGGAGACGATCAAGGCCTCGTATACGGCGGCCCAGGCAACCACCAAGATCGACGAGGCAGTGTCGGGCATCTCCGAAGAGATGGGCGACATGGGGCTGGCCATGCAGCGCGCCCAGGACAAGGTGGAGCAGATGCAGGCCCGCTCTGGAGCGCTCGACGAGCTTCTGTCGTCGGGGGCCCTCGAGGACCTGAGTGGGAGCACCGACCCGATCCAGCACCAGCTCGACCAGATGGCGCAAACCGGCGCGGTGGACGCGGATCTGGCCCGGCTGAAGAGTGAGCTCGCGGGTGCATCTGCGCCGGCCGCCATTTCGGCGTCGGCCGCCGCGAGTACCGGCGCACGCCCCGCCATCGCCGAAAAATCCACCGAGGAGGTGAAGAAGTGATCATTCGCATTCTCGGTGAAGGACAGTTCGAGGTGCCACAGGACAGACTGGAGGAGCTCGATCGACTCGACGAGGCTCTGGCCGACGCCGTGGATAGAGGGGATGAAGAGGAATTCACGAGCCTGCTCGACCGGCTTCTCGCCGCTGTGCGACACTCGGGCGAACCAGTGGACGCCGAACACATCGGCCCTTCCGACGCGGTCCTCCCCGGCCCGCACACCTCGCTCGAGGAGGTGCGGGAGATGCTGCACGAGGAAGGACTCATCGTGGTCTGATGGCCGGGCACGGTTTTCCTCCCGACCGGGGCCTGACCGCCCGCATGCTGGTGACGATGTTCCTGCTCGGGCTGCTGTACGTGGCCTTCGTGGGCGTGCTCATAGCCTTGGGCGTATCGTTCGCCGTAATCATCGCGGTGGTCGTCATCGCGTTCGCACTGCAGTATTTCCTGGCCGATCGCATCGCGATATTCGGGATGCGTGCCCGACTCGTCACTCCCGAGGAAGAACCCCGGCTGCACGGGATAGTCGACCGGCTGTGTGCTCTCGCGAACATGCCCAAGCCGAAGATCGCCGTCGCCGACACCGACGTCCCAAACGCTTTCGCCACCGGCCGTGACCGGCGGCACGCGGTTCTCTGCGTGACCACCGGACTCATGCGCCGCCTGGACGAGCCCGAACTCGAAGGCGTCCTCGCCCACGAGCTGTCTCACGTCGCCCACAGGGATATGGCTGTGATGACAATAGCCAGTTTCGTGGCCATACTCGCCGGGCTCATTACCCGCTTCGCCATATACGCCGAGTTCTTCGGGGGCGGGATGGGCGGAGGACGGCGGGGCGGCGGGCGTGGCCAAATGGCTCTGCTCCTCCTTCTCGTACTCCTTGTCTCCGCCGTCGTTTACGCCATCGGGTTCCTGCTCACTCGAGCCCTGTCCCGCTATCGCGAACTGGCCGCCGATCGTTCCGGAGCCATACTCACCGAGCGCCCCTCGGCATTGGCCTCGGCACTCGTGAAGATCTCAGGGGAACTGGGAAGGATCCCGACGAAGGATCTGAGGGCAGCGGAAGCCTTCAACGCCTTTTTCTTCGTACCCGCCCTGGCCGAGGGCTTCAGCCTTTCTTCGCTCTTCTCCACCCACCCAAGTCTCGACAAACGCCTCGCGCAACTGGACAGGCTTGAGGCCCAGATGGGACATGTCTCATGAGCTTCCTGGACGCGCTCTTGGGCCGGAGCAAGCCGCAACGGGCGAACCTCGATGCCCTGTTCGCCCTTCCCAGCGCAGCGATCACCCTCGAGGCGTCCGCCGGCCTCAGATCCTCGGGCCGGGCCGGGGTGTGCTTCAAGCCGGCGAGCGGGGAGGCGTTCTCCGAGATGGGCGAGGAGCTCAGAAGGCTCCTCCAACTGGAGGCCAAGGATCCGGGAACCACGGTGGATTGGCAGGACGACACCTACGGCTACCGCTGGGTGGTTCTGACCCTGCCCGACCTGCCTGGACTGGTGACGGCCGCTCACATGGTGAACTCGACGCTGCAGGATCACGGGTTCGGTCCACAGTTGTTGTGCTCGGTGTTCGGGTTCGTGCCCGGCGGCCGGCAGGTGGCCTCCGATGACGGTGGGAAGGTGACAGCCACAGGCGTGGCTCCGAGCGACGGGCCCACGATAGCGGATGGACCACCGACATCGAACGGCGCGGCGATGGTGGACAGCGGATCGGCGGCGGAACCTTCGGGGTCCGAGGTATCCGGGCCCTGCTTCCTGGTCTATCTCTACAAGCGAGGCACCTTCTATCCCTTCGCCCCACGAGGCGGAGAGAGCCGCGACAACGAACTGGAGCTGGCGCTCCGCGGGGTGCTGGCGGAGGAGCTGCCCATCGAGACCGATGTCACCCGTTGGTTCCCCCTGTGGGGACTACCGATCGGTGCTCCTCACGATGGAGGAGTCTGACAAACCGGGCCGGCCCTGGAGTGAAACCCGCCGGCCCTATAGCGGAGGAGAGGATGATCATGTCAGCGAGAAGGACGCTCATTTCGATCGCAGGAGTACTGTTCGCCCTCCTGTTGCTCCTGGGAGCCGGCTTAGTCATCACAGCCTGCGCGGGGAGCAGCAGCGCAGCCGACTCCTTCACCCTCCAGGAGACTGTACTTCAGCACCTGGAGGACTCCTACTACCAGCCGGTCGACGCCGCAACTCTCGAGGAAGACGCCATCAATGGTATGGTGGCCGGCCTCGACGATCCCTACACCGTCTACCTCGACCCGACGCAGTATCAGGCGTTCACCGGCGAACTGTCCGGAAGCTACACGGGGATAGGACTCGTGGAGGGGATGGAGAACGGCTTCATCACGACCCTCCAGGTGTTCAAGGGAAGTCCGGCTGCCGCCGCCGGCATCAAGCCGGGGGATATCATCGTGTCGGTGGACGGCGGGTCGACGGCGGGTCTGACCATCGACCAGGTGGTCACGAAGATCCAGGGCCCCACAGGAACCACCGTGAAACTGGGGATGTACCGGCCTCCGGCCGCCTACGAGGCCTCGACCACCACGACGACCGAGAGGGCAGCCACCCAACCCACAGGCCCGCTTCCCCCGGCAAAGGGGCAAGCCGACGTGCCCCCGGGGGGGACCGTTCACGAGTACACCCTCGAGCGCCAACAGATTACCGAGCCGCAGGTGGACAGCAAGCTCCTCACGGCCAACGGCAAGAAGGTGGCCGACATAACCCTCTACATCTTCTCCAAGGGCGCCGCAGACGCGGTGCGCGCAGCAGTGACGACGGCCGTTGATACGGACAAGGTGGCGGCCATCATCCTGGATCTCAGGAACAACGGGGGCGGACTCGTGGATGAGGGCGTCGGTGTAGCCAGCGTGTTCATCCCCAGCGGCGTGATCGTCACCACCAGGGGCCTGCATTCGCCCGAGCATGTCTACGATGCTACCGGGGGAGCGTTCGCACAGATCCCGCTCTATCTGCTCGTCAATCAGAACACGGCAAGCGCCTCCGAGATCGTGGCCGGAGCGCTGCAGGACTACAAGAGGGCTACGCTTATCGGAGTGACTACCTTCGGCAAAGGGGTTGTCCAGAGCATCGAACCGCTGTCCAACGGAGGAGCCGTGAAGGTGACCACGGCCGAGTACTTCACCCCCAACGGCAGGAACATCAACAAGACCGGCATCGTTCCCGGGGTCGTGGTCGCCGGTACCCAAACGACACCGGAGAAGGACACACAGCTACAGGAAGCCCTCAAGCTCATCGGCGGAGGAGGATGAGGGTCGGGCGGTCGCCGGCAGCCCCGCCCCCAAGACTACAATAGTCTTCACGAGATCCCCCTCCCCGCGGCTCGACTACCTCAGGCTTCCTCCAGCTCCTCCACGATACCGCGGTATTTCTCGTGGACGAGGGTGGCATCGAAAGTCGTGAAGGAGGAGAGCATGGCCTGCTGCTCCTCCTGACTGAAGTAGGTCATTATCGGACGGAAGAAGTGGTCGTCCTCCGTCTCGATATGGCGGGGATAGAAGGAAGCGAGTTCTTTGAGCAGGCGCCGAACCTCCGCCTCCGAGTTCGCGTTACCCCGGAGCAGGGCGGCGTTTGCGGCCATCAGACTGCGGGTGGTGGTCCGGGCCCACTCGTGCTCGGCTACCAACCGACGCATCATCCCGGCGAGATCCGGTTCCAGAGGTTTGCCGGCCAGAGCCTTGAAGAGAATGTCCTCCTCCTTGCCGTGATGGCAGCGATCCGCATATGTCCGCAAAAAGTCGACCACCGTCTCGACGTAGTGAGCGTCGATCTTCTTGAAACCGGATTTGCCGCTGAGGCGCACATCGAGGTCGCCGACAACGCGCTCGATCCAGCGGTGCTCCACCATGAGTGGACCGATAGGCATCATTTCCTCGCTCCCTGGTCGGCAGCCCTCGCTGTCTCTGTTTTCACGACGCTACGAGACGTTCCTCGAGGTTCTGTACCTTGGAAGAGCGGCGGCTAGTCATCGTCGCCCTCGATAGCGGCCGCGAGGCGACAATGCCGGGGAGGCGGAGGCCGCAACTTCGGCTATCCTGCCCCCGCCAGCCTCCTGGCCGCTTTCCTGCCGGTCTCGATGCCCATCTCGTTCGCCTCCCCGTAGGTGAGGGCCTTACTCGAGCACGCCCGCACGCAGGCCGGCTCGAGACCTCGCTCGACGCGAGCGCTGCAGAGGTCGCATTTCTGCATCCTGCCGTCCCGTCCGAAACGGGGGACACCGAAGGGACAAGCCGTCGAGCAGCTGCGGCACCCGATGCACAGGTTGGTGTCCACCCGTACCGCCTGGGTGAAGGAGTCCCTGAAGATTGCTTTGGTGGGGCAGGCGGCTTGGCACGGGGCGTCCTCGCAGTGCATGCAGGCGAGAGAGACATACTGGATCCTCGCCTCGGGATAGGTGCCGGATTCCACTGGAAAGATCTGGCGCCACGCGACGGGTCCAGCTCCCGTGTCCACGTCGTTCTGGTCCATGCAGGCAACTGCGCAGGCCATGCAGCCCACGCACCGGCCGAGGTCCAGGCGAAGGGCGTTCTTCATCGAGCCTCCTCCCCTTCCACGTACATCGGCTCGGTCAGGTTCGGCCCTGCCTGCTTCGGCGCCGCCTTTCGTACCGCGCAGAGAGCCGCCTTGTAGCCGGGAAATCCCGAGATCGGGTCGAGGTAGTCGGACTCGAACAGGGTGTTCACATCGGCTTCCGGATAGCCATGGAGCATGTGGACGTCTCCAGGACGCACCATGTTGGTCAGGTTGGCGCGCACGGTGATCGAGCCGTGGGGAGACGACAGGTCGATGAAGTCGCCCTGCTCGATCCCCAGGGAACGCGCATCGGCCGGATTGAGATCGGCGGCCGCATCCCTTCTCAGGCTGCGGGACCAGGGCACCCGGAACAACCGCGAATGGATGAACATGGGCAGCCGGGCCCCCGCACAGAGCACGAACGGGTAGTCCTCGGCCAGGTCTGGGGAAGCCAGTGGGCTGTAGGGGGGCTCGGCGTACAGGGGCAGGGCATCGATGCCGGGATGATCGGCGTGACTCTCGAGGACCGACGATGAGAACTCCATCCTGCCGCTCGGCGTGCGGAAGCCCGCCTGTTCGTACCTCTTGCGCACGGTCGGGGCGGGATTCGGTACCGGCATCCCACCCGGGTGGGGTTTGAGCTCGGCGATGGTCATGCCGCTCGGCTCCAGTATCCAGTCGAAGGCCGCCTCGTACGCTTCCCGGAAATCGGGAGCCCCGTTGGGGAGATATCCCCCCAGCTTTCCCCCGCCCGGCACCGGGGATGGCACTTGATAGTCCAGCCCCAGCTTGTCGGCGAGGCCGAAGATGATGTCGAAATCGGAGCGGGCCTCACCGAGCGGTTCGATGACCGGAGTGGTGTAGACGATGTATTTCTGCGGATAGCAGCGCAACTCGCTCCGCTCCAGGGAGGAACAGGTGGGAAGGACGATGTCCGCATGCCTGGCACTGTCGGTCATGAACAGGTCCACGTCCACCACGAAGTCGAGCTTGTCGAGCGCCGCCAGAAACCCGGCCGAATCCGGCCACAGCCTGTAGTTGAGACCGAAGCCCACGAAGCCCTTCATGGGATAGGGCTCGCGGGTCGCAGCTTGGCGCTGGAAGTCCATCGACTGGCATTCGTCCACCATCTCGGTCCAGACCGGGAAGCGTTGCTGCCCCAGCCTGGGAGGCAGCTCGCTCCACGGCCGCGGCATCTCGAACTCGTGCTCCCTGGTACTGAACCCGGCGCCGGACACGTGCAGCCAGCTGGGCGGGGCGACCACGTTCCCACCCGGGATGTCGAAGTTGCCGGTGAGACCGATGAGAGCCAGGGTGGCCCGCTCGTACTGCACGCCGTGGACGTGATGGACCACCGGCGAGGAGCTCGGCATCATCGCGGCGGGCTTGCTCGTGGCGTAGAGCACGGCCGCGTCCCAGATCTTCGCGGCCGGCACTCCCGTGATCTCCTCCGCTCGCTCGGGCGTGAACCCGGCGGCGTACTGCCGGTACTCGTCGAAGCCTTTCGTCCACCGGGCGACGAACTCCCGGTCGTGAAGCCCCTGGGAGATGATGACGTTGGCCATGGCGAGCACCAGGGCCCCGTCGGTGCCCGGGCGGAGCTGCAGGTGGATGTCGGCGATCGAAGCCAGAGGCGTCAGCCGGGGGTCGGCAACGATGAACTTGACCCCCCTCTCGCGGGCGTCGAGAAGCACCCGGGATTGAAGCCCGTTGCCGTGGAACGGATTGCGCCCCAAAGCGAAGAGACAGGTGGTGTTGGCCACGTCGGGAGCGGTCCCCTCCCCATACATCGACTGCCAGGCCATGACGGCCGCCGTATTGCAGGCGCTCGACTCGGTACAGTAGTTGGGCGAGCCGTACAGCATCGCCAGGCGTTGCAGGAACGGCCGGGGATGCTTGGGATAGCCGACGTAGAAGACGATGGACTCGGGCCCGCTCTCGGCCTTGATCTGCTGAAGCCTCTCGGCGGTGGTGTCAAGCGCTTCGGTCCAGGAGATGGGGACGAACCGCCCGCTGCCCCGAGGGCCTACCCGCTTCATCGGCGACCGCAGGCGGTCTTCGTGATATACCCACTGCCGCTGCGCCAGGCCCTTGGCGCACAGCGACCCCTTATTCTGCGGATGCTCGAGCGTCCCCTCCACCTTGATGACCCGACCGTCCTTGACGTAGCAGTCGAGCCCGCACTGAGTGACCGGATCGCAGATGGCGCATATCGACTTGCGCACCTCGATCCCGGTCTCGGGACTTGGGATCTTGCCCCGTATCATCCGCTCGAGCTTGTCCATATCTCCTCCGTGAGCCGGCGACCATACGACGAGGGGTAGGGGCGGCTCGCGCACACGCGAGCCGTCCCCGCTCGTACCACTGCAGACTGTACTACTTCATCGACCCAAAGTCGGCAACCGCAGGAGAGGCATCCGCACAGCGGAACTGCAGTTCGGAATCGCAGCAGGGGTGACATATCCTCGCGCGAGGAAGAACAGTGACGAGAGAACGAAGACGCCAGGATACTTGAGACCAGCCGGCCAGATTCGCATTCACGAGGTGCAGCGATGAATCCTTTCGATATCGCAGGAAACAACATAGTCGTCATCGGGGTCGGAGGCTTGGGCCGGCCGGTGGCTCTCGCGCTTGCCGAGCACGGAGCCAATGTGGCTGTAGCCGACCTCGACGAGGAGCGGGCCGAGTCAACGTCCGCGGACATCCGAAAAGCCGGGGTGAAGACCTACGCCGCGCAGGTGGACGTCACCGACGAGAGATCGGCCAACGCCCTGGTAGCGGGCGTCCTCACCGTCTTCCCCCGCATCGACACCATGGTCAATCTGACAGGCACCACCTATCGCAAACGGGCGGAGGTCATGACCGTCGAGGAGTGGCGCCACGTCATCGACGTTAATCTCACCGGAAGCTTCATCGCCTGCAAGGCGTTCGGCGCACAGATGGCGAAGAGCGGCGGAGGCTCGATCATCAACACCTCGTCCGTCCGCGGGCGCTACGGCTCCAAGTTGGGCCAGACCGAGTATTCGGCGAGCAAGGGGGCGGTCGACTCGATGACACGATCGCTTGCCGTCCAGTGGGCGGAGCTCGGCATCCGGGTCAACGCGATCGCTCCGACCTTTGCGGAGACCGAACTCACCCGGAGCGTGTTCGCCGACGAGAAGTTCGCCGCAGCCCTGCGCGAGAGCATCCCGATGGGGAGATGGGCGACGCCTGAGGACCTCGTGGGACCGATCCTCTTCTTCGCGTCACCCGCCTCCGGATTCGTCACCGGGCAGATCCTCTACGTCGATGGAGGGCTTACCGCCACAAGGTGAACGGGCGGTTACGGTCCTCCCGTGATCTCCCCCCAGATATCAAGGGCATCCAAGGTGAGGTACTCCCCGGGGTCGCT
>CAZWAR010000080.1:0-13142 GCA_964631965.1 uncultured Gaiellales bacterium
CCCTGGTATCTCGTCAGCCTGCTCTACAACGTCATCGGCGTCTGCGCAATCTCGCTGCTCCTCTGGTTCTATACCCTCAAGAACCTATCGGCAGGAACGGCGGGGCTGGGACGGCTGCTGGCGCCGGTCGTCGGGGTGGTGGCCTCCTGGGTGCAGTTGGGCGAGCGGGTCGACCGATGGGAGGTGATGGGCATAGTGCTCATCTTCGGGGGATTGTGCGCGCTCGCGGCGCAGCAACTGGTCTCCGACCGACGAGCGGCGAGAAGAGCGGTGGCCGTGACGGCCGGAGACGTGCCCCTTACCCCGGGGGAGGCCCCGGCCGGCTTTTCAGCTGGTGAGGTGGACCGCTCGGCCAGCGGGTAGCGCGGGTTGTAGGTCGCGCAGGCCTGAATCGCGGGGGTGCGAGTCGCCCCGGTTGTGAGTCGCGCTTGTTGTGAGTCGCGCCTGTTCCCTGTGGGCGCCGGCGTCCGCGGTCCCGCCTCGAGGTTTAGCTGTCCGCGCAGAGCGAAACGACCCATCCATGACGGACAAGAAGCGCAGCCATATCTGGCGGCAGACGGCCCTGCTCGTCTTCTTCCTGGGCTTCAGCGCCCTCATCATCGCCGAGTTCTCCGGAGGCCGGGATCTTCTCAACGCGATCACGATCTCGAACTGGTATTGGCTCGTGGCCGCGGCGGCGATCCTCGCCTTCTCCTTCTACCTCCACGCTGTGCCCTATCGTGTGGGCCTCCTCATAGTGCAGGTGAGGGCCAAGGCCTTGGCCCTCGCCGGCCACGTGACCGAAGAGGTCGGAGACCAATTGGCCCGCATACTCAGAGGTAAACACCGGAACATCGGTCTGCAGACACACGACGAGGGGATGCCACGTCCTCAGGGCAGGTTGGCGCGCGGCCGCCAGCGTCCGCTCCAGATCCACCAACACCGCTACCGATAGTGGCGCCACACGAAACCTCTGGGCAGGCTCGACACAAGGTGGGCCCCGCAAAGAGGCAAGGTGCAAACGGAGCCTTGGCCTCACCTTGTCACGCCGGGTCCCAGCTTCTAAACTAAAGCGCCCGCGCAGGGCCGCCGGCACCGCCCGGCGCCGCCCCGCGGCTGTTCCTCGCCGGCGTAGCTCAGATGGCAGAGCAGCTCACTCGTAATGAGCAGGTCAGGAGTTCGATTCTCCTCGCCGGCTTCCCTCGCGACCATCGGTCGGCTCCCGCGACCCGTATCCCGCTGGGCACGCCGACCGACGTCCCCCGCAAACCGACCGGATGCCCCCTGCCGGGATACACTAGGCTGGGCTATACCCGGGGAGAGGAGCGGCAGGTGCAGGGCAAGGAATGGGCCTGGGAACGTCTCGCAGAGTCCGACCCGGTCGAGGTGTGCCGACGGGCCGCCGTGACCTACTCTGAAGACCAGGGCTACGAAGTGCCCCTCTTCAGCCTCCCCATAATCGTCAACCCCAGCAATCGCTCATTCACCCCGAAAGGGCCCGAGACTCAGTTCCTCCTCACCAAGCTGGCCTACTTCTCGCGGCTGTCCCTCCTCCACTACCTGCTGAGCGCGCAAACATTGCCCCCCACCGGCCGCTTGCTCAGCCCCTCGGAACTGAGCGCCGGCCAGTTCTATTCCACCGGGTCGCACGTCCTGCCGCTCGACCCCATAGCCTCCCGCTTCTCGAATGACCCTGAAGGCTTCCTGGCGCAGTGTGCCCGCTTCGGCGGAGAACCGCGGGGGTTCGGGGACGCGGCCGCCGAGTTCTTCGCGTTCCCCCGGGTACCGGTCGCGCTGATCCTCTGGCTGGAGGATGAAGAATTCCCGCCCAGGTGCTCGCTGCTCTTCGACCAGATCGGCGAGGTGCAGGTGCCCCCCGACATCTTGTGGTCGATCGCGATGATGTGCACACTGGCGGTGCTCAACGGCTGAGAGCCACTGCTGCACGGAACCTTCCACGAAGCCGTCGCGCGGATTTCCAGGTCTGTGGCTGCTTCGGCGATCTCCAGTATCAGAATGCATTCCGATGGGTAGTGTTTCGGACAGCGAGCGGTCCCGCTGCAGACGGCGGGTGGAAGCCAGCCGCAAGGAGAGATGGATGGAGAGTGATTTCCCCACCCCAACGGGCGGGCGCGATCGGAATGGCCACGTGACCCACGTCGGCCGGACCCACGTCGGCCTGATCCGGTACAAACGGTAGGATTTTGGGGGTACGGTGGGTGGCCGGAACTGGGGACGGCTCGTGGCGAGCCTTGCGGCCGGCCTGGCGGTGGCTGTCGCTCCCTATCTTCTCTTCTGGGCGCTCGACTGGGGTCCCATCGGGAGCGGCTCGGGAGGAGCTCGATTCATTTTCGCAGCCCTGCCGCTCTTCGGCGGCGGTTTCGTGTTCGCGCTCTGCGCTCGGGACGAGCCTCTGTGGCTCGACGGGGCTTGGCTGGGTCTCGCCCTCAGCATCGCGGGGATCATCGCCCTCGTGGCGACCGATGCCACCGGGCCGGGCTTCACGGGCGTCTCGGTCTTCGGTGGCATCGTCATCGTCATCCTCGGGACGCTGGTGGGGGCGACCGGGGCGGAGTTCGGCGCGCTCGTCACTCGTCCTCTTACCCGAGAAAGGCCGCATGGCCCGAATTCGAGGGTGCAGGCCTGGCATGTGGGAGCAGGCGTGGCGGTGGCCGAGGTCGTGGCGATACTTGCGGCTATCTTCGCCCAGTCGTAGCGATCCTCCTCCCGGTCTGGCCGCGGGTCAAAGAGAGGGTGGACGCAGATGTGGCCACAAGTCCTTGTCGCTCCACCGGAGCGACTGGATCACATTCAGGTATCGCAGGCTATGAAGGCGGCCACATCCTCCGGGACTCCCCGCGCCAGAAGGTCGCCCGTCAGGAGATCCTGCCCTGCGTCCGCCACCGTCCACCCTCCAGCCCCGTCACGGGTCAGCAGCACCGAGAAGATCTGGTCGTCCGAAGCGCTGTAGACCACCACCCCCGCCCAGTCGCCGTTCACCACCGAGTCGACCACCTCGGAGCCCGTCGGTACCTCGCCGGAAGCCATGATCACCTCGAAGAGGTCCTCGTTTGTCGTGGCGATGTCGGTAGCGGGCGATGCCTGGCTGGTGGTCGACGCCGCTTCCGTCGTCGGCGGCGTGGTGACAGTGGTGGCCGAGGCGGTCGTGGTCGTCGGCGCTTCCTGCGTGGTCGTCGGCGCCGCGGTGGTGCTGGACGCCTCTTGCGTGGTAGTGGGTGCCGCCGGGGTGGTACTGGGTGCCGCGACGGTGGTGGTCGCCGCTTCCGAGCCACACGAAGCCGCCCCGACAACGACAGCGAGCAGCGCCGCGACGAAAAGTGCGCCTACCTTGTATCTGTACGGAGTCGTCAACGCTCACCTCCGGCCACGACGTATCCCCCTTGAAGCGTGCGGAGATGATACCTGCTCACGGCCCGACCCAGCGAGCGAGCCTCGGCCCGCGCTGCTCCCCTCAAGCATCCCGACCGAGCGAGCGGGCCCCATGCTTCAGGCGGCCTTCCGTCAAGCAACCCGGGAGGACCTCGATCTGCCCCAGTGGCCGAAGGACAGCCGGTACAGCAGGTAGTCTCCGGTATTGCCGAGCAGATTGCCCATACGGATCATCCGCATCGCCAGCTCGATCGCAGCCGTCTTCTCCGGTCCGTAGATCTCGAGGACGGCCTGGCGGGCCTCAGCATCGGGATGGGTGTCGCTCTCCGCCCAGTGCTGAGCGTAGAGCAAGGCAGGTACCTGCTCAGGAGGCGCTTCCGCGAAGCTTCCCCAGGCCAACGCCTCCACCTCCGCCTTCGGAAGACCTGCAGCCAGAGCCACTCTCGAGTGAGCATAGGCGCAGTACCGGCACCCGTTCACCTCGGTCACAGCCAGCATGATGCGTTCCTGGAACGCCTTGTCGATGGACGCGCCGCGGCCCAGCCTGCGGACCTCCACCCGCTGCCGGGAGAGCGAACGGACGTCGCCGATGAGATCGGAAAACCGGCTGTAGTGACGTTTGGGGTACTGCTGCATATGATCTCCAAAGTTCCTTGGCAGAATCCACCTAAAAGGTTACTATGCCCGGCAACATTTCGTCCGCTTCGCCCTCATGCCGACCGAGGAGGCCGACCGTGAGCGACACCGAGCGAGTGATAGCAACCGCCGGGCAGGCTTTGGAACGCTGCCTGCGCGAGCACGACCGGCCGGGAGCCGTGACTGCCATCCTCCGGGCCGTCGAAGACGGCCTCTCCGTCGAAGAACTCTATTCCCGTGTGCTCCGCCCCTTCCTGGCCTCTGTGGGAGCCGACTGGCAGCGTGGACGGACGGCAGTATGGGAGGAGCATCTGATCGTCGGCGCAGTCCGGACGGCCATCGAGGCGCTCTATCCCAGAGTCTTGGAGCGCAAGGCGACGGCGCCGGCGGTGCCGGTGACCGCCGCCTTTTTCTGTCCCCCGGAGGAGACCCACGACCTGGGCCTGCGGATGCTGGCCGACCGGTTCGACCTGCGTGGTTTCCGCACGGTCTACGTGGGCGCGGCCACCCCCGTCGAGGAGATGATCAAGTGTGTTCAGGCCGAGCAGGCGAGCGTGGTCTGCCTGAGCGCCTCGACGCACTTCCAGAAGGCGACGCTCCACAATGTAATCACCACGCTGAGGGCCAGGCTGCCCGGTGTGCGCCTGGTCGCCGGAGGCCCTGCCTTCGTCAGCGAGTCCTCCGGCTGGGAGGAATACCTCATCACCGACATCGACGCGCTGCTCCACGAACTGGCGGCCAGCGGGGAAGGGACGGGTGGCGCCACCGCGGCAGACGGCCTCGGACGCACCGGCGGTGGGGGGGCCGGCGATGCTTGAGCTCAAGATCGCCTGGCGCTTCCTGTGGCGCAGCAAGGTGCAGTCCATCCTCATCATCCTGGGTATCGCCGTGGGCATCGCCGTGCAGGTGTTCGTGGGTTCGCTCATCACCAGCCTGCAGGCCTCCCTCGTCGACACCACCGTCGGATCGAGTTCCCAGGTGACCCTCGAGCCGGCGGCCGGCCAGGGGTCGCTCGCGTTCACTGCGGACGACCGGGCCAAGCTCGCCTCCGACCCGCGCGTCACCGCCGTGGCCCCGGTGCAGGTGATCTCTGCACTCGTCCCGTTGTCGGGCTCCAGCGCGCCGGTGGTGGTGAAGGGCGGAACGCTCGCCGACCTGCAGTCCATCTACGGTCTCGAGGACAAGCTGGTGTCGGGCAGGGCAACACTTGAGAACGGCCGTCTCCTGCTCGGCAAGGATTTCGTCGATCAGTACGGGCTCGAACCCGGCGACGCCGTCAAGCTCGTGCTGGCCGACGGGACGGCGCTCGAGGCGACCCTTGAAGGCGTCGTCGACCTTGGATCGCAAGCGGCCAACCAGCAGGCGGCCTTCAGCGGCCTGGATACGGCCAGCGCCGCCCTCGGCCGGCCGGTCGATCAGGTGAGCCAGGTGGAGACCCAGATCACCGACGTCTTCGCCTCCCCGCAGGTGGCGGCCGACGTAGCGGCGAAGTTCCCGGGTGACACGGTGACGGAGTGGCAGGCCAAGAACGCCGAACTTCTCACGGCCCTGCAGAGCCAGAGTACGTCGTCGTACATGATCCAGGTGTTCGTGATCATCGCGGTGATGCTCGGCATCGCCTCCACCCTCGCCATTTCCGCGGTGCAAAAGACCCGGCAGATCGGCATCCTCAAGGCCCTCGGCATGGCGGACAGGCGTACCGGACTGGTGTTCCTTCTGCAGGCGGGCATTCTGGGGGTGGCGGGAACGGCTCTCGGCGTTGCCATCAGTCTGGGACTCATCTCCGGGTTCACCTCGATCGCCAGGTCCAGCGACACGGGCCTTTTCCCCATAAACCCCCAGGCGAGCTTCGTGCTCCTGTCGGCGGCCATCGGCATCATCATCGCCTTGATCTCGGCCATCATCCCGTACAGGAAGACCGCGCGTCTCGATCCCATCGAGGTGATCCAGAGTGCCTGACATCATCTCTCTCGACGGCGTCACCAAGGAGTACGGCACCAGCGTCAAGACGCTTGCCCTGCGCGGCATCTCGTTTCGGGTGATCGAGAAGGAGTTCCTGTCGATCATCGGCCAATCGGGAAGCGGGAAGTCGACCCTGCTCAATATGCTCGGCCTGCTCGACCGGCCGACGCAAGGCACGGTCACCCTCCTGGGAACCGATGTCACCAGGCTCAGCAAGCGGAAACGGGCAGCATTCCGGAACGACCACCTGGGCTTCGTGTTCCAGTTCCACCATCTGCTGCCGGAGTTCTCGGTGCGCGAGAACCTGCTGCTCCCCGTGTGGATCGGCAAGGAGGCCCACAAGGTCACCGGAGCGCGACCCCGGCAGCGGGCCGACGAGATCCTCGATTTCCTGGGACTCTCGGGGCTGGCGGAGAAAAGGGCCGATCAGCTCTCGGGAGGCCAGAAGCAGCGGGTGGCCATCGGCCGGGCGCTCATGAACTCGCCGGACATCCTTCTGGCCGACGAACCTACCGGCAACCTGGACACCACGAACTCGGCCATGGTCTACGACCTGTTCCGCCGCATCCACGACGAGCTGGGAACGACCTTCATCATCGTCACGCACGACCGGTCGATCGCGCAGCAGACCGATCGCATCATCGAAGTGACCGACGGGCAGATTACGCAGGACCTGAGGAACGAGTACCTGCCGGCGCCGGCCGCGGTGCCGGCCGACGCAGAGACCGGCCGGGTGCCGGAGCCGCAGGCGGATGGCGCCGAGACGCGACCAGTTGGGGCGGCTGGATCCTAGCCAGCAGGCGGTTACCAGAAGCCCGGCGCATCACGGAGTGACCGCTTCAGCGGGTTGAACGTCCCGACCCGCGCCTCGAAACCCCGGCAATCGTGCCACACGACGCCGCTTGCTTCAGAGCTGTGGGAGGTCGAAGATCGCCGGCGTCGATGCCCACGAGGTCCGCACTATTCCGGCGATCCATTCCCCGTCTCGCTCGGGCCGTTCCCGCCGTCCGTTGCCCCGCTGCTACCGCCGCCTGCGCCGCCCCCGCTCGGCTTCCGCCGCCTGCGCCGTCTCTTGGCGCTCGGACTCGTGCCCTCGCCCTCCGTGCCGGCCGCGGCGCCTTCCCCGGCCTCGGCTGCATCCTCGCCGCCGGCGGGACCGGCCGTCGACCTGGGCCGTCGCTCGCCCCCGCTGACGGTGCCGCCTTCGGATTTGTGGCCCGGAACGCCCTTGCGATGCCGTTCGGGATGCCTCTGGCCGTGCTCACTCTGGTGGCGCACCCCAGCGCCTTCTGTGGCCGTCTTCCCGGCGGTTCGACCGCCTTCGCCGCCGGCCGCCCGGCCGGAGGCCGCGGCCGCCGGCTCGTCCGAGCCGCCGCCCTCACCGTTCGCGCCGCCTTCCCCGGCGGATTTCGACCGGCCCTTGCCGCCGCGCCGGCCGCGCCCGCGCCGCCGGCGCCGCGAGCCCTCGGCGACGACCACCTCTACGGGCTGGCCGTCCTCGCCCAGCACAACCTCCGCCTCGATGACGGCGAACTCGTCCGCGTCCTCGGTCACTTCCTTGCTCCCCGGCTCGACCACCGCCTCCAAAATGTCGAGCGGGGAGGCGGGCTCACCCAGTTCGGGCACGACGAGCAGGCACCCGTCCTCCTGCAACTGGCAGCAACACAGCTTGATGTCGGTCGTATGCCCGTCTTCCAGCCGCACGGTGACGGCGTCTTTCAGCACGTTGTAGCCGACGACCGCTCCGCCCCCGCCGGGAGTCTCCACCTTGGTCCCTTTGGCCGGTGCCTCTTTGCGGAACCGCACGTACTGATCCTGCTCGTACTTGAGACAACACATGAGGCGCCCGCAGAGTCCGGAGATCTTGGCGGGGTTGAGGGGTAGGTTCTGCTCTTTGGCCATGCGGATGGAGACCGGATCGTCCCCGGGAGGGAACAGGGTGCAGCACAAGCTGCGGCCGCAGGGTCCGAGGCCGCCCACCATCCGGGCCTCTTCCCGGGCTCCAACCTGCCGGAGCTCGATGCGGGTCTTGAGGGCCTTCGCCAGATCCGCCACCAAGGCACGGAAGTCCACGCGCTCCTCGGCATAGAAGCTGAAGGTGATCTTCTCTCCACCGAAGGAGATCTCGGCGCCCACCAGTTTCATGTCCAAGCCGTGCTGAGCGATCATCTCCCGGCAGGAGATCATCGCCTGCTTGCGCAGGTTCTGGGCCTCCTCCTGGGCCTCGAGATCCTTGCCCGTGGCCAGCCGCGTCACCTTCTTGAGCGGAGCGGGCAGCTCTGAATCCTCGATGGTGTGACTGGACTCGACCACCTGGCCGATCTCGGGACCGTTGGAGGTCTGTACGACCACCCGGTCACCTCTCGCAAGCTCGAGACCGGCAGGATCGAAGTAGTACGTTTTGGTTCCATTGGGGAAGACGACCCCTACGACATCGGCCACTACGCGAGGGCCTCCTTGATAGAGCGAAACATGTCCCCGATGGCACATCGGGCATCTACATTATACCGGAGCCGCTCCTCGGCCCTCTGCACCGCCCCCACGGCACTGGTGTATGCGGTCAGCCCGGCCGGAACGGCCGCGGCCCGCAGTTCCTCGAGCCTGTCCTGGTTGAGCACGGCGTCCTCGGCCCCCATTGCGACCAGGGCCAGATCACGGTACCAGCCCGCGAAGACCCGAGTGAGCGTCTGCAGGCCCTGAGTGCGGAGCCGCCGCTGCTGACGCTTGAGCTTGTCCTCGCTCCGCTTCTCCAGCCACTTGCGCGTCCGAGCGTCCCCCGCCCACTCGAGCGCCCGTTTCAGCTCGGCCTTGATCTCCGGCACCACCTCCCCTTCGCGCGACTCCACGGTGGCAATCGCATCGTCGAGGGCGATCTCGGTGTCGAGCAGGCCGGAGCGGGGAAGGTCCCGAGCAAGATCGAGCAGTACGTCGCGCTGGCGTCGGGCCCCTTCCGACGTGGCAAGTTCCCGGGCGTAGCTCAGATTCCCCCCCGCCACTCGGGCAAGCAGCTGCGCGTCCTCGGGACGGAGACCGAAACGCTCCGTCAGGTCGGTCGCGATCGCTGCGGAACGCACGGAGGAGAAGGCCACCAACTGGCACCGGGAGGCGACGGTCGGCAGCAGGCGTTCCGGGCGGTCGGTCACCAGGATGAAGTGCACGTGGCCGGGGGGCTCCTCCAGGGTCTTGAGGAAGGCGTTGGCCGCCTCATTGTTGAAGTTGTCGGCCCCAAGGAAGATATAGACCTTGGCCCGGGCTTCGTAAGGGCGGTAGGCGGCGTGGAGGTTGATCTCGGTGATCTCCTCCTTGCGTATGACATTGCCCTCTGGAGCCACGATCTCGATATCGGGATGAAGACCTTCCAGCACGCGACGGCAGGTCACGCAGGCTCCGCAGCCGCCGTCCGGACAGGCGAGCCCGGCGGCGAAGGCCAGTGCCGCCTCTGTCTTTCCCACTCCAGGCGGCCCTGAGAACAGGTACGCGTGCGAAGCGCCCTGCGTCAACGCCCGGTCGAGCAGAGAAACCGCCATCTCCTGGCCGATGATGTCCGAAAAGAGTCCCCGCACACTGCCGCCTATGATCTTCAGCCTGCTGATGCCGCTCGGCTGCCGCCCCGAAGCGATACCGGAAGCCGCAACCCGTCTACCGGCGGCTCCCTAGTGGCTGAACAGCTCGAGTTCCTGTTCGATGATAGCGCGGACACGCTCCTGCACCTCGTCCGCGGTACCCATGGCGTCCACTCGCCGGATCCGGTGGCGATGATCGGAGAGCAGCTCCCGGTACCCTCGGGCCACCTGCTGGTGGAACATGTCGTCCTCCGCCTCCAGCCGGTCGGGAACCGCGGCCAACCGGGTGGAGCGCACAGAATCGTCCAGATCGAGGAAAAGGGTGAGATCTGGGTAGAGGCCGCCCGTGCCCCAGTCGTTCACGAGCAGGATGTAGTCGGTGCCCAATCCCCGGCCGTAGCCCTGATAGGCCAGAGAAGAGTCGATGTAGCGGTCGCAGAGGACGATCTGTCCCTCAACCAGCGCTGGGCGGATGACCTGCTCCACGAGGTGCGCCCGGGCCGCCGCATAGAGCAGGGCCTCGGCCCGCGCGGACATACCGTGATGGCGCGGATCGAGGAGCATGTCCCGGATGTCCTCTCCGAGAGGGGTGCCGCCGGGTTCCCGCGTCACAGTGACGACATAGCCGCGCTCGGCCAGAGCCGCGGCCAGCAGCTCCATCTGCGTGGACTTGCCGCAACCGTCGAGCCCCTCGAACGTGATGAAGACACCCTTGAGGCAACTCCCGAGCCCGCTCAGCACCGAATCGTCGAGAGATGCGTCCTCGGGGGGGAGCGGGTGGGCGTCCTCGATCACCGGGAGTCTCCGGCGTCACCCGCACGGGCAGTGGACGCCGCGGCCTTGCTGTCGGTCTCAGGCGCGTCCGCCTTCTTCGGGGCGGTCTTCTTCCCGGTCGCGGCCTTCGCCGTCGGCTTCCTGGCGGTGGATTTCTTGGCCGCAGTCCCGGATGTGGCCTTTTTCGTCCCGCCGGCCCTGCCCGAAGGGGCCCGCTTCTTGGCCGTGGTTGCTTCCCCGCCGCCGTCACCCGCCGCCGCAGCCTTGCTCTCCCGCGCAGCTTTCTTCTCCTGGTACTCGGCCTTGGTGGGACAGTGCGGGTCCAAGCACAAGACCCACGGGCGCCGGCCGCCGAGCACCTTCACCTTGGGACTGCCGCACTGCGGGCAGATCTCGCCGGTGCCGATGATGTCGCCCCGCTGCGGCAGCGGGTACGTCTGGTCGCACTGGGGATAGCCCTCACAGCCGACGAAACGCTTCTTCGTGGTCTTGGAGCGGATGACGCGAAGGCGGTGCTCCCCGCACTTGGGGCAGTCACCCAGGATGCGGTCGTCGGTGATGCCCTCGTAGATCTTCGCCGCCACCTTCTGCCGGTTGGTTTCTAGGGAGCCGTAGGCTTGGCGCAGTAGGTCGCGCGAGATCTTGACCACTTGCTCCTTGGTGAGATCGCGCTCGGAGATGAGGTCCATGTCTTTCTCGAGCTCGGCCGTCATATCCGGAGAAGCGATGCGCGGAGCGAATTCCTGCAGGGCCTCCGCCATCTTCATCCCCATCTCCGTGGGCTCCACCGGGTTACCGTGCACGTATCCCCGGTCGTACAGGTTCTGGATGATCGCGTGGCGCGTGGCCTTCGTACCCAGGTTGTGCTTCTCCATCAGCTCGATGAGCGAGCCCTGGCCGTACCGGGCCGGCGGCTGGGTCTCCCGGGCGTCGAATTGCTTATCGACAAGCTCCACCAAGTCCCCCGCGTGGAGCAGAGGGAGCTCCAGGTCCTTTTGCCGGCTGTACGGGTAGTACTGCAGCCACCCGGCAGAGAGCACCCGGTTACCCCGAGCCACGAAGGGCTCGCCGCTCACGGCCACGTCCACCCGGTTCGTCTCCATGACCGCATCGTCGGCGAGGGTAGCCATGAAACGACGCACGACCAGCTCGTAGAGCCGCGACTCCCGGTCGCCCAACTCGCCGCGCCGGGGACTACCCGTCGGATAGATGGGGGGATGGTCGGTGGTCCGCTTGTCGCCCCGGCTCGCGTGGAGGGTGGTCCGGGCCAGCAATTCCCCTACCTCGCGCGCGAACTCGCCCTGGGTGAGCACCTCGAGGGCTTCCCTCAGATCGAGAGACGACGGGTACACCGTGTTGTCGGTACGCGGGTAGCTGATGTGCCCGGCCATGTACAGGTCCTCGGCGATGCGCATGACGCTGGCCGCACTGTATCCGAGGGACGTAGCCGCGCTGGTGAAGCTCGTGGTGTTGAAAGGCGCCGGCTTCCGGACCTTTCGCGACGTCTGCTTCACGGCGGTAACCGTGCCCGGACTCGCCAGCTTGTCGAAGACGGCTTGAGCCCGGGCCTCGTCGGTGAAACGCTCTTCCTTGTGCAGCGCACTGAACCGCTGACCGCCGGCCTCGAGTTCCACCTTGACCACCCAGAAGGGCTCCGACACGAAGGCCCGGCGCTCCCTCTCCCGCTCGGCGACGAGCACGAGGGTGGGAGACTGCACCCGACCGACGCTCAGGAACTGGCTGCCCAGCCGCCCGGTGGCCAGGGAGACAAACCGAGTGAGCGTAGCTCCCCAGATGAGGTCGATGTCCTGGCGGGCTTCGCCGGCCAGCGCGAGGGGCTCCGACAGATGGTCGAGATGGGAAAAAGCGCGCTTGATCTCCCCGGGCGTCAAGGCCGAGTAGCGGGCCCGACGTACCGTCCGTACGAGCCGAGAGTTCTCCTCGACGGCCAGGTTGAGGGCTTCGAGTCCGATCAGCTCGCCCTCCCGGTCGAAGTCGGTGGCGATGATGAGGCTGTCCGCGTCGGCCGCCAGCTTCTTCACCGTACGCACCACCGATTTGGCGGTCTCGGTCTTCACCAGGGGGGCATCGATGAGCTCCCGTGGCTCCACCTTGCGCCACTCCGCGAACTCGGGCGGGAAGTCGACTTGCACCACGTGGCCTTTGAGCCCCACCGCTGCCGAAGACCCTCCTTCGGAGTCACTGAACAAGTAGTAGGGAACCTTGAGGTACGAATCGGTCAGCACTCCATCCACCGAAAGGATCCCGGCGATCTTCTTTGCCGCGTCGTTCTTCTCCGTGATAATGAGTCGCACGAGTTAGGCTCCTAACTGCCTCAGCGATTTGCGAAGGCGAAAGATAGCACGCCAAGGGTGATTACCGCTCCGACCTTGGTTCTATACCGTGTACGGTGCCGGCCCCCACCTTCTCGCGAGGGACAGACCGGCTGGCCGCCGACAGCCGACGCCCTTTCAGAGCACACACGCATCTCCGGGCAGGCCTATGAGAGCCTGCGCGTCAGGAGCCGGCCGTGGTCGTGGGCGCCTCTGTCGCAGGCACCGTCGTCGTGGTCGGCGCGGAGGTCGTGGTCGTCGTCGCGTTCGCACTCATGGCGGCGATGGCTTCCCGGATGGTGTCGGCCTGGTCGCCGTTGGGCGCGAGGGCCAGATACTTCTGCCAAGCCAGGATGGCGGCCGAGGTGTTGCCCAAGCTCCGCTGCGCGAGTCCGAGTTGGAGGTAGATATCCGGGTCTTCGGGGAACTGAGCCTGCGCTTTGTTGAGTATCGCCACAGCGGCCGTGTAGTCGTACGATTCGTTCATGTACATAGACGCCAGCCG
>CAZWAR010000081.1:0-5341 GCA_964631965.1 uncultured Gaiellales bacterium
GTCCGTCTCTCGCTCAGGGCCGCCCGGCCTGTACCCGAGAACATCAGAGCGCCCAGCGCCACTACCGGCGTCGGAGGGGAGGATATCGATCTCTCCCCCGGGGTCGCCGGCCCTGCGCTCTGCGTAGGCGATCACCCGCTCTCCGGGCTCCAGTACTTCGGAAAGCCTTCGGACGATCAGGTCGTATGCCCGTGCGTCCCCTGCACCCGTCCGCTCGAGCGCGGAGTATTCCTCCATGGCCTCTTCTAGACCCGGGTTCCTCGCGAGCAGGCCCATCTTCGATCCTCCCTCCAGGCGAGAACGTTCACGCGTAGCGAACCCCTCCTTCGATGATGCGGATGTAGTTGCCCCGCTCGAACGCCGCCGGGTCCGGCGAGTGTTGGAGGCCCATGCTCCCCTTGGCCTGGGCCAGGCTGTCGTACTCATGCTCTTCGAGCCAGCGCTCCATCTCCTGCCGCACCTGGGCCAGGTGTTCAGGGCCGTGAAGAAGGAGGGCCGAGACCATCTGGACGGCGTCGGCACCACACATCACCGCCTTCAGTGCATCGAGGGCGGTGTGGCAGCCCCCGGTGCAGGCAAGGGACAACCCCACCCGGCTGGAGAGCATGGCCAGGAAGCGGAGACGGAGCAGCAACTCCGACGAGTCGGAGAGCCTCAACCGAGGCAGTACCGCCAATTCCTCCACGTCGATGTCTGGCTGATAGAAACGGTTGAAGAAGACCACGCCGGACGCGCCGGCATCCTGTACGCGAGTAACGAGATTTGGGAACGAAGAGAAGAACTGGCTGAGCTTGACGGCGATCGGGATACCGGCGCTCGCCTTGATCTCGCGGGTGATGTCGACGACTCGCTGCTCCACCGAGCCGCACACCTCGGCCAGGTCGGCGCTGACGAAGTAGACGTTCAGTTCGAGAGCGTCGGCCCCGGCTTCCTCGATATAACGGGCGAACTCGACCCATCCACCGATGCTCGTGCCGTTCAGGCTCGCGACTACCGGGACGGACACCGCCTCCTTCACCCGTTGTACGTGCTCGAGGTACCGCTCGGTGTCCACCCGGCGATATTCCTCCTGTCGGGGGAAGTACGTGGGAGACTCGAGATAGCGCTCCTCGATGGCATCGATGTCCTGCACCTGCCTGAAGTGCTCGTTGACGATCTGCTCCTCGAACAGAGAGGGAAGCTGTATCAGGGGGGCGCCGGCTTCTTCTAGACGCCTGATGCTGTCCAGGTCCCAGCCCAGTGGCGAAGCGCCCGGCACCAGAGGGTGCGGGAGCTTGAATCCCAGGTAGTGTGTGGTGAGGTCCATGTCAATCCCCTCCATCCCCATCCTCGGCCGGGCCCCGCGCGGGACCAGAGCCGGTCTCGCTCTGGCCGCCCTCCTCCGCTTCCAGCCGGGCCTCCTTGGGTACTTGTTCGAGCGCGGCCAATTGGGCGGCAGAGGTATCCCCTGCCGCCTGCGGTGCACCGGCCGCCCGGGTATCTGCTCGGCTCGATATCCGGGACGGCATATGTGGTCGCTCCAGGCGGATACTCGGCCTGTTCGAGGAAGGTGGCTCTCCGTCGTCGGGATCGAGTTTCGCGAGCTTCTTGTAGAGTCGGTAGTGGTGGCGGGCCGCCCGGTCGGCCTGCTCGAACAGGCGGCGAGAACGGACCGGGTCGAGCCTCTCGAGCATACGGAAACGGATCTCCTTCTCGGCGAAGTCGTGGAAGCTGGCCCACGGCTCCCCCGAGTCGAGTTGCAGGGGGTGAAGACCCTCCTCCTTTCGCCGCGGGTCGAAGCGGTAGAGTGGCCAGCGCCCGGACTCCACCGCCAGCGTCTGTTGATCGCGGCCGTACGAGAGGTCGTAGCCGTGACCCACACAGTGCGAGTAGCCGATGACAAGCGATGGACCGTGGTAGGACTCCGCTTCGAGCAGGGCCTGGACCGTCTGGGCGTCGCGGGCGCCCCAGGCCACCTGGGCCACGTAGATGTGGCCGTAGGTCATGGCCATGAGCCCCAAGTCTTTCTTGCTCTGTGTCTTGCCGGCGGCGGCGAATTTCGCCACCGCCCCCATTGGCGTCGCTTTGGAGGCCTGGCCTCCGGTGTTCGAGTAGATCTCAGTGTCGAGGACGAGCACATTTACGTTCCGCCCGGTCGCAAGGACGTGGTCGACTCCCCCGAAGCCGATGTCGTAGGCCCAGCCGTCTCCTCCTACGAGCCAGATACTGCGCCTCACCAAGAGGTCCGCCACGGCTTCCAGGCGACGGGCGGTGGGGTCGGAGAAGCCGGCGAGGGCGCGGCGCAGCGCGAGCACTCGCTCGCGCTGCGCAGCCACCCCGCGTTCCGACTCCTGCTCGGCGGTGAACAGCTGTTCGGCCAATCTCCCGAATCCGGCTTCTGCCAACTGGGGGACCAGCCGAGCCAGCAGGCCGCGCGCAACCTCCTCCTGCTTGTCCACCGCCAGCCTGAAGCCCAAACCGAACTCCGCATTGTCCTCGAACAGCGAGTTGGCCCAGGCCGGACCGCGCCCCGCGGCGTTCTGAGTGAACGCCGTCGAGGGAAGGTTGCCCGAATAGATTGAAGAACAGCCGGTAGCGTTGGCGATGAGCAGACGGTCGCCGAACAGTTGGCTGAGGAGCCGGACGTATTGGGTCTCCCCGCAGCCCGAGCAGGCCCCGCAGTACTCGAACAGGGGCTGCAACAACTGCGACGTCTTCACGTCGACAGGAAGCCCATCCCTCTCCAAGTCGGCCCGTTCTGGACTGGGCAGAGACAGGTAGTAGGCATAGTTGTCCCGCTCTACGTCGGCGTGCTCATGGTGCGGTTCCATGTTGATGGCCCGGTGACCGGGACTGGAGCGGTCCTTGCCCGGACAGGCGGCCACACAGAGACGGCATCCGGTGCAGTCGTCGGGCGCCACCTGTACGATATACCGCTTGCCGGCAAGGCGGGCCCCCTTGGCCCCGGTCGAACGGAATCCGAGCGGCGCTCCTGCAAGGTCGGCCGGGTCGCACAGCTTCGTCCGAATGGCTGAATGGGGGCAGGAGAAGCTGCACTTTCCGCACTGGATGCAGAACTGCGGGTCCCAGATGGGGATCTCCAGCGCCATCGTGCGCTTCTCGTACTTGGTCGTACCCATCGGCCAGGTGCCGTCCGCCGGGTGGACACTCACGGGCACCTCGTCTCCCTTCCACTCCATCATGGGGGCGATGACATCGCGCACCACCCCTTCCGCGTCCCCGAAGTCGAGCCCCGTACGGGTGCGGTTCGAGGTCACTCGGTCGGGGACCTCGAGCCTGCGCAAACGCGCGAGGGTGGCATCCACGGCATCCATGTTGCGCTTGACGATCGAGCCGCCCTTCTTTCCGTAGGTCTTCTCGATCGACTCCTTGATCCGGGAGATCGCGTCGTCGACCGGCATGACTCCCGTGATCGCGAAGAAACACACCTGCATGACGACGTTGATGCGGAAGCCCAGTTTGAACTCCTCGGCCACGCCGAATGCGTCGATCGTCCAGACGGCAAGTTGCCTGTCGACGATCTCCTGCTGCACTTCCTGGGTCAGGCTGTCCCATACCTCCTCTGGCGGATAGGGCGTGTTGAGCAGCATGGTGCCATGAGGGGCGGCGTAGGAGAGGAGATCGAGGCGATCGAGCAGCCGGTATTGATGGCAACCCACGAGATCGGCTTCCTTGATGAGATAGCTCGACCGGATCGGCTCCCGCCCGAAACGGAGATGCGAAACGGTGATGCTGCCCGACTTCTTGGAGTCGTAGACGAAATAGCCCTGGGCATAGCGCCCGGGCTCCTGCCCGATGATCTTCACCGTGTTCTTGCTGGCCCCCACGGTCCCGTCGGCACCAAGTCCGAAGAGGACCGCGCACACGGTGTCCTTCTGCTCCAGCCGGAACGACGGGTCCACGTCCAGCGACAGACCGGTCAGATCGTCACGGATCCCCACGGTGAAACTGTTCCTCGGGGTCTCCGTCCCCAGTTCGTCGAAGACCGCCTTCACCATCGCCGGGTCGAACTCTTTCGAACCCAGACCGTAGCGGCCGCCGATCACGAGAGGCTTCGGCTCAGCGACCAAAGGCGCCCGATCCCTTCCCCGCTCGACGGTCGGCTCCTTCCTCCTCCACCTGTCTCGCTGCGCTCGCTCCAGGGCCGCCAGCACCTCCAGGTAGAGCGGCTCCCCGAGCGAGCCCGGTTCCTTGGTCCGGTCGAGCACCGCGATCTTCCGCGTGGACTGCGGCAGCGCCGCCACGAAGGCCTCCACGGAGAACGGCCTGAAGAGACGGACCTGCACCACGCCCACGCGCTCGCCCTGCGCGGCGAGCGCCTCCACGGTCTCGCGCGCCACTTCCCCGCCGCTCCCCATGATCACTAGTACCCGCTCGGCCTCCGGGTGCCCGGTGTAGTCGAAGAGGTGGTAGCGCCTGCCGGTGAGCGCTGCCAAGCGGTCCATGGCCCCGCCGACGATCCCGGGCAAAGCGTCGTAGAAGGGATTGCCCCGCTCGCGGCCCTGGAAGTACGTATCAGGGTTGACCGCTCCGCCCCACAGCACCGGATGCTCGGGGCTGAGCGCCCGATCTCTATGGGCCCGCACCCAGTCATCGTCGACGAGCGAGCGCAGATCGTCGTCCGACAGCAGTTCCAGAGTGTTCACCTCGTGGGACGTACGGAACCCGTCCATGAAGTGCAGGAACGGCACCCGCGACTCGAGTGTGGCCGCGTGTGCCACGGCGGCCAGATCGTGCGCCTCCTGCACCGAACCCGCCGCCAGGAAGGCGAAGCCCGTCTGCCGGCAGGCCATCACGTCTTGGTGATCGCCGAAGATGGAGAGGGCATGGGTGGCGATGGACCGCGCCGCCACATGGATCACGCAGGGAAGGAACTCGCCCGCGATGCGGTACATGTCGGGGATGAATAGCAGCAGCCCCTGGCTCGCGGTGAAACTCGTGGCAAGAGCCCCGGCCTGCAGTGCGCCGTGCACCGCCCCGGCCGCCCCCGCCTCGGATTGCATCTCCATGACCTCAGGGACGGTCCCCCAGAGGTTCGGCCGGCCGGCCACCGTCCATTCGTCGGCCAACTCGGCCATCGTCGAAGAGGGGGTGATGGGGTAGATGGCCGCCACCTCGGCGAACCGGTATGCGACCGACGCCACCGCTTCATTGCCATCGATGGTCACTCGGCGTCGCTCGGGCAAGAACGCCCGAGGTCTCTCGGTCCGACTGGATACCTGGCGGTGGGCTCCCTCTGCGACCAGGTTCTGCTCGTTACGAACCCGCTTGGTGGTCACGCCGCTCTCTGCCATCGTTCCTCCCTGGAAGCGGGCCCCTGGGCACATCGCCCCACTCGATC
>CAZWAR010000081.1:5351-13091 GCA_964631965.1 uncultured Gaiellales bacterium
TCTGCCTACCCGTCCTGCCTCCGGCGAAAACGTGCTGGGCGAGGCGCGATCACCCGGGTCCGGAAGGCCCACCCGCGCCGTCCGGCAGGCCCGAGCCCGACGACGTGAAGCTGGCGATGAACCGCCACCTGACGATACGATAGGGCCTGCGCTGGACACTGCCGGCTGAGCCGGCCGGACCGATGGGGGTCGGATGCGTTTTCGAGTGTTCCTGCATAGCCATCTGGGGTTCCGCTCCACTTCAACGCTGTTCTACGGGGAGCGGGACGCCATCCTCATCGACGCGACCCAACTGCGAAGCGACGCTCATAGGATGACTGCAGAGCTCATCCTGATGCGCAAGAACCTCACGCACATCTACGTCTCCCACTTCCATCCCGACCACCACTTCGGTCTCGGCGTGCTCGCCCAAGCCTTTCCGAAAGCGAAGATCGTTGCACTACCCAGCGTGGTGCGCGACATGGTCTTCACTTCGAGCGATAAGCTCGACACCTGGTCCATCGACAGGTTCGGACCCGACACTCCGGCCGGCACCACCATCCCTGTACCCATGGCCGAGCCCCGGCTCGAACTGGAGGGAGAAGAGCTGTTGTTCTCCGACGACTGGGAGGGCGACAGCGTCAATAACACGGCGGTCTGGGTGCCCTCCGCCAAGGTTCTGTGCGCCACCGATATCGCCTTCGACGACTGGAACGTCTGGTTCATCGAGAGCGACGTCGAGCGGCGCGTCAAGTGGCGACGGGCACTCGATCGGCTGAAGGAGTTCGATGCACGCGTCGTGATCCCGGGCCATGGCAGCGAGCAGACCATGGCGCTCCTCGACCGGGCTGCGGCTGATTCCTCGTTTTCGTACACGTCCTCCATCGACTGGACCAGGAAGTACGTGGACTTCTACGAGGAGGTATTCCAAACGGCCCGCTCTGCCACCGAATTGGTGGACCGGGTGCGCGCCCGGTATCCCGACGTCAAGGGAAACGACTTCGCCATCGAGTGGTTGGCCCGCCTGCTATTCCCGCTGAGCGCCCCGGACTGGTTCGAAAAGCTGCCGGGAGAACCGGGAAAGATCTTCCTGAACCCCTCCGGACGGTACGACGGCGACCAACCCCGCGAATGAGAACGACGGTGCCGGTCGGGCGAGAGGCCGTGACTACCGGTTGCAGCTCCGGATGGCACCGAAGCCGTGACCGTTGGTGCTAGCCCGCTTCCCCGGCGGGCTCGGCGCGGCCTGCGTCCGGTCTGCGATGGGGCGCGTACTTCTTGAGCGGGAACTGCAGCAAGAGTGAGAGCAGTGGCAGCGCGATCGCCACTGCCATGGCCACTCGCAACCCGTATTCCGCTGGGTTCCAACCAGAAGGGGCGAGAGCTGCGAAACGGTCCGACAGCCAGCCGGTCACCTGGCCGGCGACTGCGATCCCCAGATCGCCCCCGCCGGCAAGCAAGGCGAAGATGAGGGTCCCGGTGTACGGGAGATTGTCCGCGGCCACGATCAGCGTGCCGGTCCACAGCATCGACGAGCAGAAGCCGATGAACCCGAAGGCCACCAGCACCAACCAGGCCGCAGGAACCAAAGCCACCACCACGTACAGCACCACGCAGGCGAACGATCCCCAGATCATGAGGCTGTTCATGTTGAGCCGGGCTCCCTTCTTCGCGTAGAGCAGCCTGGCGGCCGCCAGCATCGCCGAGAACAGGCAGAGGCCCACCACGTCACCGACGATCTTCGAAAGCCCCAGCCCCTCCTCCAGATAGGTCGAGCCCCACTGCACGATAAGGAGTTCTGTGGCGGCACCGAAGAAGATGGCGAAGAAGGCGAGGATGAACACGGGGCTGGCCAGCATGCGGCCCGTCTTCATCCGCTCGTGTCGGGGCACGATCGTGGGCAGAGGCACCCGCACGAAACGGAAGGTGTTGTACAGAGGGAGGAGGGCCCAGAGCAGTACGACAAGTTGCCACTGGTTGTTGCCAAGCAGGCGGATGAGGACGGTGGTAACCAGGGCCGCAGCGAAGATGCCGCCGGCGAACGCGCTGTGCATAATCATGAAATTGGCTTCGCTGTTGTCCGCCGGGATCGACTTGGTGATGGGAGAGAGCAGCACTTCCAGCAATCCTGCAGCGCCGGAGAAGAGCGCGGTGGCCACGGCGAACACCACTAGCTCCCGACCTGGAACGATCCAGGGTGCACAGGCGAAGAGGGCCAGCCCCACCACGATCGCCAGCTGAGAACCGATGCAGAACGGCCGGTAGCCGTACTTGTTCACAGGCCAGCCAAAGTAGAGGTCGGCCACGAACTGCGCGATGAAGTTCACCAATACGAGGAAGCCGAGCTCCGTGTAGCTGAGCCCGTAGAGCAGCATGAGGGGCACGAAGAGGAATGGTGACAGGTTCATCGTGGCGCTCTGGATGAAACCGGCCAGGTTGCAGGCGGTGAGCGTGCGCCGGTAGTCAGCGGCATCCGGCTTCGCACCCATCATCGACAGGTCCTTGCAGGCCCCGTGCCGGAATGCCCGGCACGAAAGCTCGTCCGGCCGGCGCCGGTACAAGCGACATTCATGATTCCCCCCAACATCGCGGTCGCGACACCGGCACAGGCTACATTTCCAGAGTCAGCTGCGCGAGGGCGCTGTCGACGGCCGCCAGTTCCTGGCCTGAGAGCTCGATACCGGCCGCACCGGCGTTCTCGTCCACCTGCGCCGCGTTCCGTGCCCCGGCCAGAGCGTGGCTCAGTCCTGGGCGGGCTATGGTCCAGGCCAGGGTGAGCTGGGCAAGGGTGGCTCCGTGATCCCCCGCGATGGGACGGATCTGATCGAGAAAGGCGAGGATGCGGGTGCGGTTCTCGATGCTGAAACGAGGGTTCTGAGTCCGCAGGTCGCCCTCCGACAGCTCCCGGTCAGGCGTAACCTTCCCGGTAAGCAGACCCTGGGCCATCGGCGAGTAGGCGAGGACGGCGATGTCCTCCCGCTTGCAGTACGGCAACTGCACGTCATCAAGCCTCCGGTCCAACATGCTGTACTTCTCCTGGTCGCTATCGAGAGGCCCGAGCGCGCGGTACTCGTCGATCTGCTCGATGGTGGCGTTGCTCACGCCTATGGCTCGTATCTTACCTTCCTGTTTGAGTTCGAGAAGCGTCCCCATGGTGTCCGCGATCGGAGTCGTGGGATCCTGCCAATGGGTTTGATAGAGGTCTATGTAGTCCGTGCCCAGGCGACGAAGGCTCTGCTCCACCTCGTAGCGGATCGATTCGGCCCCCAGGTACCTGCGCACGCTCTTCCCGGCCTCGTAGAAGAAATGCGTGCCCTTGTCGGTGTGCCAGACGAGACCGCACTTGGTGGCGAGAACCACCTCGTTGCGCCGGCCCTCGATGGCTTTGCCCACGATCTCCTCGGAGTGCCCCATCCCGTACGCCGGGGCGGTGTCGACAAAGGTCATACCCAGGTCCAAAGCCCTGTGGATAGCGGCGACGGAGTCGGAGTCGTCGGCCCCGCCCCACCACCAGCCTCCTACTGCCCAGGCGCCGAAGGCGACGGCCGACGCCTGTATCCCGGACTGCCCCAATGCCCTGTACTGCACGTCGTCCCTCCCGTCCGTCGTGTGGCCCTCTCCCCTTGACGAGCACGGCTCATCTCTTCACATTGTAAGCAGGCAGGCCGCCCGGCGGCCAAATCGAGAGAAAGCCAAGGAGGCTGGAGCGATGTCCGAGGAAGTCAAGTTCTATCCGGCGTATTGGGGAGGAAAGAAGCTCGCGTATCCCAACTTCCCCCCGGAATCTCCCAAATTCGCCAACTCAGTGGTCGTGGGCAACCTGATCTTCGTGTCGGGCTGCCAGGGACAGAACGACGAGTTGATCAAGGTGGAGACAGACGTGTTCGAGGAGCAGATGTGGGTCGCTCTTGACAAGGTGCGTGCCTGCATGGAAGAGGCCGGCAGCAGCATGAACAACATAGTGAAGACGCTTATGATGCTCAAACATCTCGAGGACTACCCGAGGATGCGCAAGACCGAGCTCGAGTACTACCAGAAATACGCTCCGATGCTCGTGGAGAACCCACCGGCCAGTACTTTCATGCAAGTAGGGTTGGCCAAGGAGGAGTTCCTCGTGGAGATCGACGTCGTGGGAGTAGTTTCCCGAGGGTGACGGCCCCCCGGGCGACGCTCCGGGATCGATGGGGGTGGCCGGCACGACGGCGGGCGGCGATTGGGGTCGCACCTGGTCGGCAACGCCGGTGACGAACACGATAGGCCCGGCCAACCGGGCGCGCAGCCCTCTTCCATGTGACCACCTTCCACACGCGGCATGTTTTGGAGGATCGCCGGGAATTGAACGACCAGAGGGAAGCACCGACCGGAGGCAGGCGATGTCCGACATCCATGCTCTACCGAGGATGGGTCGCCATCAGCTCAGACTGCCCTGCACGGGTTCCCTATGGAAGGAAGACGTCATGAGCAAGCCCCTGCTGTTCGTCATTCTGATTCTGGCCGTAGCGCTGTTCGCCGTGGGCTGAGGCGGCAACTTCGAAACGGCTCTCCCACGGTAGGGGACAGTACGAAAGACGGTCTCCGGTTCTCGCGGGTGGGAGGTGTTCGGTTCACCTGCTTGAATAGTGGCTGAGAGGTTCTGCACTCGCAAAGGAGAGGGCCAGTGGCTCGCGCACTATGGAAGGGAGCCATCAGCTTCGGTCTGGTGACCATCCCGGTCTCCCTCTACACGGCCAAAGACGCCCGAGACAACATCTCGTTCCACATGCTCCACCGAGACGACCTTCGCAGGGTGCACTACAAGCGAGTGGACGATGAGGGCCACGAGATCCCGATGGAGGACATCGTCAAAGGGTACGAGTACGAGAGGGATCGGTACGTGGTGCTCGAGCCCTCCGAGCTGGAAAAGGCCGCCGTGGATGCCACCCAGAGCATCGACATCATGCAGTTCGTCGATGCGAAAGAGATCGACATCGCCTATTACGACACTCCGTACTATACCGAGCCCGCCAAATCAGGCCGGAGGGCCTACGCCCTTCTAAGGGAGACCATCCGGCATACGGGAAGGGTGGGGGTAGCCAAGATCGTCATCAGGGAACGACAACACCTCTGCGCCCTCATCGCCGACGGACCGGTGATGATCGCCTACACCCTGCGTTGGCCCTACCAGTTGCGGGATCCCAGCGATCTGGACCTTCCCGGCGAGGATCTGAACGAACTGGCCATCACTTCTCAGGAGCTCAAGATGGCCGAGCAGTTGGTGGACACCATGGCCGGCGAGTGGCAGCCCGAAGAGTACAAGGATACTTATCGCGACGAGGTGATGCGCCTCATCGACGAGAAGATCAAGACGGGAAAGATCACCGCCAAACGGCAGCCCAGGGAGAAGGGGGGCGCAGAGGTCATCGATATCATGGCCCTTCTGCGGCAGAGTATCGAGTCGAAAAAAGAGGAGCCCAAGAAGCCGGCAGCCAGGCCGGGTAGGCGCCGGTCCGCAGGCGGGTCTGGCTAGGAGGGCTGCGTGACGCTGGAGGAGTACCGGAAGAAACGCGACTTCGCGAAGACTCCGGAGCCGGCCGCAACGCCCAAGCCGTCCGGGAACTCGGGGGGCGGGGCCACGGATGGCTTACTCTACGCCGTCCAGAAGCATGAGGCCAGTCGCCTTCACTACGATTTCCGCCTGGAACTGGATGGGGTCCTCCTGTCGTGGGCCGTTCCGAAGGGACCCTCTCTCGACCCGCACGACCGCCGCCTGGCTGCGCGGACGGAGGACCATCCGCTGGAGTACGGGAACTTCGAAGGCACCATCCCTGAGGGGGAGTACGGCGCAGGCACTGTGTTGCTGTGGGACAGAGGCACCTGGGAGCCGGAGGATGACCCCCACGAGATGCTGAGCAAGGGCGACCTGAAGTTCACCCTGCACGGCGAGAAGCTGAAAGGATCGTGGGTACTCGTGCGGATGAAGCCTAGGCCTGGGCGGGATGACCGAGAGGAATGGCTGCTCATCAAACACCGGGATGAGGAGGCGGTCGACGGCGACGGGCAGGCCGTCCTCGACGAACGGCCGGATTCGGTAGCGAGTGGGCGGTCGCTCGCGGAGATAGCAGCCGCAGGCGGGGCCAGTGTATGGCACAGCGATCGACCGGCCGGCGCCCAGACCGGCGCGCGCCCGGGAGAGGACTTCGCCGCGAGGCCGGACGAACTCCGTGGAGCCACCCGTACTTCCAGCCCTCCCCGCTTCGTGAGGCCGGAACTGGCGACACTCGTCAAGCAGGCGCCTTCGGGCGGCGATTGGCTGCATGAGATCAAGTTCGACGGATATCGGGCCATCGCCAGGATCGAGGACGGCTCCGTGATGATGTACTCGCGAAACCAGAAAGACTGGACCGCTCGGTACCAGTCTATCGCGGCCGAACTCGCCCACCTTCCTGTGAAGAGTGCCTTGCTCGACGGGGAGGTGGCGGTGGTGCTCCCCGATGGCCGCACGAGTTTTCAGGAACTGCAGAACGCCCTGGGGGTAGAGGGCGGGCAGGGCCGCGACGACGGTCGGCTGCTGTACTACGTCTTCGACCTCATGTACCTGGACGGTTACGACCTCACCAAGGCCGCCCTGCGCGATCGCAAGGACCTCCTGTATCGGCTGTTGGCTCGGGTGGGCTCGGGCGGCCGCCTCCGCTACTCGGAGCACATCGTGGGTAACGGCGCCGACGTGTTCGAGCAGGCCTGCCGCATGCAGTTGGAGGGCATAGTCAGCAAGAGGCTGGCCAGCCCGTACCGACCGGGGGTGCGAAGTGGAGACTGGCTGAAGACGAAGTGCAAGAAGAGACAGGAGTTCATCGTCGGCGGATTCACCGAGCCGGCCGGCGCGCGGACCGGCTTCGGGGCGCTTCTCGTAGGCGTCTGGGAGGACGGAGGACTGCGCTATGTGGGCAAGGTGGGCACCGGCTTCGATGAGAGGTCGCTCGGGGCACTCGCGGAAAGGCTGCGAGGGATAAAGGCGGCAGAGCCGCCGTTCGCGGCCGGTCTGGCAAGAGCGCCCAAGGGGTCGCACTGGGTACGGCCCGAGTTGGTTGCAGAGGTGGAATTCACCGATTGGACCCGCGACGGGGGCATCCGGCATCCCAGCTTCAAAGGTGTGCGGGAGGATACGCCCGCACAGGAGGTGACGGCGGAGGTACCGATGGACACGAGCGAAAACACGGTCAACGGAGTTGCCATCACCCATCCGGACCGGGTGTTCTGGCCCACCCCTGGCATCACCAAACTCGACCTCGTCCACTACTACGACCTGGTGGCCGAGCGCATGCTCCCCTACGTCCTCGACCGGCCCATCGCCATGGTGCGCTGTCCCAGCGGCGTGGCAGACGGTGAGGTGGAAATGCGCCAGCGCGGCGGCCGCCCTGATGGCTGCTTCTTCCACAAGCACCCCGGCGACGACTTTCCTGGCCCCCTCGGCCGCGTGACGATTACGGAATCGGCCGGTCCGTCCTCCTATCTCACCATCACCGAGCCGGGCAGCCTTACCGCCCTCGCCCAGATGGGGGTTCTGGAGATACACCTCTGGGGATCGACCTGGCCCGACATCGAACATCCGGACATGGCGGTGTTCGACCTCGACCCGGGACCCGGGGTGCACTGGTCCGATCTGGCCGATGGGGCGAGCTTCAACACCGATGTCGGCTTCTTTAATGGCAACTCAGTCGATGGCAGCGGCAACACCGCGATCGGCGTCGGCAACGGGAATTTCCTGGACCCCAGCTTCAACAA
>CAZWAR010000082.1:0-1852 GCA_964631965.1 uncultured Gaiellales bacterium
CCACGCCGAACGCCCTGGCCTGCTTGAGCAGCGTGAGCAGCGGCCTCTTGGAGGGTGGTTCGGCAACGGGTGGGAAGAACCCGAAGATCTCGTCCATGTAGACCACGGCCCGCAGGCTTCCGGTGCCCGGCTGCGTCCGCACCCAGCCGAGTATCTCGTTCAGGAGCATGGACACGAAGAACATGCGCTCGGTGTCGGACAGGTGGGCGATCGAGAAGATCGACACGCGCGCCTTGCCCTCAGGCGTGAAGAGCATAGCTCCTATGTCCAGCGGGTCCCCCTCGAGCCAGCTCTGGAATCCGGGGGCGGCGAGGAGATTGTTGATGCTCATCGCCAGCTCGAAACGTTCCTTCTCCGGATAGAACGCTTCGAGATCCAGCACGCCGACCTTCGTGAAGGGCGGCTTCTGGATCTGCTGGATGAGGCTGGCAAGGCTCAGGTCCAGACCGGAAGCCCAGGCATTGGCGAACAGACTGGAGAGGAGGATGTGTTCCCGGCTCTTGATGGGATCGGCGTCGATGCCCAGCAGGCCCAAGAGACTGGTGACAGCGGTCCCGACCCGATCGCGGAGGGCTTCATCGTCAGCCCGAACCGCGTCTGAGGGAGATCCGAGCGACTTGAGGATGCTCACCGGAAGTCCTGAGTTGGACCCGGGAGTGTAGATGGTGAAATCCGCGGCCGCCTTCAACCGGGCTATGCGTTCGCCGTCCTCTCCCCAGTCCGCCAACCCCTTCGACCAGGTCTCGGCCTGCTGTTTGGCGAAGTCCTCCTGGGACAGTCCCTTCTTGGCCGCTTCCTCCGGGTCCACCCAGGGCTGGAAATCGCCGGCCCTGAGGTCGGGGAAGGTCAGCAGAAGATCTCCGAGATCACCTTTCGGGTCGATGGCGATAGCAGGGATGCCGTCCAGCGCCGCTTCCTCCAGCAAGCCGATGCAGAGGCCGGTCTTGCCGCTGCCGGTCATCCCCACGCAGACGCCGTGGGTGACCAGGTCCTTGGAGTCGTAGAGGAGGAGCCCCCCCGCCTCTTTCGTGGCCAGATCGTATTCGCGGCCGAGGTAGAACGTCCCCAGCTTTTCGAAGTCTTCCACGGCAGAAGCTCCTTGGCATGCTCGGGTGCTCGGTGGGGCGGTGGCCGTCCTTTTTGGAGACCACGTCACCACCACAATAGAGCCTCGGGGTCGATATGGGAATCCCGGAGAGATCTGGGACGCTCCCGCCCGACCCGGACAGCCGCCCCCGGTCTCGGACAGGCCCCCGGTCTTCCTGACTGCTTCCTGACCGTTTATTGATATTTGCCGCGGGTATGTAAGAATCATGGTATTCCGCAACGCGAAGCCATACCTTCCACCGAACTTCCAGATGACCGAAAGGGGAGACCATGTCGGACAAGAAGGTCGGACGTCTCGGGGGGCGCCGTGTCAGTCCAACCGAGCAGATGGAAAGGGCCCTCTCCGACCCTGGGACGGTCAACGCGGCCGATCTCCCACACGACAAGGGTAAGGCTGCCACGGCCGACAAGTTCCGGGAGCGGGAGGAGCGATGGAGGCGTGAGCAGACGCTGCAGGATCAGCGCACCTCTCATCCCGCCGAGCTGGCCGGCCGGCCGGCTAACGAAGCGGGCGAAACACCGGAAGCCGGTGATGCCGCAGATCGGGAAGAAGGAGGGGAAGGCGGCACCCGATGATCGACAGCCTGGCCGCCGCCGCCGAGAAGGTCCGCGACTTGGCCGCTGCCCAGGCCCCTCGCGGCGACTTCTTGACCGTCACTCTTTCCACCAGCACCCTCGATGACTGGCTGCAGTTCGCGCCCACCTTCCTCAATAGCGAATCCACCAGGATCACCCGGGAGCGAGA
>CAZWAR010000082.1:1862-12805 GCA_964631965.1 uncultured Gaiellales bacterium
TCTCCAAGGACCAGAAGCATGTCCTTCAGAGCGGCTTGGACGAGGTCCGGGCGGTGCTCCAGTACGACCTGACGCCACGCACACAGGGATTGGCCTTGTTCGCGGATGGGTCGGGTCGGATCTACCAACGCATCGAGCTGCCGTTCCGGCTCATCAACCGGGTGGTGCTCGAGCCTTCGCCGTACATCCGCCCGGTCGTGCACGCCTTGTCTCTCCTCGAGCCGTTCATCGTAGCCCGGGTGAGTAGGGACGATTCCAGCCTCTATCTGGTCGATGAATGGGGTGGTGTGGCCAAGGAAGACGATCTCAACGGACCCTGGCTGAGGACGAGCGATCGGCTGACGGGCGAAGTCGCCATCAAGGATTACTTTGCCGCCGCCCGCCAGGACGCTCTCGTGGAGATCCACTACAAGGAGGTGGCCACGACGCTGGCCAAGTGGCTGGAGGAGTCGTCGATCCGCCGGGTGGTACTTGTCGCCCAGCACGACATCGCCAGCAACTTCCGGAAAGTCCTCCCCCAGGCCGTGGCGCCCAAGGTGGACGCGGAGATCCCGTACGACCCCGCCGTCAGCATCAACCAGATGCTGGTGAGCGCCCGCAACGCCGCCAACGAGGCGCGCAAGAAGGAGTTGGCACAGTTCCTGAACCGTATCAAGGAAGGCCTGGGGAGCAACGGCCGGGGGGCGGCCGGTTTCGACGAAGTGCGGGGTGCCCTCGATCTCGCCCAGATCCAGACAATGGTCGTGGACCGCAACTACCGGCCGCCAGGCTGGCGTTGTCCGGGATGCGACTGGGCGAATTTGGCATACACGGACCAGTGTCCGCTGTGCGGAGGCAAGCCGGTGCCGATAGCCGACGCGGTAGGGGAGCTTGTGCGGCTGGCCATCCTGCAGAGCAGTCAGGTGGAGGTCGTCGAAGACCTTCCAGGGTTGGACGAAATGGGAGGGATCGCGGCGCTCCTGCGCTTCGTGCCCGGTGAGGCCTCCTAGCTCGGTTTGTCGGCGCTCAGCCCGGGGAACCAGGGCTGCCGCATGAGGTATCGGGCGACTCCGTCCTCCTCCACCGGGCCGCAGGTGTCGTCGGAGACGGCCGCCACTTCCTCGGGAGCGCCGGCCATGGCCACGCCTCGGCCGGCCCAGGCCAGCATGTCGGCGTCATTGTAGCCGTCACCGAAGGCGAGGACGTCCGCCGGGCCGAAGCCCAGACGCGCTCCGATGATCTCGAGCGCTCGTGATTTCGTGGCCGTGGGGTTGGTGATCTCGAGGAAGAACGGCCAGGTCTTCACCGCCACGATGCGCGACCCGAACCGCCGCCGTAGTTGCTGCTGCAGTTCGTCGAGCGCCTCGGGAGGCCCGCCAATGCCCATCTTGGTGGTCGGTTGGGCGATATAGTCGAGCAACCGGCCCACGACGACGGCCTTCATCCCCGACAGGGTCTCGTATCGGTCGACCGCCTCGGTTCGCTTCTCCACACAGAGCTGGTCTTCGATGTAGAGGTTCACCGACAGGTGCGCCGGCCCCACAAAGGCGAGCACATCACGGGTGAGGTCAAGGGGTAGCGGGTCGTGGTGAAGCAGGAGTCCGCTCTCGACCTCGCGGATGAGTGCTCCTGCATACGCGGCCACCGGTCCGGTGAGGCCGAGTTGCCGCGCGAACGCCGCCGCTGAGCTGAACATGCGACCCGTCACCAGAATGGTGGTGACTCCCATCCCGCTGAGGGTCCGTATGGCCTGGACCGTGAGCGGCGTCAGCCCCTGGCTACCGTCGAGACGGAGAGGAAGGAGGGTTCCATCGAGGTCGGCCGCCACCACTTTCGGCGGCTCCGGGAATGACTCAAGATTTTCCACTGTCACGGCCGATAGATTACCAGGATGAGCGAGACGCGAAGCAAGGAGAGGCCGGTCACCTGCCCCCAGTGCGGGGCACCCGTCGTCTTGCCCGACTACGCCGATCTCGTCGTCTGTCCGTTCTGCGGATCCAATCTCACGAAGACCGAGGGAGCGTCGGGGGCCGCCGGCCGGCCCTCGCCCATCGATATCGGCCCCTGCGAGGAGCAGCAACTCCGCTCGCTTTCCTGTCCTCAGTGCGCGGGGCCCCTCAGCGTGCGGGCCGGGCGGCGCATCCTTCTCTGCTCCCGGTGTGGTGTCCGCATCCTGGCCCACGGCCAAGGGGGGCTGTCTCGCTGGCTGTTCCCGCAGAACGTCGACAAGATTCGGGCGTTGTCGGCAGCGAGCAGATGGCTCACCGGCCACCCCGGCATCGACAAGAAGGCCCGGGCCTGCTCCGTGCGGCAGGCCCAGCTCGTGCACGTACCCATCTGGGAGCACAAGGTGCTCGTAGCCGGATGGGAGTTCGGGACGAAACTGCGTACCAGATCCTTTCTCAGCACGGACGACCAAGGCAACGACCGCCTCGATCTCGAGGTCACCAAGGAGCGCTTCGAGGACCCGCACCTGAAGGAGCGACGCTGCTTCAGGGCCGCTTGCGACCTACCTGCGCTGGGTGCGGCCCGACCGCGTTTCAGCGGCCGGGAACTGCTCCTTCCTCTCCTCGCTGGGGAAGTAGACCCCGGATCCCGCGTGATAGATGCGCAAGGGGACGCCGCTGCGATCGCAGAACAGGGCCGGAAGATAGCTCTCACCCCGACCAGCGGAGCTCACAATCCCCATCGCTGGATGCTCATCCTCCGTGAATCGCTGACCCTGCTCTACTATCCGCTGTGGCTCGTGGACTACCACGCCGGCGGAACCGCCTACCGCATAGTCGTCGACGCGAACGACGGCACGGTCAACTCGGCGGTGGCGCCGGCGGCCAACCCGCGGCTCAACCCGGTACTGCTCGGCAAGGTCGCCGCGCTCGTGATCGTCGCCATCCTGGCCGCTTGGCTGTCGGCTGTCTGGCCGGAGGGCCGTGTGCCAACCATCCTGCTCGCCGTGATAGTGTTTGTGACTGCAGTTCTGCTGGTGCTCAGGTCCCCTGCGGGCGGGAAGGTGGAATACCACGAGCCCTTTTCCAGCTGATCTGATCCCGTTGCTGTGCAAGCAGTGCGGACTTCCTCTCCAGGGAGGGGACGAGGCCGCCCTGTTCGTCTGCCCGGCGTGCGGCCTGGTGCACGAAGTGGTGGAGAAATCCCTGGTTCCCTACCCTGCCTCCACGGTGGCCGTCACCACCGACCTGGCCATCTTCGGGCCCCTGCAGTACCTGGCCGTCTGGCGCCTCCTACCCACTTCTCTGGCGGATAGCGATCCTGTGTGGGACTGCGTCCTGCGGGCGGCCGCCCCCGGCCCGGCTTACCTCTACGTGCCCGCCTTCTCTCTAGCACGCGCGGTAGTACAACGACTTGGGGTGAGGCTCACCGAGACCCAGCCGGCCATCGCGCTCACTCCCGGTGCTCCCGCAGCCCGGACTCTCCGGCCTGCCCTGGTGGAAGCCCGACCGGAGGAGGCACCCTTCCCCGCGGCCCAGACGGCGCCGTCCCCGGATATCCCGGTAGAGGACGCCGTCTCTCCGATCCTGGTGGGCAAGCGGGAGGCGTGGGGCCTGGCCCACTTCATCTACATGGCCATCGAAGCGAGGGAACTGCACGGGCTTCGGCACGAGACTCTGCATCTGCAGTCCGGGGAGCAGGAACTGCTGTTCATACCCGCCGTCTGGGACCCCCGCTATATCCATGACTCCAACTGGAGACTTCTGCTCCGTGAATTCGACGGTCTGGTAGCGTAGTGACAGGCGCGGCGCGGACGCGCATGCGAGGAAAGGGGAGACGACTGTGGCTGGGATAGACGATCGTATCGAAGAGAGCAAGAACTGGTTCGAGAAGCTCGCCGAGCACATCCCCGGATACAAGGGCTACAAGGAGAAGGAGCTTCGCCGGGAGGCCGACAAGGTTCAGCGCCTGTATGTGGCCGAGCGCCTTGACACGGTCCTGGGCACGCTCGACACGCTGAAGCTCGGTCTCGTGAATCGGGCACAGCTCGAGAAGCTCGGGCTTATCGACGTGACCGAACGCAAGCTGCGCACCGTCACCGATAGGATCCGTTACGCCGATTACGGATACGCCGGCCTGTTCGATACCGACAAGGTCGACGACGGCATCCTGGATCAGCTCTACCAGTTCGACACCGCCCTGGTCGCCGGGGTGGGAGAGATCGAGACCATGGCCAGCGCGCTCGACCCGGACAGTCCCACGGTGAAGAGCGATATGGCTATCCTCGAGGACAAGATAGAAGCGCTCGGGACGCAGTTCGCCGAGCGGGAGCACATCATCACCGGAGTGGGGAGGTAAACGATGGCCCTGATGAACCTTGTTGAATTCGTCGATGAGACCGGCGGGGAGATGGTCCATCGGATTCCTGAGACGGGCTCGGGCGAGTTCAAGGTTGGGTCGCAGCTCGTGGTGAGGGAGAACCAGTGGGCTGTCTTCTTCCGCGACGGCAAAGCCTACGATGTATTCGGCCCCGGCCGCCACACTCTCGCCACTCAGAACATCCCGCTGCTGACCGCAGCCCTCACCACGCCGTTGTTCGGCGACACTCCGTTCCGCTCGGAGGCGTACTTCGTCAGCCAGCGCACCTTCACGGACCTCAAGTGGGGCACCGCCGAGCCGGTCCTGTTCAGGGATTCCGAGTTCAAGATGATCCGGCTCCGCTCCAACGGGATCTACTCGTTCCACATCACCGACCCCAAGCTGTTCGTGCTCAAGATCGTGGGAACTCGCGGCATCTACATGAACGGCCAGATCGAGGACTTCCTGCGCGGCATCATCGTGGGGCGCCTGGCCGACATCCTGGGTGAGACCCTCGACTCGGTGCTCGATCTGCCCCGCTACTTCGATGAACTCGGCGCCGGTCTCAAGGCGCGGATCAAGGACGACTTCGGTCAATACGGGCTGGAGGCCGTCGACTTCGTCATCAACGCCATCACCCCGCCTGACGAGGTGCAGAAGCGCATAGACGAGCGCTCCGGCATGGAGGCCGTGGGCGGCATGGACCGCTATTTCCAGTTCAAGGCCGCACAGGCCATTGGAGACCTGGCGCAAGGCGCCGGCTCGGGTGGCGCGGGCGGCGGCGGGTCCGACCTCGGCTCCGCGGCGGCCGCCGGTCTCGGATTGGGTACCGGTGCCGGGCTCGGCATGATGATCCCCGGCATGCTGCAGCAGGCCATGGCCGGCGGCGCGCAGCCCAAGATGCGCTGCCCCAACTGCAAGCAGGACGTCGCGGTCGGCAGCAAGTTCTGCCCAAACTGCGGGTACAACCTGAGCGCCACCGTCACGTGTCCGAAGTGCGGCAGCAACGTTCCGGCGGACTCCAAGTTCTGCCCCAACTGCGGTAACCAGATGGGCGCGGCCCCGGCCGGCGCCGAGGCGCAGGGCGGAGGTGGCAAGACCGAGGAAGAGACAAAGTGAGGGGCTCCGCATGTGATCGAACGGCGCGGCAGGCCCCGGCCGCGCCGCGCCGTCTGGCAAAGCGCCTCTGGCCTGCAGCGCTGTTACTCGCCCTGTTCGCGCTGGCGTTTCTCTTCCTGGCCCCTGCCTCCTCGGCTCAGGCGAAGGAGTGGAGCATCGGGCTCATCGACATGAATCTGGACATCCAGAAGAACGGCGACGTCATCGTCGATGAGAGGGTGACCTTCAACTTCACCGGCAACTACCACTACGTCACCAACGTCATCCCCACCCGCAACCTCAACGGCTTCAAGGACCTCAAGGTCTACGACCAGAACGGGAACGAACTGCCGAAGGGAGATGGCTTGGGGGCGTATACGGTCAGCTCGGACAGTGACAACAAGTACGTCACCGTCAATTTCGACCTCACCGATACGTCGTACACCTGGACCTTCCACTACCGGGCGCCGGAACAGGTCATGTTCTGGGACGAAGGCGACGAGTTGCGCTGGTACGTGCTCGATGCCAACATCACCGAAGTGCCGATCGCCGCCGTCAGGACTACGGTGAAGCTGCCGGCCGATGTCGATCAGGATTCCATGGCTTTGGCCGTCCAGACCGGCGCCGGTGTCCGCTACACCACCTCGACCCCGGACACACGCACCATGGTCTACGAAGCCAGCGACCTGCCGCCCTATACGGAGTTCTGGACCGTTTCCGGCTTCCCCAAGGGCGTTGTGAACTTCACCTGGACCGCCCGCCGCGTCATGGCGGCCATCATCCCGAGGCTGGGCTTCGCCCTGCCCATCCTGTTCTTCCTGGGGATGCTCATCATCTGGCGTAAGCGCGGCCGCGACGAGCCAGCCAAGACCTACGCAAGCTACGTGAGCGAGCCTCCGTCGAGTCTTCCCCCAGCCCTCGCCGGAGCGCTGATCGACGAGAAGGTCGATACGAAAGAGGTGATCGCCACCATCGTCGACCTGGCTCGTCGGGGGTATCTCGAGATGACCGACACCCCAAAAGAAGGCGTGTTCGGCAAGCCCGAGACCATCTTCACCCGCACCAAGCCACTCGACAATCTGCAGAAGTTCGAGAAGAAGGTGGCCGATTCGCTCTTCGACAGCAACCACCCCGACCAGGTGACCTCGAAGCAGCTCAAAAATCATTTCTATGCATATGTTCAGCCGATAACCGATCAGATCTACACGGCGGTGGTGAAGGCAAAGCTCTTCACCGGCAATCCCAAGGCGGTCCGCGGCCGCTGGGTGGGCTACGGTTTCCTGGTGGCCGTCATCCTGGGCGGCCTCTCCGCCCTGTTCGGCCTGCTGGATATCGGGGGCTGGGGCTACTTTGTGATGGGCTCCGTCGTGTCGGTGATCATCGTCTGGTGCTTCGCGCCCTTCATGCCCCAACGGACCCCCGCCGGCGCCCAGGAGGTGCGCAAGTGGCAGGCGTTCCGCAACTACCTCCGCGATCTCACTCGATTCCAGGATATGGAGTCCGCTCGGGACAACTTCGACGAGTACCTTCCCTATGCCATCGCTTTCGGGGTGGAGAAGGACTGGGTGCGGCGTTTCGAAGGTCTGAACGTTCCTCCGCCCACCTGGTATCACCCGCCCATCTTCATCCCGGTGAACGTGGGCGGTCCATACCCGGGAGGGGCGCTGGGCGGCGGCATAGGGGGAGGCGGCGGAGGCGGCTCCCCGAACCTGCCTGGCGGCGGCTTCAGCCTCGACAGCATCTCCGACGGATTGTTCAACAGCTTGAGTAACGTGTCGAGCGTCCTCACGTCGGCGCCCTCCAGCAGCGGATCTGGGCGGGGTGCGTTCGGCGGAGGCGGTTTCAGCGGCGGCGGCTTCGGCGGAGGCTTCTCCGGCGGCGGAGGCGGCGGGGGATTCCGAGCAGGATAGGAGGAGCCATGCGCTCACGCATCATCGGCATCGTGCTTATCATCGTCAGCCTGGGGGTGGATGTCTGGTTGGGGACAGCCCTCGCGTCCGGCTCGAGGGCCACCGGCATATCGCTCGCCTTCGTGCTGATCTCCCTGCCTTTTCTCGCCGCGGGGATCTACTTCCTTCTCAGCTCGCGCGGTGAGGTGAGGGCCGAGAGCAAGGCCGACAAGGAGCGGGCCATCCTGAACTCGGTGATGACCCGGGGCAAGGTCACCATTCCCGACCTGGCCATCGAGGGAGACCTCACCAGGGACCAGGTGCGCGATTACATCTACGACCTCATAGGGAAGGACCTCTTCCGGGGCTATGTCAACTGGGACAGAGGCGAGATCGTGTCGGCGGAGGCGGCCCAGATCAAGGACGGTACCTGTCCGAACTGTGGCGGCCATCTGGAGTTGGCCGGCAGGGGCCTGGTTCGCTGCCCGTACTGTGGTACCGAGACCTACCTTTCGCCGGCGGGGGCGGTCGCTCCTGCGGCCGCGGTCGGTTCGATGGCCACGCCTACCTCCGCGGTGCCGCCGGGAGGCGGCGCTGGAACCGGCGGCGCTGGAACCGGCGGCGCGGGAGGCTCGCCCGCCGGGTAGTCGACGAAGGTTAGGGGCGCATCGTGCAACTGAAGTACAAGCTGTGGCTGGACTACCGGGGCCGCGCGTTCGGTGACGGCCCCGCGCGTCTCCTGGCCGGGGTCGAGGAGCACGGGTCGCTGCGCAAGGCCGCGCAGGAACTCGGCATGTCTTACAACAAGGCCTGGAGGATCATCCACGCCGCTGAGCAACGCCTCGACTTCCCCCTGCTCGATCGGAGCGTCGGGGGTACGACCGGAGGCGGGTCGAACATCACCCCGGAGGCTCGGGACCTCATGAAGCGCTACCAAGCGGTGGCGGCGGAAGCCGATCAAGCGCTGCGCGAGGTGTTCGAGAGGCACTTCGCCGACTGGCAGGATCCGGCGCCGGGCGACCTCCCCGAGGAGTCTGAGGCACCGGAAGAGGAGTAGCAGCTGAAGTGGGCCGGAAGGCGTTCGAAGGCTAAACGCTCACTCCCAGCGCCGCGGCGTTCTCCTCGAACAGCATCGACCGCTCGCCGTCGCTCAGACCCAGTCCCTCCAGGAAGCCCATGCACTCCTGCATGCTGTCGTAGGGGTGATCGGTGCCGAGGAGGATGCGGTCCATCCCCAAGGCGTCCTTCGTGCAACGGAACGCGGCGGGCAGATAGTTGCCGCTCGTAGAGACCCACATGTTGGTGCGCAGGTACTCGCTCGGCTTCTTCTCGAGCGGTGGCGTCGCGCCGGTGTCGGAGACCACGTGGGGCCGGGCATACGCCCAGTCGATGCGGTGCATCAGGAACGGTAAGAACTCTCCGTAATGGCCGAGCACAAGCTTCAGCTTGGGAAACGCGTCGAAGGCGCCGCTCAGGATGAGGCGGTACATCACCAGGGCCGTCTCCACCCCGAAACCGAACGGCGGGCCGGCGAGGGCGACGCCGTAGGTGCGGAGCTCCTCCATCTTGGGCATGGTGGGGTGGAGGTAGATGGGGGCGTCCAGCTCCTCAGCCTTGGCCAGGATGGGCCAGAAACGCTTGTCGTCGAGATAGACGTCGCCGTAGTTGCAGTGCGTCTTCCAGCCGACGAGCCCGAGATCCCGCACCGAGCGCTCCAGCTCCTTCACCGCTTCGCCCACGTCCCGGACGGGGAGAGCGCAGTAGCCGCGGTACCGGCCTGGATTGGACGAACAGGCGGCTGCGAGTGCATCGTTGGCTTCGCGGGCGAGTGGGACGCTCTGCCGGGTCTCGAACCGCTCGATCCCTGGGGAGGTCAGCGAGATCACGGCCAGATCGATCCCCGCTTCGTCCATCAGCTGGAGTCGGGATTCTCCCGTGTCCAGCAGCTTGTTGATGATCACGTCCCCGTAGGGCTCGCCGGCCCCAGGGAAGTAGAAGAGCCTACGGTTCTTGCTCACGGGGTCGTGCCGGAACTGCGGAAAGTCCTCGTTGGCGTACAGCGCGTCCACCCATCCCTGAGTGGCGAAATGCACCTCGAAGTCGATCTTCTTCATTGCGCTTCCCCCGATACAGGCGATGATCAGAGTGCGACGGATGGGGCCAGGATATCAACCGAAGCACCGTGGTACGCATTGTGTCCCGAGCGCCCGAAGGGTTATAGTCCAAAGTCGTGGCGGTCGAGCAGCGGCCGGGTGGGCTCGGTCGGACTCCGCGGCGCCGCCGGCAAAGGAGGAGACGTTGCAGACACTCGAAAAGGATCTCGCCGACGCTCGTGCCTATCACGGGCACCTCTGCCATGGGATGGTCATGGGCGTGCGCATGGCCCGATACGGATGCGGGCTACTGGGCATCGAGGATCCCCGCTCGTACCGAGATCTCCTGGTGTACGTGGAGATGGACCGGTGCGCCAGCGACGCGATCGGTGTGGTTTGCGGAGTGACGCTCGGCCGGCGGCGGCTGAAGTGGAAGGACTACGGCAAGCTGGCGGCCACCTTCGTGGATATCGCCACGGGCAAGGCCGTCCGTCTGGCGCCTCGGCCGGAAGTGCCCCACGCCGGACACGACACGGACCCCGTCGAGTTCTGGAAGGACTGGGCCGACGACGCCCTCTTCTCCTGGGTTGCGGTTACGATGGAGATACCCCTCGAGGACCTTCCCGGCCACCCGGTCACCAGGGTGGACTGCGAGGAGTGCGGCGAGTCGATCAGCGACCGGCGGGAAGTCGTGGCGGACGGGAGGACTCTCTGTCGCTCCTGTGCCGGCGACTCCTACTACGAGAGGTCCTAGGAGAAGCCGACCTCCTACGAACGGGCGATCTCCGGGGCCAACGTACGCCGTAGCCGGCCAAGCGCACGGAACTGGAGGGCCTTCACCGCTCCTTCGGTCTTGCCCATCATCACAGCGACTTCATGGATGGGCAGGTTGAAGTAGAAGCGACACCCGATGACCATCCGTTGTTCTGGGGTGAGGCGCATGACCGCCTGGTTGAGCACGTGTTTGCGCTCGTCCCTGAGAAGGGCGTCTTCCGGGCCGCCGTCTGGGTCGGTGACGGCGAAGAGCTGCACCTCCGGGTCGTCCACCTGGGGGAGCCGGCGCTTGCGGTAATAGTCGATGATGGTGTTCTGGGCGATGGTGTACAGCCAGGTTGAGAACTGAGCCGGTGAGGGCTCGTACCGACCGATAGCCGCGAAGGCCTTCTCGAACACGGTGTTGGCTATGTCCTCGGCTTCCTGCGCTCCGGTCACCCGGGAGGCCACGTAGCGGAGGAGTTGAGGCGAGTAGATCCGGTAGAGGTCGCCGAACGCGGTGACATCCAGCCGAGCAGCCTGGCGGGCCAGTGACCCGACGTCGGCGGCCGGCGCCCGGGTGGCAGCCATAGCAGTCAGAACTTCCGTCGTCATATCCGGAGTATCGGACTTGGCGGGTATTTTCTTGAGAGTAGAAGCCTGCACTGCGAGCGCAGAGACAGGGTCCCATGGCGTCCAGCGTCGGTGCCGAGCGGGGCGTGCCGGACATGGAAACGGGGCGGCGGCCGGTTCGGCCGCCGCCCCGTTCAGAAGCAGGAAGAACTACTCAGCGTCCCGGGACTCGACGCCTGGACGTCTCCCGCGA
>CAZWAR010000083.1:0-5612 GCA_964631965.1 uncultured Gaiellales bacterium
GGAGGCGATGTTGAAGGCCTGAGAGCACTTGAAGATGATGACGAAGCCTATGCCGATGAGAGCGTACATCATCCCCAACGACAGACCGGTGACGACCAGCTGGAAGAAGTACGTCATGTGTCACCCCGCCCGATGGTCGCGATCTTCACTGCCGTCTTGAGGGAGCCGACGCGCCCGTCCTGATAGGTGAATTCAGCCTCCACCTCCACAGTGTCCGCATCGCCGGCCATCGCCGCCGTCAAGTCCGCATACCGTTCGGCGAGGAGCGACCGGCGCAGTTTCCGGTTTCGGGTGAGTTCCGACTCGTCGGGATCGAATTCCTTATGGAGGTTGACGAAGCGGTGGATGCGCAGGGTCTCGGGCAAGGACCGGTTGACCGCGGCTATTTCCTGCTCAATGAGCCCGTACACCTCCGGCTTCTGAGAGAGGTCGCCGAACGTCGTGTAGTTGACCTTGTTCTTGTCGGCCCAACTCCCGGTGTTGGTGGGGTCCACGATGATGACCGCGGCGAGATAGTCCCTGGAAAGGGGCGCGAACACCCAGGCCCCCTGGATGTAGGGACTGTACTTGAGGCGGCTCTCGATCTCCTGAGGGGCCACCGTCTCCCCGGACGGCAGGGTGATCAGATCATCCAGCCGATCGACGAAGATCAGGTGCCCGTCCTCGATGTCGCACCGGTCGCCGGTGCATACCCAACCGTCACGCAACGTCCGCTCGGTGGCCTCCTGGTCGTTGTGATAGCCGAGGAACGCCCCCGGCTGCCGCACGAGGAGCTCGCCGTTGGCACTCAGACTCACCTCGACCCCCGGGTTGAGGGTGCCAACCGTACCGCGACGCTGGACACGGCCGGCGACCCCGGTGACCGCCCCGGCTTCGGTGGATCCGTAGACGTTCTTGAGCGGAACACCGAGGGCATGATAGAAGCGCATGACGTCGGGCGAGAGTGTCGCGCCGCAGGAGTAGCAGACCCGGGCCCGAGTCAGCCCCATGCTGTCGCGGACCTTGCGATACACCAGCAGGTCACCGAGCGCCTCGCCTATCAATAGAGGTACGCCCGGCGATTTACCGATCTCCCGCAAGCCGGCCACCCTCTCGCCGAGGGGCAGGAGGACCCGGCTGGTCAGGCGCTTGAGCCAGCTCGCCCCCTGCATGCGGGATCGCACCTGCCCCGCCCGGCCTTCCCAGAGCCGCGAACTGTAGACGGCAAGGGTCGGCGCAATCTCGCGGGCATCGTCCGGGTGCGTCTCGGCGTTTTCCGCGAAATCCACGGTGCCGCCGGAGAGGAGATGGCAGCCGAAGGTCAGCCATTGTTCGTTGATCCACGCGGGCGGAAGGTACGACACCAGGTCGTCCGTGGGCCGGAGAGAGTCCGCCTCATAGAACGTGCGAGCGCCGGCCATGAGCGAGCGGTAGCTGTGCAACGCCCCCTTGGGCGGACCGCCGGCTCCCGAGGTGTAGACAATGGCGCATACGTCGTCGGCCTGTCCGGCCTGCACGTTCCGGGAGAAGATCTCCGGGTGCTCCCGTTCGTACCTGCGGCCATCATCCAGTACATCGCGCAGTCCGATAAGGTCCTTCCCACCGCGGCCGCTCAGGCCCTTGTAGCGCCAATAGACGACCGTCTCGAGTTCGGGCAGGTCATCCCGCGCCTGGGCCAGCTTGTCTACCTGCTCCTCATCCTCGACCATGGCGAACCGAGCTCCCGAATGGCGGGCCACGTATTCGATCTCGGTCGGCGACAGGTCGGAGAAGAGCCCCACGCTCACTCCCCTGTCGCATTGTGCGGCCAATTCCGCGAAGTACCACTCGGGACAGTTGTCTCCCACGATCATGAGTTTGTCGCCTGGCTCGAAGCCGTGCGCCAAGAGCCCCAGCGCGAGGTACTTCACATTGTCGAGGTACTGCCGCCAGCTGTAAGACTGCCAGATGCCGTAATGCTTGTAGCGCATGGCCCTGTGTCGGGCTGCAAACGTCCGGGCATTGTGTTCGAGCACCTTCGGCCATGTGTCGAGACCGGCGGAGGTCGCAGCCGGGGATACCGCCGTCGGTTCCGGGGATGCGGACGGCGTCACAACATCCATCTCTTCCTCCGGCGGTAATGTTTGACCTCGCGGTAGTTCTTGCGGGAGCCGCTCGAGGAGATGCCCATGTAGAACTCTTTGACGTCCTCGTTGGTGCGGAGCTTCTCGGCCGGGCCGTAGAGGACGATGCGTCCGTTCTCCATGACGTAGCCGAAGTCGGCGATGCCCAGCGCGGCCTTGACGTTCTGCTCGACGATGAGCATCGAGAGGCCCTGGTCCTTGTTGATCTTGTGGATGATCTCGTAGATGGCCTGTACCGCGAGAGGGGCGAGGCCCAGAGAAGGCTCGTCCAGCAGCATCAGACGCGGCGCGGCCATCATCGCCCGGCCGATGACCATCATCTGCTGCTCCCCACCCGAGAGGTAGCCGCTTGTGCGCTTGCGGTACTCCTTGATATGCGGGAAATACTCGTACACCATGTCCAGGTCCCGCTTCACGCCGGCCCTGTCGCGCCGCGGGTACGCCCCCACCATGAGGTTCTCTTCCACCGTCAGGTGCTCGAGCGTTCGCCGGCCTTCCATGACTTGGCTGATGCCGAGCCTGGCGATCTGCTCGGGACCGTACTTGTCGATGCGCTTGCCCTCGAAGGTGACGTCACCGCTGGTCAGTTCGCCCCCCTCGGTGCGCAGCAGCCCGGAGATGGCCTTGAGAGTGGTCGTCTTGCCCCCGCCGTTCGCGCCGATGAGAGCCACGATATTTCCGTCCCCCACTTCCAGGGAAACACCGTGGAGCACCGCGATCACGCCGGAATACACCGCCTCGATGTTGTTGACGCTCAGCATGTCAGTCCTGGACCCCTTCGCCCAGGTAGGCCTTGATGACCTCCGGGTTCCTCTGGACCTCGGCTGCCGTACCCTCCGCCAGCTTGCGGCCGAAGTCCAGCACCGCCACTCTGTCGGCTATGTCCATCACTACGCCCATATCGTGCTCGACCATGATGATGCTGCGTATGCCGTCGCGGAGGATGGGGTTGTCGGGGTAGGTGTCGCCCTGGCCTTCATACACGTCGATGACGAACCGGACGATGTCCTCCTTCTCTTCCAGGTTCATTCCGGCCATCGGTTCGTCGAGAAGCAGGAGTTTGGGCTCCAGCGCCAAGGCCCGTCCCAGCTCCACCCGCTTGCGCAGGCCGTAGGGCAGGGACCCCACCGTCTGCTTGCGGATGGATTGGATCTCGAGGAAATCGATGATCTCCTCCACTGTCTTGCGGTGCCTGATCTCCTCCCGCCGGGACCAACCGTGATAGAGCGCTCCCGTCAGGAAGTTCTGCCTCATGAACACGTGGCGGGCGGCCATGATGTTGTCTTGGGTGCTGAGCCCGGTGTAGAGCTCGATGTTCTGGAAGCTGCGGGCGATGCCGAGCTTTGCGAGCTTGTCCGGCCGCTGGCGGGTAATCTTGCGATCCCCGAAGTAGATGTCGCCCTTCTGGGGCTTGTAAAAGCCGGAGATGCAGTTGAGGAGGGCGGTCTTGCCGGCCCCGTTCGGCCCGATGATGGCCGTGATCTCGTTGGTGCGGACGTCGAGGCTCACGCCGGACAGGGCGTTCACACCGCCGAAGCTCAGCCAGACGTCGTCGATCTTGAGGACCGGCAGGTGTTCCCCCCCAACTTTGTCGCCCGCAAAATGCTCCATCCACCGCCCCCACAGTGGTAGGCCCCCGTAGAATACCATCCACCCTACCCTAGAGGCGTAGTGCCAGGCAAATGCTCAACCGCCTGCTCGCAGGAATATTTCGAATCCCACAGCCTTTCGATACCACATCCGTATGGATCCGCTGGTTCGTGCCGAGGTCCGGGCCGGCCTGGTCCGCCGCGACCGCGCGTACCCCAGAGAATCGCGATCGGATGACGGCCTGGAGTCATGACGCCCTCCCAGAAGCCTGGATCGGAGCGCGCGGCAGGCCGCCGCGGGAACCGGCGGCTAGTAGCAGACGACGCCTCCGTTCACCACCAACGTGTGGGCGGTGACGAAGTCACTGTCGGGAGACACCAGGAAGGCCACCGGGCCGGCCAGATCCTCGGGTTGCTGGTTTCGCTCTCCCAGCGCCTGCTGGTCACGCATGACGTCCGCCCACCCGGGCCGGCTCTCGCACTGGACCACGCTCTCCTCGGTCATGGTATAGCCCGGAGCGAGGGTGTTCACCCGGATGCCGAACTCGCCCAGTTCCTTGGCCAGCCCCCGGGTGAGTCCGACCACCGCTCCCTTGCTGGTGATGTAGTGGATGAAGCCGGGCACCCCGATGAGGAAGCAGTCGGAGGCCACGTTGACGATCTTGCCGTAGTGGCGCTCTTTCATCATGGGAACGACCGCTTTGGCCACGTTCCAGGAGCCCTTCACGTTGACGGCCATCATCTTGTCCCACTGGGCTTCGGTCCACTCGTCGAAGGCCTTGAAACCTCCCATGCCCTTGTACCAGGCAGCTGAGTTGACGAGGATATCGACCCGCCGACCCCACTGCGCGGTCATGCGCTCGACCTGCCCGGCGATCCCGGCCACGTCGAGCACGTCGCATACGCACGTGAGGGCCTCGCCGCCGCCGGCAGCGATCTCGGCCGCAACGGCTTCGGCGCCGGGGGCGTCGATGTCGAAGATAGCCACCTTCGCTCCTTCTTCAGCCAGACGAATGGCCACCGAACGGCCGATGCTGGGGTTGCCGCCGGAGCCGGTAACCACCGCGACCCGGTCTTTGAGTGTCTGAGCTGCTTCGGGCTTGAGTCGCACGTACGTGTCCTTTCGGAGCGATGTGGTCCGGTTGCGGCGCTTAGGATAGCGGCTCACAGGGCGAAGGTGTACGGGACGGAGGTGTACGGCCCTTCCGCCGCGCCGCTCTGGGCGGTGCCGTCAGGGGACCGCGTGGCCCCAGGACCGCGTGGCCCCAGGGCCGCAGGGCCGCAAGCCGCAGGACCGTGCCGCCTATCCGGCCGCTTCTGCTGCAGCCACGGCTTTCTTCCTGGCCAGCCATGCATAGATCGCCGCGAGTACGAGGCCCCCGGCCGTCATGGCCGCAGCAATCAAGAACGCCAACCTGTATTCCCCCCCATTCGCTTCCGCCACCGTCGCGGCCAGCCGCGGGCCGCCGTACGATGCCACGGCCACACTCAGGAACAGGATCCCGAAGTTCACCGAGAAGTACCTGGGCCCGAACGCATCGAGGGCCACCGGCCCAATGAGCGCCAGAAATCCCCCGTAGCAGATACCCACGACGAAGATCCCGAGCACCACCGTCGCATATGCGCTCGTCTGCCACAGGAGGAGAAGTGCAAGCACCGCCAGCGCCAGCATGACCACGAGCACCGGATGGCGCCCCCACCGGTCGGAGAGCACGCCCCATCCCACCTTGCCGATGACCATACCGAGCGCCAGATAGCTGACGAACGCGCCCGCGGCTTCCGGCGATATCCCCAGCATCTGCTGGGCAATGGGCGAAGCGTGCCCGGTGACCATGAGGCCGGATAGCACGCCGAGCACGAAGATGACCGCCAGCAGCCAGAAACTGGGGGTCCTCAGCATGGCCTTCCAGTCCTTCCCCCC
>CAZWAR010000083.1:5712-12661 GCA_964631965.1 uncultured Gaiellales bacterium
GCCGGTACTCGCGGCGCCCGTGTTCGCGGTCGCTGTGCCCGCCGCTGCGCGAGAGGGCTTGGCGACTTTCTGCGCTGGGCACCGGACTTGCGGCACGTAGCCGGCCGGGGCTACGGTGATGAGTCGGGAACAGCCCGCGATCACCACGATGAACAGCGCGCCCAGGACCCTAAGGCTCCACTCGAACCCGATACTATCTATCAGCACTACCGTGACCGGACCCCAGATGACCGCTCCCAACCCGAACCCGCCGGTCAACACGCCGGAAGCCATTCCCCGACGATCGGGGAAGAAGCGCATGAGATTGGTCATGGTGGCACCCGGATAGGTCATGCCGCCGACGCCGGCCACGAAGGCGAAGGTGTAGAGGAGCGGCAGCGAATCGGCGAAGCTGAGAAGGACGGTCCCCAGACCGAGGATACTGCCGGCCAGAAGCAGCAATGTCGGCGGCCGCATGTACTGCAGCAACTTGCCGGCGAGGAGCGTGCACACGGCCGGCAGGGCCACGACCAACGTGAAGGCCAGCGCGACGTCGGCAGAACTCCAGTCGTACGCCTCCATCATGGGTTTGACGAGCACGCTCCAGGCGTAGTAGAAGCCGCAACACACGGCCGGCACGGTGGAGGCGGCCAGCGTCACCCAACGCTGCAGAGCAAGGGAGTCTGAAGAGGCCGTGGCCGTGGCCGGCAAGAGGTCGGCCGCCTACTATGTAGCCGGCTTCGTACCCACCACTACCTCCTTGGGGTACGCCGGCCAGACGCTGGTGAAGGTGTCGTCGTGGATCACCGTCCCGTCGGGGAGGGTGACCGTGCGATAGGTCTTGAGGCTCCGCCCCGTCTGGCCGCTATCCACCACCTTGGTGGTGCCCTCAGGCAGCGTCGGATCCTTGGTGGTGACCGTGGAGGGGCCCCTCACGTTGTAGAACTTGCCCACGCTGTAGTCGACTTTACGGCCGTCGCTCGTGCCCCAGATGGTGATGGTGGTGGTGACGCCGTCCGACTCCCCCTTGATCCAGATGTAGTGGTCGGTGTCGTTGACGAACCGGAGGTTCTTGCCCCCGTCCGTGACCGTGGCGTCCCGCCCCAGGGGATAGTGGTTGATGAATATCGAATGGTTGTGGCGCTCGGTGACCTTGAGCCCGGCGAAGAACACAGCATTGAACATCGTGGTGGATACCTGGCAGATGCCGCCGCCGTACACATCCTCCAACTGGTTGGGTCCGACGATGCCCGGAGCCAGCTTGTAACCCCGCTCCGGAGTGCGCGGGCCGATCTGCTTGTCGAAGTTGTACTCCTGGCCGGGGGCGAGCAACACGTTGGTGGCGTATTCGGTGGTGATACGCACGTTCTGGCGGCGGTTGGCCGGGCAGGAGTACTTCGTCGTGAACGTCGACAGCTTGTCGTTGAAGGTCTCTTCCTTGGCGTCGGCCGTCGTGAAGTCGGCTTCGGTGCCGGTCACCACCACCTCGGCGATCCGGCCGGTGGTCTTGCCGGCCGCCTCATCCAGTGCCTCGGCCGTAGCCGTCTGTTCGAACGTCTCGCCCGGCACGTCCGGGATCACCTCGATCGTCTTCCCGTCGGGGCTCGTGAGGCGGGCGTCAACCGGCTCCCTGTATACCTCGGGGGCCAGGCCCGTGAGAAAGCTCCACATGGCCCCCTCGGAGAGATAGGGCACGAGTGTGGGGACACCCGTCGACCAATCCGTCTGAAAGTCGAGCCAGGAGGCGAGTTGCTCGGGGGTGACGGTCCAGGTCTTTTCGTGACTCGTGAGGGTGACCGGCGCGCCCATCATGAGTTCCGCCTGCCGGAGCGCGGGCTGATTGTACTCCTCCTGCACGTCGGGCTTCTTGGTGATGAGGGGGATCTCGAGCGTCTCGGCCGGGTGCAGGGTGAGAAAGAGGGATTCCACCTGATCCCGAAGCGGGGCCGTGTTCACGTCCCGGCCCATGACGCCGGGAATCACCTTGACCGTACCGTTCTCCATCCTCAGACCGGCGTTTTGAGGAGCGACGTGGAGGTCCAGGGCGATATCAGCGATCAGGGCGTCGAGTCTGGCGCTGTCCACGGCGCCGGCGAGCGGGAGATCCCGGCCGTGACGGTACAACGAGAAGCGGGTCCACAGGTTCTCGAAGAAGTTGCCCTCACGGGTGATGGCCATGGCCTGCCGCACCGCCCCCTGCAGGTCGATGGCCCTGTCCAGGTCGCTCGGGGCCACGGTCCAGCTCTTGCCTCCGCCGGTGAGGATGATGGGACCCTCTGCGCTATCCACCAGCCTCTGCAGGGCGATTGTCGCCTGCTCCTCGTCCTTGCCCCGGAGGTACACCCCGTTCACGGTGATGCCGGCGTGCACTTCCCCGTAGTAGACGATCCAGTCGGCAAGCACGGCCCCAAAGAACAGCACGACGACGATGGCGAAGCCGATCACCACCCAGAACCACCAGGTCTTCTTGAGGGGCTTCCTCGTTCTCGTCTCCTGCTCCAAGAGCCTTCCCTCTCGCTGCTCGCAGCGCACTCTTCCCGAGTGCCAGGGCCGACGGCCACCGCTCGGCAGATGCCGTCTTAGCAGATTATCGACACCATTCGGCCCCGGCCGCAACCCCCTTGGGCAGCCTCCTCGGTCTGGAAGGACCGAACGGCGACCGCCGCCTGATCAAGCGTCCCATCACACGGTATCAAGTGAGCGAACACTTACTAGTGCTGAGAAGCGCGGCTCGATACAATCACACGGGACCTCACATAGATAGGGAGACAGTGATGGGATTCGAAGAACTCCTAGCCCTTATGCAGACCCGGCGCACCATCCGCGCCATCAAGCCCGAGCCGATCCCCGACGAGGCTGTGGAGAAGATTCTGGAAGCGGCCCGCTGGGCCCCCACCGGATTCAACATGCAGCCGAACGAGTTCATCGTCGTCAAGGACGAAGGCCTGCGCAAAGAGATCAAGAGAGTCGTGGACGACTACAAGAACAACGATTTCTATCCCATGGAGGCGACGCGCGAGGCGTGGCAGGGCCACCCCTGGACCATGGCCACTCACGGCAAACACGATCTGCCCCTCGCTCCCGTGTTCCTCGTTTTCTGCGGCGACACCCGCCGGCGGGTCGGACTACCGATGGCAGCCCGCTACTCGAAGCAAAAGGGCGATTCCATATTCGAGTCGTCGCTTTCCAACGCCTTCATTTTCGCGTGGCTGGCCGCTCACAGCTTGGGCTTGGCCGCCTGCCCCATCTCGGCGGTGAAGTACCCGAAACTGCAGGGGCTCGTGAAGAACATCCTCAATCTGCCCGACTACATCTGGGTGTACGACATCCTGATGATCGGTGAAGGCGCCATGGATCCGGGGGGCAAACTCACCCGGTCGCTGAAAGAGATGACACACTACGACCGGGCCAAGGACGACGAGTTCATGGACGAGCAGAGCCTGCACAGCCAGATCAGGAAACTGCGGGCCGGGAACGTGGCGCGGCACGGCGAGGCCGGGCAGTAGAGGGCGCGCGGAAGGAAGTGCACGATAGAGGGCGGTCCCGGCCGCGTGGCGGCCGGGACCGCGACATTTCCAGGGAGACGATGATGGACTACGAGACCTTGCTCGAGCTTCTCATGACCCGGCGCAGCATTCGGGCCTTCACCGATGAACCGGTGTCCGACGACGACGTGCGGAAGGTCATCGAGGCGGCCCGCTGGGCCCCCTCCGGCGCCAACTCCCAGCCGTGGGAGTTCATCGTCATCAGAGATCAAAAGATCAAGGACCAGATGGCGGTCTGGGCCCGCAACATGCAGGAGATGGTGCACGAGGCCGAGATGACCCGGCCCGAGGAGCTACGCTGGGCTTCGGCCGCCCGGCCCGTGTCGGACCCCGTCTTCAAGAGCAGCCCGGTCCTCATCCTGGTGATCGGCGATCCGAGGGTGAGCAGGTCGTTCCCACTGCTCACCTACGTCGAGCGCGACGAGGAGAACCTCATCTCGGCTTTGGCCACCGCCTTCTCCTACATGACCCTGGCCGCCACCACGCTCGGCCTCGGCTCCCATTGGGCCAGCCAGGTGGCCTTCACGTACCCGTCGGCCATGATCCGCAACCTGCTCGACATCCCCGACGGCTACTGCATCTACGACATGCTTGGTCTTGGCCATCCGGCCATGGAACCGAAGCCGCGCCGGGTGCGCGATCTGGAAGCCATGACCCACTTCGAGCGCTACGACCGGGCGAAATACCGCTCCGCCGAGCAGATCGAGGAATGGTTGATAAGCCTGAGAAAGTAGGGCCGCGAGCCGCGCCGTGACTTGTCGGCGCGGCTCCGGCAGCTTATCCTCCAACTGTATGCCTGACGACACGAATCAACCAGAGGCGGCCCGCGGCCCGGCCTCCTTACCCTGGAGAGCAGCCGGGTCGGTCGGACGTCTGTACCGCCGTTTCTGGTCCTCTCCCGTAGCCGGCACCGCCGGCCTGGCTGCCATCATCGGAGGCGCCACCGGGCTTGGCGCGGTGGCCTTCATCGAGATCATCTCCCTGGCCACCCGCCTTTTCTTTGACGGGGGAGCGAAGGCATTCTCGTTCGCCGGCAGTTGGTATGTGGTGTTCCTCCCGATCATCGGCGGACTCTTCGTCGGGCCGCTCATCCAATTCCTCGCTCCGGAGGCCAAGGGGCACGGCGTCCCCGAGGTCATGACGGCCATGGAGACCAGGGGGGGACGCATCCGGCCGGTGGTGATCCTGGTGAAGACGGTGGGGTCGGCCATCACGATAGGGGCGGGAGGCTCGATCGGGCGAGAGGGCCCCATCATCCAGATCGGGGCCGCGGTCGGCTCCGCCCTTGGGCAATTCCTGAAGATCGACCGGGCACGGCTCCTTGCGCTCGTGGCTGCCGGCGCGGCAGGCGGCATCGCGGCCACCTTCAACGCTCCCATAGCCGGGGTGATGTTCACCCTCGAGATCCTCATCTTCGAGTTCAGCATAGTATCGGTCAGCGCCATGGTGTTCGCCTCGGTATCGGCAGCCGTGGTCGCCCGGGCGTTCCTGGGCGACTACCCTGCCTTCCATGTGCCTCCGTACGAATTGGTGAGCCACTGGGAGTTGCTCCTGTATCTCGGCCTGGGCGTGCTGGCTGCCGGGGCGGCTCTGCTCTTTGTGAAGTCGGTCTACTTCCTCGAGGACGTGTTCGACAACTGGCGTTTCCCGGAATGGCTCAAGCCGGCTGTCGGCGGGGCCGCGGTCGGCCTCCTCGGCTTCCTGGCGCCCCAGACGTTCGGCACCGGGTTCGCGGCCATCGACGGCGTGCTCCGGAATGAACTGGGCTTCGGAATCCTCTGCGCACTCATCTTTGCCAAGGTGGCCGCCACCTCCTTCACGCTTGGGTCCGGCTTCTCCGGGGGGGTGTTCGCTCCGGCCCTGTTCATCGGCGCGATGCTCGGCGGAGCCTACGGCCATGCCGTCCACTGGCTGTTCCCCACGGTGACTGCGGGCAGCGGCGCCTATGCAGCCGTGGGTATGGCGGCTGTGTTCGCGGGAGCGGCCCGCGCCCCGGTTACGGCCATCGTCATCCTCTTCGAGATGACGCTCGACTACCGCATCATGCTGCCGCTCATGTTCGCGACCGTGGTCGCCACCCTGATCGCCGCCCGCTTCGAGCCGGAGAGCATCTACACCCTGAAACTCGTCCGCCGGGGCATCGACTTCATGGGGAGACGCACGATGCGGGTGCGCCCGGTGAACGTGGGAGAGGCGATGACCCCGTTGGACAAGAGTTGGATCGTGTATGAGGACATGGCTCTGGAGGACTTCCGGGCATACGTCGAGGAGACTGGCCACCGGGGGGCCATAGTCCTGAGCGACAAAGGAGAGCTCACGGGAGTGGTAACGATGAGCGACCTCGAGCAGGGCGTGGTCGAGGCCAGACACGCGGAGAAGGTGAGAGATGTCTACTCCTCACCGCCGCTCATCGCCTTCAGCGACGACACCCTCGACGAGGTCGTCAAGCAGGCGGGGATGCTCGAGGTGGGCTACATCCCGGTCGTTGACCGGGATGAGCCAAAGAAGCCGGTGGGCCTTGTCCTGCGCACCGACATCATCAGGGCTTACGGCACGGCCATCTCATCCCGCGACCGCCGCCGGGTGGCGTTCGAACAGCGCCGCGCCCAGCACGTGTTCGGGCTACGGCCGTTCGAGATAACCATGGAAGAGAGCGATCCGGGGATCGGCATGACCCTCCGCGACATCAATCCGCCGGCCGAATCGGTCGTGGTGTCGATCATCCGCGGCGAGACTCCCCTGGTCCCCCGAGGCGAGACAAGACTGAAGGTCGGCGACAGGATTCAGGTACTCGCCCTGGGGGACGCCGGGCCCATCCTCGCCCGCAAGCTCAAGGGACGCAACTACAAGTAGTCGCGGTCTCCCCCGAAGTCCGGGTAGACCGATATCACGACCGAGTGTCTGAGCGATCGGATGTGCGGCGCGCCTGCGCCGCCGGGTCAACAGCGTCAGCCGAACCCGCCGCCCTGGCCGGTCGACCAGGCCGGATCGAGCAGCGGCCCATTGCGGAAGTAACTACCGAAGGTCTGGCGGGTGGCCTCCGAGCCACACTCCGGGCAGTGCTTCTCCTCGTCCTTCAGCATTGTGGCCGTCTGCACCTGGAACGAATGCTTACAAGCGCTGCAGACGAGGTCGAGACGGTGCATCAGTGCACCGGCACTTCTTCGGCTGCGAGCTTGAAGACCCGGCCGCAGACCGAGGTGCACACACCGCATTCTGTGCATAGGTCAGGATCGATGCGGGGAGCAGCGAAAATATTCTCCTGGACGATGGCGCCGGCCGGGCAGTAGTGCACCGCCGGGCACGGGTGGTTCTTGGGACAGGCATCGGCGTTGACGGCGATCACTTCTCGAGTACCTCCATTTTCTGTGCCAATTCTCGGACGAGCACCTCGTCGATGAGTTCGCAGGCCTTGGAGAGCCGCG
>CAZWAR010000084.1:0-12135 GCA_964631965.1 uncultured Gaiellales bacterium
GGTTAGCATCGTGTTGCTGCTGGCCAGCCTGGGGAGCATGGGAATGTTAGCCTGGGCTCTGCTTGCGCCCGGGCTCCAGTTCCCCACGCGCGCCACGCTGGCCCTCGGCGCGGGAATAGTGCTGAGTGGACAAACCATTGCGCTATACCGAATTGTGCTCCGCGCCTGGGGCACCTACAGCGTGCTGGCCATTGCCGGGGTCGTAATGAGTGTCAGCCAGTTTGTTCTGGTCGTAGGGGGCGCGATACTCTACGGCACCACACCCCGTTTCGAGGCCATCTTCGGACTGGCGGGCCTGGACGAACTACCTCCCATCGAGGGCTACTCCCTGACGGAGGAGGAGAAGGACGAACTCCGCCGCCGCCTGGGACTGCTGAGCATGCCGGAGTAGGGACGTGAAGATGCGGGTCCAGAAAGCGCTCGCCGAGGCCGGTATCGCTTCGCGCAGGGCGAGCGAGGAGCTCATACGCGCCGGGCGGGTAACCGTGGACGGCGCGGCGGCAACCCTCGGGACCTCGGCCGACCCCGATACACAGGTGATCGCCGTCGACGGCCGACCCATCATCTCCGAGCCCAAGGAATATTGGCTGCTGAACAAGCCGGCCGGGGTCCTGAGTGCTGTCACGGATGCTCGCGGCCGGCGCACCGTCGCCGACTTGGTGCCGACCGGCGCCCGCGTATTCCCCGTTGGACGGCTGGACCTCGATAGCACCGGCCTTATGGTGCTCACGAACGACGGGGACCTGGCCGGTCGCCTGCTTCATCCGCGCTTCCACGTGGAGAAGGAGTATCACGCGCGGGTGCGGGGGTCTGTGACCAAGGAGGCAGTGGAGATGCTCAGGCGGGGAGTGATGTTGGAGGACGGACCGACGGCGCCGGCGGGCGTCGACATAATTGGGATCGACCGAGCGTCGAGCGGCCGCACACAGACGCTGCTCAGGATCGTGGTGCACGAGGGACGCAAGCGGCAGGTACGCCGGATGATGGAGACAGTCGGCCATCGCGTCCTTGCCCTTCATCGGACGCGGTTCGCCGGACTCAGTGATGCCGGCCTACTGCCCGGCCAGGCGAGGAGGTTGTCCGCTGCCGAACTGGAAAGGCTGCGGAGGCAGACTGCAGGGGAGAGCGGCGATAGCCTGAGGTGAGCGCGCAGACCGCCCCTGAGGGCGGCTTCCCCGGTTATACTGTCTTTTCCCGCAGCCGTCTGACGGAGTGCCGATGAGACTCAATCCTGTGCTCGAGAAGTTGACTCCGTATCGCGCCGGCCCCTCCCTGGAGGAGATCAGCCGTCGATACCATCTGGAGCGCGTCTCGCGTCTTTCCGCCAACGAGAGCCCCTGGGGACCGTTCCCCGAGGTGGTGGAGGCCATGAAGGCGGCGCTCGACGGTCTTAACCGCTACCCCGACGGCGCCTGCAGCGAGGTGCGGGGGCTCCTTGCCAAGCAGCTCGAGGTGGGCGAAGAGTGTTTCACCTTCGGCAATGGCTCGTGCGAGTTGCTCATGCTGCTGGGAGAGGTCTTCCTGGGACCCGGCCGGCATGCGGTGTTGCCGCACCCCTCCTTCGTGATGTACCGCCACATAGCCATGGCCCGCGGCGCCGAGTTCTCGGCGGTGGAGCTTCCCGGACTGGACTACGACCTGGAGACCATGCTGACGGCCATCCAGGAGAACACCATCCTCGTGGTCATCTGTAACCCGAACAACCCGACGGGGAGCCACGTGCTGGAGCCCGAACTCCGCACCTTCCTCCAACGGGTCCCCGGGGATGTCGCCGTCGTACTCGACGAAGCGTACTGCGAGTTCGTGTCCCCCGAGAAACAGGTGGACTCCATGGGGCTACTGGCCAATTTCCCCAACCTCATCGTGCTCCGCACCTTCTCGAAGATCTTCGGCCTGGCCGGACTACGGGTGGGCTACGGCGTCGCCGATCCCCAGTTGGTGCAGGCCCTCGACAAGGTGCGTCAGCCGTTCAACGTGGATTCCCTTGCCCAGGTCGCTGCCGCCACATCCTTACGGTTGCCCGAGCGCATAGCGGAGCGTCAGCGGATGGTACGCAGTGAGCGGGCGCGCATGGAGAAACGGCTGGAAGCCATGGGAGTGGACTATCACCCCACCGAGGCGAACTTCGTGCTGTTCGACGTGACCGAGCTGGGCATCCCCGGGAGCGAGGTGGCCCAGGCCCTACTCGAGAAAGGGATCCTGACCCGTTCCGGCTACGCCATGGAATGCCCCGGATGGATTCGGGTTACCATAGGTGAAGCGGCGGAGAACGACATGTTCTTGGACGCTGTGGAAGAATTGCGCCGCTCTCACCAAGCGCGTGCGCCGCACGAGATAGACCACCTGAGCGCCGAAGCTCTGAGCCCGGAGAGTTGAGATGGACGGGGTAAGCACCGAGATGATGATCGTGATGCAGGAGGGCTCCACGCCTGAAGAGGTGGAGCGTATCCTGGAGCGGTTGGAGAGCGCGGGCGCGAGCGGGTTGGTATCCACGAGCGACGTGGTCACCGTCATCGCGGTCCTGGGAGAGCGCGACGTCATCGCCGGTCTTCCGCTCGAGGCCTACCCGGGCGTGGACAAGATCGTCCCCATACTCAAGCCGTATAAGCTGGTGAGCCGAGAATTCCGCCGCAGTGATTCCGTGATCACGGTGGGGGGCACCAGTCTGGGGGGCGGGCATGTCGCCCTCATCGCCGGACCGTGCTCGGTGGAGACTCGGGAACAGGTGTTCGAGGCGGCCCGTGCGGCGAAGGCCGCGGGCGCGACCATGCTTCGCGGTGGGGCGTACAAGCCGCGTACGTCTCCCTACGCTTTCCAGGGCCTTGGCGTCGAGGGCCTGCAGATACTGGCTGAGGCCCGCGAGGCCACCGGGCTTCCCGTGGTGACGGAACTCATGGACCCCCGGCATCTCGAGGATGTCGCCGCGTACTCCGACGTCATCCAGATCGGTGCCCGGAACATGCAGAACTTCCAGCTCCTGTCGGCCGTCGGCGAGGTCGACCGGCCGGTGCTGCTCAAACGGGGTCTGGCGGCCACTCTCGACGAGCTGCTGATGGCCGCCGAGTACATCGTCAAAGAGGGAAACGAGCGAGTCATCTTATGCGAGCGGGGCATCCGCACCTTCGAGACGGCCACGCGGAACACCCTCGACATTGCAGCCGTGCCCATTCTCAAACAACGTAGCCACTTGCCCGTGGTGGTGGACCCGAGTCACGCCGCCGGGAAGATCGAGCTGGTGGAGCCGCTTTCCCTCGCCGCCATCGCCGCCGGCGCCGACGGCCTCATGATCGAGATGCATCCGACCCCGGAGATCGCCCTCTCCGATGGGGCTCAGTCTCTCAATCCGCGCCAGTTCGAAAAGGTGGCCGGCCGCATTCGGGAGATCGTCGCCTGGGCCGGAAAACAGATGGGATGACTCCCATGAACGAGGCTCGTTCAAGCGACCCGCGAGCCGGAGAGCCGAACCCCGGTTCGACGCGGCCCCACAGCGGCATCCACCGTCTGGCCGTCGTGGGCGTCGGTCTCATGGGCGGGAGCCTCGCCTTGGCCGCCCAGGCGCGGGCGCGGGTAAACGACATCGTCGGCTACGATACCGACCCGGAGGCAATGGAACTGGCCCTGGACCGGGGCATCATCACCGAAACGGCCCAGTCCGCAGCGGAGGCCGCTGCCTACGCAGATCTGGTCGTCGTATCGACGCCGGTGCGGAGCATCCCGGTCCTCGTGGAGGAGTGCGCCGCCGCCCTGCCGGCGCCCCGACTGATAACAGACATGGGCAGTACGAAGTCGTCGATCATGAACGGTCTTTCCCCGGCCGCACGGGCCTTGTTCATCGGCGGACACCCGATCTGCGGCGCGGCCGACACAGGGGTGCGCTATGCCCGCGCCGACCTCTTCGACAATGCCACCTACTTCCTCTGCACCACGGGCGCAGCCTTCCCCAAGCTGTACCAGATGCTGCAAGAGTTCATCCTCCAGCTTGGGGCCAGGCCCACTCACATCGACGCGGTCGCCCACGACAGGATCATGGCCGTAGTGAGCCATCTGCCCCACGTGCTCGCCAACGTCCTGATGGACCATACCGGGACGTTCCAGGTGAGGGGCAAGAGGGCCCTGCACTGCGTGGGCTCCAGCTTCAAAGACCTGACCCGCGTCGCCGGCGCGAATCCCGTCATGTGGGGCGATATCTTCCTGGAGAACCGAGCTGCGTTGTCGCAGACGATCCGATCCGTCGCGTCGGAACTCCTCGAGTTCTCCCAACTGCTCGACGAGGGCGACGAGCCGGCCATCCTCGACTCAATCGCCTCGGCTTCATCCTACCGCGAGGAACTCCTCGAATACGAGGACATAACGCCCGCTCGCCTATACAAGGTGACCGTTCGGGTCCCCGACCAGCCGGGAGTCGTCTCCAGGGTAATGACGGCGTTGGGCCAGGCGGACATCAACATCGAAGACCTCACCCTGCACCACTTCAGCCGCAGTGTCGGGGGCGATCTCGTCCTCTTCATCGAAGGCCAGGCCGTGGCCGAGACCGCTGCCTCCCTGGCTCAGGAGCTGGGCTATGCCGCCTCGGTATCCTTCACAGGAGAAGCCCATGAGTGAGGGGTCGCGGCACGAGCCGCGCATGTTTCCTCCGGCGGGCGGTGGCCTGAACGGCGTCGTCCGAGTACCCGGTGATAAATCGGTGTCTCACCGGGCGGTCCTTTTCGGCGCCGTCAATAATGGGCCTCTTCGGGTCGGCGGCTTCCTTCGTTCGGCCGATACGCTCGCCACTGTGGCCGCGGTGCGGGCCCTGGGGGTGAGGGTAGAGGAGGACGGCACCGCACTGGTTGTGCATGGCCGGGGCTGGGAAGGCCTCCAAGAACCCGACCACGTCATCGACGTGCGCAATTCGGGGACCCTCATCCGCCTGCTACCCGGTCTGGTGGCCTCTTTGCCGTTCCTCTGCGTGCTCACGGGGGATGCCAGCATCCGTCGGCGGCCGATGGCTCGCATACTGCGGCCGCTCGAAGCCATGGGTGCCACGGTCGCAGGGAGGGCGGGCGACACGCTTCCTCCCATTGCGATCCGCGGGGGACCGCTCACCGGGATGCGCCACGAACTCTCGGTCGCTTCGGCTCAGGTCAAATCGTGCCTTCTCCTCGCCGGTCTGCGGGCACACGGCACCACCGAGGTTGCGGAGCCCGCCGCTTCTCGCGATCATACCGAGCGCATCATCCGCTATGCGGGTGGCCGGGTCGAGCGTCAGGGGACGGCGGAGGGGCCCGGTCTCGTTCGGGTCTGGCCGCTCGACACACTGCGCATGGAGTCTCTGGACATCCCCGGCGACTTCAGCTCCGCCGCATTCCTGCTGGTGGCCGCCCTGCTTGTCGAGGGGTCGCAGGTGACCGTAGAGAACGCGGGGCTGAACCCCACCCGTACGGGACTGCTCCGGGTCCTCGGCCGCATGGGTGCGGCTCTCGAGATGGAGGACAGGAGCGGTGGCGGCCCTGAGCCTGTGGGCACGCTCACGGCGCGAACGTCGCAATTGGTGGCCACCGACATCGATGCGGCGGAAGTTCCGAACGTCATCGACGAGCTTCCCCTGTTTCTCCTCGCTGCCGGCAAGGCGGAGGGGGTGTCACATCTGCGGGGCGCCGCTGAGTTGCGGGCCAAGGAAAGCGACCGCCTTGAGACCATGGCAGCCCTGCTTCGGGCCGTGGGGGTCACGGTGGTGGAACATCCGGACGGTATGGACGTGTACGGACGGCCGGAAGGCTGGCGGGGGGGCGCCATCGCGACGGAAGGCGACCACCGGGTGGCCATGGCCGGGGCCATAGCGGGGACAGTGTCGCTGCAGGGCACCACCATCGACGATGCGGACTGTATCGCGGTGTCCTATCCTGGCTTCGTGGATCATCTCGAAGCTCTGGGGGCACGATGATTATCGCCATCGATGGGCCCGCCGGTTCGGGGAAGAGCACGATTGCCCGAGAGGTCGCGAAGTGCCTGGGCATGCGCTATCTGGATACCGGCGCGATGTATCGCACTGTGGCCTTGCTGGCTCTCGAAGCCGGTCTGCTACCCGATCGCATAACGGAGGCGGCGGCTCTGGCGGCCGGAGCCGACATGCGCTTCGTCGAGCGCGACGGCGATCTCACCCGCGCGTTCATCGGGGATCGGGAGGTGACGAACGACATCAGGGGCCGCGAAGTCTCGAGGGCAGTCTCTCCGGTCTCAGCCGATCCCGAGGTGAGAAGACTGCTCACGGCCGAACAGCGAGCTGCGGCCGCAAAAGACGACGTGGTCGTCGAAGGGCGCGACACGGGTACCGTGGTGTTTCCCCATGCGGACGTCAAGATCTACCTTGTAGCGTCGCTCGAGGAGCGCGCTCGGAGGCGGAGGGAGCAACTACTTGCTCAGGGCGGCGGGCAGACCGTGGAGGAACTGGCGCAAGACATCGCTGCCCGTGATGCGTACGACTCAGGGCGGGCCATAGCCCCGTTGCGCAAGGCCGACGACGCCGCAGAGATCGACACGACGGGGATGACCATCCCCGAGGTCATACAGGCCGTCTGTTCGCTCATACAGGCCAATCGGAAGAACGTGGCAGACGAAGAGGCGGCGTTCCCACCCGTATCGTCCCCGACCTCAGGGAAGGGCGCCGTCTCGGCGGCGCCGGGGCCGGCAAAGAAGTGGCCGCTCTGCCGCATGGTTCAAGGGCCTCTCGACACTCGACTCTATCGCTTCGCCTACGGCTTCATCCCGCCGACCTGCCGAATGCTGTTCCGAATGAAGATCAGCGGGACCGAGCATATTCCTGCTCAAGGCCCGGTGCTGCTGGTCTCCAACCATCGCTCCAATCTGGACCCGTTCTTCATCGGCAGCAGCTTTCCGCGCCAGGTTCATTTCATGGCGAAAGCCGAGTTGTGGAAAGTGCGCCCGCTGGGACGGGCTATCGATCTGTTGGGCTCCTTCCCGGTCAATCGGGGGGAAGCGGACCGGGCAGCCGTCAAACACGCGTTGGAGACCCTCGAAGCAGGTGCTGTGGTGGGCATGTTCCCTGAGGGGCACCGACAAAAGAGCGGCCAACTGGGGCAGATACAAACCGGAGTGTCGCTCTTCGCCCTGCGGCCCGGTGTCGTGACGATCCCCATGATCGTCGATGGCACCGAACGGGTGACCCAGCACAAGATGCTGCGTCTGGCACGGGTCAGGGTGGCCTTCGGCAGACCCTTGAAGCTCCCGGCTGAGGACATCCCCCGTTCCCGGAAAGCGCAGATAGTTACAGATCGCCTCACGGAGGCCTTCCGTGCGCTTCAGGCCGCGATTTCGGAGACGGTTTGAGCAGATTGCAGCTGAAGATATCGGACAGCGCCGGATTCTGCTGGGGCGTCGAGCGCGCTCTGGACCTTGCCCAGCACGCCGCGGACGAAGCCCGTGGGCCGGTGCGGACCCTGGGCCCGCTCATCCACAATCCGGCGGTCATCGCCTCCTTGGAGGAGCGGGGTGTCCAGGTGATCTCCGAGCCCGGTGAGGCGTGCTCCGGCACCGTGATCCTCCGTTCTCATGGCGTTCCTCGAGGGGTCAAGGATGAGCTGGCGGCCACGGGTGTCGATGTGGTTGACGCCACGTGCACGTTCGTCAAGTCGGCTCAGGACAAGGCGGCAAGACTGCGGGAGCGAGGCTACTTCGTGATCATCCTGGGGGAGAAGGAACACCCTGAAGTCCTCGCGGTCCGGTCGTATGCGGGCGAACGCTCGCTGGTGGTCGAGTCCCCTGCGGATCTCCCCGATGAACTCCCCGCCAGCCGCATCGGCGTGGTGGTGCAGACAACCCAGTCGCAGGAGCGGCTGGCCGAACTCGTGCACCATCTCGCTCCCCGGGTGCGCGAACTCCTCGTCTACAACACCATCTGCGGGGCCACCGAGAAGCGCCAATCGGCGGCGATGGGCATGGCTGCGAGGGTGGATGCGGTCGTCGTGGTGGGGGGGAGGAACTCCGGGAACACGAGGCGCCTGGCCGAGCTCTGCGCGGCTCGGCAGCCCCGCACCTATCACGTCGAGTCTGCGGCCGAACTCGACCCGGCATGGTTCGAAGGGCTGAGGTCGGTAGGGGTCACGGCGGGGGCGTCCACGCCCCCCGAGCAGATCAAGGCGGTCGCTGACCGGTTGGCGGGGTTTGAGGTATGAGCAACACGAGACCTCGGGTGGCCATCATCGGCTATCCGAACGTAGGCAAGTCCACCTTGTTCAATCGCATCACGGGGAGCCGCGATGCGGTCGTCGCCCCCGAGTCCGGCGTCACTCGCGACCGTAAGGAAGGCGAGGCCGAGTGGAGCGGACGGCAGTTTGTCGTGGTCGACACCGGAGGCATCGATCTCCTGAGCGACGAGCCGCTGGGAAACGACGTACGCCGGCATGCCCAGTTGGCCCTGGAGGAGGCGGCGGTGGCCATCTTCTTGGTGGACGGTAAGATGGGCCTAGCCCCCCAGGACCAAGAGATCGCCGCCATTCTGCGCCGCAGCCGGGTCCCTGCGATCCTCGCCGTGAACAAATTCGACTCGAAGACGGCCCAAGAGAACCTGCACGAGTATTGGCAACTTGGGCTGGGCGAACCCGTCGGCGTGTCGGCGGAGCACGGTCTGGGAGTGGGGGACCTGTTGGACGAGGTGGTCAAGAACCTTCCTGAACGGGAGGTGGAGGAGGTCGCCGAGGCCATCCGCATCGCTATCGTCGGCCGCCCGAACGTGGGGAAGAGCTCGCTGCTCAATGCCATTCTGGGCGACCAGCGGACGATCGTGTCCGCGATGCCCGGTACGACTCGGGACGCCATTGACACCGACCTCGAGTTCGATGGGACTCTGATGACACTCATCGACACGGCCGGGCTGCGCCGACCGGGCAAGCGGGTGGCCACGCACGTGGAGTACTACAGTTCCCTCCGGGCCCTCCACGCCTTGGAGCGCAGCCACATCGCGCTTGTGGTGGTCGACGCCAACGAGGGCCTCGTGGATCTCGACCTTCAGGTGGCGTATGAGGCCCAGAGGGCCAAGTGCGCCACGGCTATACTCTTCAACAAGTGGGATATCAACCAGATAGATCTCGAGATGACCGTCGAGCGGATCAAGGCCAAAGTGCAGATGAAGCCGCGCTGGTTGACCGTGTCCGCGGTGAGTAGGCGGGGGGTCGACAAGATACTGCCTCTGGCAAGAGAGCTGTATCAGCAATATAGTGCACGCATACCCACGGCCGAGCTCAACCGCTGGCTTGAGGCGCTTCGGGCTCAACGGACACCGGGAGGCAAGGGGGCGAAGACACTGAAGGCCTTCTACATGGTGCAGTACGAGACTTCTCCACCTCGCTTCAAGGTGATGCTGAACTCCCGGGCCCTTGTCACCAAGCCCTACGCGTACTTCTTGGAGAACCGGCTGCGCGAGGACTATCGCCTGTGGGGCATCCCGCTGGTTATCGACTTCGAGGGCAAGGAGGAGCGCTACTCGTGACCACCACCGACTGGCTCATTGTTATCGGGCTCATCGTTCTGGGCTATCTCGTGGGCTCGCTTTCCCCGAGCGTCTTCCTTGGCAGGGCGGTCAAGGGCATCGACGTGCGCAGGGTTGGAAGCGGTAATGCCGGCACAACGAATGCCTTCCGAGCTCTCGGAGTGAGGCTGGGGATAGCCGTGCTCCTCTTGGACCTGCTGAAGGGCGTGATCCCGGTCGTGGTCGCCCGCCTCGTGCTACACGACGGGCGGCCGGTCGTCATCGTCCTTGTCGCCTTCGCCTGCATTCTCGGCCACAACTACTCGGTGTTCCTGCGGGGCAAGGGCGGCAAGGGAGTGGCTACCGGCGCGGGCGCGGCCATCGCCCTGATGCCCATCCCGATGGCCATCGTTGTCGTGGTCTTTGTGGTTCTGCTCTTGACCGTCCGCATCGTATCGGTGGCCTCTGTCACTGCCACCATCATGTACCCGGTGATGGCGGCGGTCTTTCAGCGGCCGCTCGCCTACATCGTCGGCGCCTGCGTCATGTCGGCTGTCGTCTTGTTCGCTCATCGGGGGAACCTCAAGCGCCTGTGGAAGCGCAAGGAGCCGCGGGTGAAATTCCCCTGGAACAAACACAGGGACGAGACGGGGGTAGCAGAGGCGGCTCCGCCTGCAGCCACGCCCTGACGGCCGGGCCGCACCGCGCTATACTGGGTGCCTGCGTCGGGACGTGGCGTAGCTTGGTAGCGCATCCGGCTGGGGGCCGGAAGGTCGCCGGTTCAAATCCGGCCGTCCCGACCTGTCGAGCCTGCTTCAGCAGGCTCTTTCCGTTGACTGGTCCACATTTCGAGAGTAGCGTGGCGTACGGTCGGATCCCTTCCGGCTCGCTGGTTTCGCGCCGGAGCGGAGCCCCCCTACAGGACGAGAGGGACCTTCGGCGGCCCTGTGCGTTCTGGTCTGTCGGTAGGAGGTGCATGCAACGAATGGCGAAGCTTTTCGGCCTGTCGGTGCCTGTTCTCGCCTGCCTGCTGCTTCTGGGTCTTGGGCAGTCCCACGTCGCAGCCGCCCCCGCGAGCGACCCGTGCGAGATCATCGTGCAGTTCTCTGCAGGCACGTCACGGACGGCCATGACGGACACCGCCGGCGAAATGAACGTGATGGTGGAGAGGGCGGCGCCCGGCCGGTCTCGAGCCGGAGTCCCCTTCGCTGTCTACGCTTCGCAGACACAGGCCCTGGAAGAACTCATCGAGCGTTTTCAGAATCTGCCCGGCGTGATCGCCGTTTCTCCGAACTACAGCCGCTCTTTCGATCGCTGGCCGAACGACCCCCGGCTCGGCGAACAGTGGGGCCTGGAGAACACGGGCGACACCGGCGGTATCGCCGGCGCAGACATCGGCGCCTTCTCCGCCTGGAGCATCACCCAGGGGAGCGGCGTGGTGCTGGTGTCCATCGACACCGGTGTCGACTATACGCATCCCGACCTGTCAGCCAACATGTGGCACAACCCGGGGGAGACGCCGGGCGACGGCGTCGACAACGACGGGAACGGCTACATCGACGACGTCTACGGCATCGATCCGCTTGGAGATGACTCCGACCCGATGGACGAGAACGGCCACGGTACCCACACGGCCGGAACCATGGCTGCCGTGGGAGACAACGGCATAGGAGTGGCCGGAGTCGCCTGGAAGGCCAAGATCATGGCACTGCGCTTCCTGGGCTCCGACGGAAGAGGTTCCGACAGCGACGCCATCGCCTGTATCAACTACGCAATCGACATGAAACTGAATCACAACGTCAACATCGCGGCCATCAATGCCTCCTGGGGGGGAGGAGCGAACGACCCGGTGCTACTCAACGCCATAAGGGCCGCCGGAGACGCCGGCATTGTCTTCGTTGCGGCCGCGGGGAACAACGGCCTCAATGACGATACTCTCCCGTACTACCCGGCTTCGTTTCCGGCCGCGAACATCGTGGCAGTCGGGTCGAGCACCCCCTCCGACACGCGTTCCTCGTTCTCGAACTATGGGGTGAAGTCGGTCGAGCTCTTCGCTCCCGGCTCGTCCATACTCAGCACCTTCGCCGGGGGCTACGCCTACCTCAACGGGACTTCCATGGCCGCTCCGTACGTCTCGGGGACCGTCGCCCTGCTGACCGCCCTCCATGCTGAGGACTCGCTCGAAACCCGATTGGACCGCATCCTCTTGTCAGTCGACCGACCCTCCACTTTGTCCGGTCTTTGCTCCACCGGCGGAAGGCTGGACGCGGCCTCGGCTCTGGGCACAACCGGTCCGGTGATCGGCTCGCTCAGCCCGGCCTTTGGACCAGCCACAGGCGGCACGCTCGTAGTGATCCGCGGGGCAGGCTTCACGCAGGTGTCGGGCGAAGCCGCGGTGACGTTCGGCGGAATCGCGGCGACCTACTACCACGTCGACTCGGGTACCCAGATCACTGCCACCGCTCCGGCCCACCCCGCCGGGACGGTCTCGGTGCGGGTCATCGGCCCCTTCGGTACCACTCCCGATTCAAGCGCCGCCCTGTACACGTACACCCGAGACGCGCCGAGAACCTACGAGCAGACCGACGATCGCATCGCCTATGTAGGCTCCTGGTCCACCTTCGTCAGGACCGCCGCTTCGGATGGCGCCTACACGCGGGCGAGCGCGCCCG
>CAZWAR010000085.1:0-12046 GCA_964631965.1 uncultured Gaiellales bacterium
CGCCCAGGGCCTGGGCGAGGGGGGATGTGGTCATAGCTGCTCCTTTCCCGGTACCGGGTCCATAAGCGGGTGGTTCATACGTCAATAGACCCCGTATTCCCTGGTGAAGTCCACCATAGCCTTCACGTTCTCGATCTTGACGTCCTCCGTCTGCCCGGAGGGGCCCATGATGAATCCTCCGCCCGGGGCGACGGTGTCGATGAGGTCCTTGCAGTAGGCACGGACGTCCTCGGGGCTGCCGACCGTGAGCAGCGCGATGGGCACATTGCCCGCGATGCAGGCCTTGCCGCGCAGCACCTCCTTCGCGCGACGCATGTCCACGTGGTCGAACCAGTAGCAGACCTTCCCTGCAGGGATGTCGGCCATGGTCTCCAGCCGCGAATTGGAGGCGCCTTCCACCAGCACGAACGGGTTGAGTCCCGCTTCGGCGAGCGCAGCGAGGGCCTGCTGCAGTGTGGGCCAGTAGAAGCGCTTGTACTGGTCGAGGGACATGAAACCCTCCACCCCACCATGGATGGCAATGAACACTCGCGGGTTGTGTGCCATGGCGGCGCCCCGCACGGCCATCTCGACAGCCATCGGCAGCATCTTCTCGGCGGCGGCTTCCAGTTTCTCCGGGCAGCGGAACATGTCGAGCATCACGCCCTTGCGGCCGCGCAGGAAATCGCCTACCAGGTCGAAGGGGGCGGCGCCGAAGGCGTCCCAGCTCATAGGGAAACCCACCTCGGCGAGCCGCTTGGCGTGCTCGCCGAGCGCCGTCACCATCTTCATACCTGCGGCGCCGGCCTCCCGCAGCGCCTCCAGGGCCTCGATCCCCGCCGGTGTACCGAACGCCGCGAAGGCGAGCGGGCCGGCGAAGTAGCCCTGGCCCTCTCGGAGCGGCGCGAGGGCCGCCAAGCCGGCCAGGCGCGTGTACGTCCTTGGCCAGTACTTCCGCACGATGAAGTCCGACGGGTCGTAGATGAACTCGTCGTACTCCTCAGGCTTCATCACCTCTTCATCGACGTACTGCCAGCCGGAGGTTGCCGGGAGGCCGTGGTTGGCCCACTTGAGCTGACGGTAGCCCGCCGGCGCCAGCGTCGCCCCGATGGGGGGCATCAACTCCACCATGTCCGACTGGTAGTAGAGGGCCGTCTGAAAGTTGGCCTCCAGCGACCTCTCCACATCCGTCATCTGCTCTTCCTGAGAGATCCCCAGCGCCTCGGCCGGATACCGGCCCGGGACACCGTGCCAGACCGGCACTCGATCCGGCTGACGCAGGGCGATGGCGTCGTCGATGCGTTTCTCGCGCTTGGCGAGCAGATTCAGGACCTCTTCGGACACGGGACCTCCGGATGCCGACGAAACACCGGACGGGCGTCACTCTTCCACCAATGGGCCAATGCGAAAGTCCGCGCCCCTACCTCTTCTTGGGCGCTCTCATGTAGGTACCCCACGCATTGTACTCGGCGATCTTGGCCTGCACCTCGGGCAGGGCGAGCTGCTTGGGCTCCTCCACCCACTCGTGCTCCATGATCCAGTGCAGGTGATGGGCCTCCTTGGGCCCGGAAAAGCGGGGCTCGCGCACGTCCTCCTCATTCCAGGCCACCGAGTACTTGCCGTCAGCGTCCACCGACACCGTCCCGTGCACCTCGCAGGTGGGGCACATGATCTCGGGGAGGTCCTTCTCGATGTAGAGGATGTTGCAGTGGCACACCGGGCAGGCCACGGCCGGGTCGTCGCCCAGGAACTTCCACTCAGCGAACGGCAACGCCAACGTGCGGGCCATGTTCTTGCCCAGCCGCCGCGCCCGCTCGATGGCCCAGGCGTTGTCCGGGGTGAGGGCGGCAGCGATGTTGGCGCAGTGATCCACCTGCACCTGGTCGATGAGGGTGGTGAAGTGCTGCAGGAACAGGTTGATGGAGGTGAGCCCGAGACTGGTCCAGCCGTCATAGCCGGAACCGCCCACGGATATGGCGGCGCCGGGGCGGCGCCGCTCGAAGATGCCCTCTTTGCGAGAGAACATGTGGTTGGTCTTCTCGGCGATGATCATGAGGTAACTGCAGGAACGCAGGTGGTATACCGGAGCCGAGACGATGATGCCCGTGTCGCCGAGAAGGGTCTGCTCGAGGATCCAATCGGTGTCGTCCTTGGCGCACCTGCCGGTCTTCAAGCAGGTCCAGCAGGAGTTGCAGGGCAGCACCTTGTGGTCGAACGCCCGGATGATCTCGGTCTGGCAGCCTTCTTCCTCGGCCGCCATGAGGGCGGCCTTGAGGAGCATTTCGCTGTTACTGTTCTTGCGGCCGCACGAGAGGCCGACGATCTTCTTGCTCACCTGTCTTCTCCTGTAGTCCGCGGGACGAGCGCCGGGGCCGGCCGGCAAACGGCCGGCCCCGGCGTCAGCGAGTGGGGCGGAGCAGCGGGGGGAGGCCGTCCGTCCCAGAGGTACTACTAGTTGATGGTACTCACCAGTTCGAACTGCCCGTTCTTCACCTGCCACTCCACCATCTGCCCATGGATGCCCATGGAGGTGGCATCGGGGGTGAAGGTCATCAGGCCTTCGAGGGTGGGCAGATCTGTGAGGTTGATCAAAGCCTCGGCGATCTTCGCCTTGTCGTCGGCCCCACCGGCCTGCTTCATGGCGGCTGCCAGAACGGTCACGGTGTCGGCCCCGTCGGCTGCGAAGAAGTCCGGCGGCTGATTGTACTTGGCCATGTAGGCCTGGGCGAATGCGAGCTGCAGGGGCTTGACCGGCCAGCTGTCCGGCAGAGCCTGCGGGTTGACGTTACCACCCGAGTCCATGACGTAGGCGCCGTCCACCGCTTCCGGGCCCATGGCGAAGATGGCCGGGTGAGCGCAGGCAGTGCCGGCCAGGACCGGCAGGTTCACGTTGAGCCCGCGGAGACCCTTGTAGAGAGCGGGGAAGGCCAGCGGGTTCACGTAGAGGACGATGGCGTCAGGCTTCAGGCTGTTGATCTGCTCCATCATCTTGTTGAGGATGGGCTGGAAATCCTGGGTGTTGAGGTCGAAGGTGTCGGCCATCTTGGTGAAGGTGTAGCCCGAGGCGTTCTTCACCAGCAGATCCAGGGTCTCCTGGTCGATGGTGAGAACGTCGGCCAGGCTGAGAACGTTCTTCCAGCCGGCCGCCTTGATGACCTTGTCGACGGCGTCGGCCTGCGGCGGCGGGCCGGCGGCCGTCATGACGCTCCACTGATACTGAGTGCCGGCAAGCTGGTCGAGAGTGGCCGGACCGTCGCCCACCATGGGGGTCTTGGTCTGTTCCGCGATCTGGCGGGCAGGTTCCTGCATGAACTGCGCGAACGGACCTATCGTCGCGACGACTTTGTCTTCCTGGATTAGCTTGTTGATGTTCGCGATGGCGGTCGGTACATCGGACTTGTCGTCATACTCGATGAGTTCGAGCGGGCGCCCGTTGATACCGCCGTTCTGGTTGATCATCTCGATCTGCAGCTTCACGCCGTTCGAGAACGAGGCGCCCGGAGCGGCGCTGAAGCCGGTGAGGCTGTTAGAGAGACCGATCTTGATCGGTTCCCCGGTGGCCGGGCCGGCCGTCGTCGTTTCGCTGCTCGGAGCGGTCGTCTCCGTGCTTGGAGCCGCGGTCGTGCTGGGAGCGGCCGTGGTGGCGGTGCTCGGAGCCGCCGTCGTGCTCGGAGCCGCCGTCGTGGTGGTCTCAGTCCCCCCACACGCGACCGCCGCCATAGCGACGATCACGAGCAGGATGAGACAGAGAACGGCTATCAGATAGCTCTTCTTCATCCTTCCTCCCTTGGTACTTTCCCGAATCGTTTGCCCTGTCCCTGCTCTATATGAAAGCGTTGCGTCATGTCCGGGCGGCCCCCAGATAGCTGGCGCGCACGCGTTCATCCGACATGAGTTCTTCGGCAAGGCCGGAGACGGCCACCGCCCCGGTCTGGAGAACCACTCCCCTGTGAGCGAGCGACAGAGCCATCTCCGCGCTCTGCTCCACCATGAGCATCGTGAGTCCTTCCTTGTTGAGCGTGGCAAGAGCCTCGAAGATCCGCTCCACCATGAGAGGGGCGAGACCCATGGACGGCTCGTCGAGGAGCAGCAACTTCGGCCTTCCGATGAGCGCCCGCCCGATGGCCAGCATCTGCTGCTCTCCGCCGGAAAGCGTGCCGGCCGGTTGTTTGCGGCGCTCGCCGAGGATGGGGAACAGCTCGTAGACGTATGCGATGTCGTCGCTCAGCGTCGCCCGCCAATCCTTGCGCCCGGAGCTCCCCACCACCAAATTGTCATGCACCGAGAGTTCGCGGAACAACCGCCGCCCCTCGGGCACCTGACACAGGCCACGTGCGGCTATCTTGTCCGGCGAGAGCGGGGTGATGTCGTTCCCCTGGTACATGACAGTGCCGGCCTTGGGCCGTAGCAGCCCCGAGATAGTGTGCAGCAGGGTCGTCTTGCCGGCGCCGTTCGCCCCGAGGATCGCTACCACTTCCCCCTTGGGCACAGTGAAAGACACACCGTGAAGAGCCTCGATGGAACCGTAAGCCGTGCGCAGGCCTTCGACCGTGAGAAGATGCTCGGGCTCTGGGCAGCTGCCGTCGGTCAGCTCTCGGGTCCGGCATAGGTCGGTCCGCCCCTCGACCTTTGCTCCCAGGTAGGCGGCGATGACTGCCGGGTCGTTCTGGACGTCTTCCGGCCTGCCCTCGGCTATCAGCTTGCCGTAGTCCAGCACGTACACCTGCTCCGAGATGCCCATCACCAGCTCGATGTCGTGCTCGACGAGAAGGACGGTTATCCCGGAGGCGCGGATGTTCTGGATGTGCTGCACCAGTTCGGCGCGTTCTGATGCGTTCATCCCCGCGGCCGGCTCGTCGAGAAGAAGGAGACGAGGCTCCGAGGCCAAAGCCCGGGCAATCTCCACCAGCCGCTGTGACCCATAGGGAAGGCTGGCGGCCGGCAGCCAGGCCTTGTCGGCCAGGCCGACAGCGCCGAGCGCCCGCATGGCCCGCTCGATCGAAGCCTTCTCCTCCCGCCGCTGCCGGGCAAGGCCCAGCCCACCGGCCCAGAACCCGGAACGCTCGTGCCGATGGCAGCCGACCAGCACGTTCTCGAGGACGCTCATGTTGACGTAGATGCGGAGGTTCTGGAACGTCCGCGCCATGCCCAGCCGGGCCGTGTCGGCGGTGGAAAGGGTGGTGACGTCCCGGCCGCCAAATGCGACCCTACCGGAGGTGAGCTTCTGCAGCCGGCTGATGGCGTTGAAGAGCGTTGTCTTTCCGGCGCCGTTCGGGCCGATGAGGGCAACGATCTGGCCTTCCGGCACCTCGAGCGCCACCTGGTCCACAGCCTTCAAGCCGCCGAAGTGGACGGAGACATCTGTGATCGACAGGAGAGCGCTCTCTGCCTCCGAGCCGGCGGGAACCATGGCCGGCCGCACTTCGGCGGTGCCAGAGACCACTTCTGCGCCCCCGCTTCCCGCGGCCGCCACCACCGAGTCGAGGGTGGGGCTGGAATCCGCCGCTACTGAGGAAACCACAGCCCCTTCCGGCTGGTCCTTTTCGGGCTGGTTACCCGGCTGCTCGATCTTCCCCGCCGCCGCAGCGACCGCCGGTTCCTGCAGCCTTTCCCGGAGCACGAGCGCCTTCAGACGAGCCCGCTGATCGGGTCGAAGCGCCAGCCCGGCGGGCAGGAAGATGAGGAGCAGGATCATGATGACCGAGTACACGACCCCACTGTACTCCTGCACCCCGGTGAAGCCGTTGATTACCCACGTCATGAGTACTGCCCCTATCACCCCGCCCCAGACGGATCCTCCGCCCAGAAGCATCATGACGATGGGCAGGATCGCTGTGGTAAAGGTGAAGGAAGCGGGCGTGATGGCCATGGTGACGAAGGCGTACAGCCCGCCGGCCAGGCCGCAGATGACGGCGCTGGCGACGAAAGCCAGTAGCTTCCAGTTGGCCGTCCGCACGCCGAGGCTCCGAGAGGCGATCTCGCTAGTGGCGATGGCCCGGAGCGCCCGCCCGGTCCGGAACCTGAGGGTCCGGTCGATGAACAGGATAATGACGACGGCCACCACCCAGATGAGGTAGTACTGGCGCAGGTTGGTGTTGAAATCGAAACCGAAGACGTTCAGCGTGGGTATGGGGGCCAGCCCTGTGGTGGAGCCGGTGACGGTCCGGAACTGGGTCACCAGCACGAGGAAAATCTGCCCCAGACCGATGGTGGCCAGGGCCAGGTAGAAGTACCGTAGCTTCAGCACCGGGCGGCCGACCACCAGAGCGATGACGGCCGGCACCAGGGCGCCGACGACCAGAGCGGCCAGGGTGGGGAAACCGGCCTTCATGCTGAGCAGCGCAGCGGTGTAGGCACCCATGCCGTAAAAGGCCGAGTGGGCGAAAGACAGCTGGCCCCCCTGTCCAAGAATGATGACGACCGCCACCGTGATGATGGTGTAGAGGCCGCCGGTGGTCATGATCCGCATGGCGTAGCCGCTCTGATAGAGGAGCGGCCAGACGAGAAGGATGATCGCCAGAAGGACTTTGAATAGAAGCCCCCAGCGACTGGTCTTCGGCCCCATCAGGCTTCCCCCTCGCTCGAGGGAACGCCCAGCAGGCCGGTGGGCCGGAAGTACAGCACCAGGATGAGGATGGCGAAGGCCACAGCGTCTTGATACCCGGTCGGCAGGAAGCCGGTGGTGAGCGACTGGATGATGCCGAGGGCAAGACCACCGACGACCGCCCCGCTGCTCGACCCCCAGCCCCCCAGGATGGCGGCCACGAATCCGCTCAGGGCATAGATGCCCCCGGAGAGGTAGTTCGTGGAGTTGATGGGAGTGACGGCGATACCGCCCAGAGCCCCGATGGCGGCGGATATGGTGAACGCCAGCACGATCATGCGGCCGGTGTTGACCCCGGAGAGGCTGGCCGCCTCCGGATCGTTGGCGGTGGCCGTCATCTGCTTGCCGACCCGGGTGAGGTTGGTGAGAGCGTAGAGACCGATGAGCACTACGATCATGAGCCCGATCACCCACAGGCTCTGAGGAAACACGGCCACCTTGCCGATGAAGAGAGCCTTGTCTCCGGTGAACGCCGGCACCCCTTTGCCATAACCGCCGTACTTCAGCAGAGCCAAATTCTCGAACAGGATGCTCATGGCCATGGTCGCCAGAATGATGGACACCAGCGAGATCTTGACGAGAGGTCTCAGCACCAGGAGGTACATGATCACTCCGAGGACGGCCACGCAGACGATGGAGAGGATCGCCGAGAGCCAGTAGGGGAGACCGAGTTCAGAGAGGAACGAGTAGACGAAGAAGGCGCCAAACATGACGAAGGCGCCCTGGGCCATGTTGACGATGCGGGAGGTGCGGTAGATCGTGACATACCCGAGGGCGATCAGAGAGTAGATGCTCCCCACCGTGATGCCTGTAACGAGCAGTTGGATCCACTTGACCACGAACGTTCCCCCACTCCTCAAGCGATCCGGAGATTCCCCGGTCGTGGCGTGATGCTACCGGCTGTGTCCGGGCTTGTCAATGACTTTTGTTTGTGTGGTAAGTTGTTAAGCGAGATTAGGCACCACGTGTGAACAGGCAAAAGCGGTGGAGCACTTTTCCTGTCCACCGGCTAGCATTGCGAGGAACCAAGCGTGGGGCGCTGAACCACGGGGGGAGGACCGGCATCGCCGAGGCCCTGACCATATCGGGAGTCGAGAAGGAGAGTGGGGTCCCCAGGGCCACAATCCACTTCTACGTGCGCGAGGGCCTGCTGCCCCGGCCGCAGAAGACCGCGGCCAGCCGGGCCTTATATGCTCGGGACCACGTCACGCTTCTCAGGCGCATCGGGGAGTTGAAGCAGGAGGGCCTATCCCTGAAGGAGATCCGTGAGGCCCTGGCCGAGGATTTGGCGCGAGCCGAGACGAGCCGTGTGGATCTGGCCGGCCGGCAGAGCGACAGGATGCATAGAAGCATCCTCCGGGTGGCCACCGAGGAGTTCGCCACCAATGGCTACAACGGTACTCACGTCGGGACGATAGTGCGGAGGCTTGGGATTACTTCCCAGGTCTTCTACAGTCACTTCCCCAGCAAGCTGCAGCTTTTCGTGGAATCCTTCTCGACCTTCTTGGAGTGGAACCTGGCCTTTGTGGAGGAAACGGTCGAAAAGTCCGAAGATCCCGCAGAGCGCCTCATGTGGCGGCTGATTGCCGACGCCCGGGCCAACGAGTTCGGCTCCCAGGTACTGGCCCAGATCAACTCCGAGCCGTCGGCCAACGGGACAGACAAGCGCACCCTCGCCGAGCAGGCCTGGGCCGGTGTCGTGGGAACGATCGTCGCGGAGTTCGAGCGGATAAGGCAGCCGGCCGGGGCCGCGGTGCCGGTAGACCTCGAGCTCCTTGCCTACAGCATGCTCGGCGCTCACCACAACGCCAGCATGAGGGCCTCGTGGGACGAGCAGTATTCCCGAGCCGATGTGTTGCGCCTGCACCTCTGGCTGTGGCTCGCCATCATGGCGGCCTTGTCCGGGGAGATAGACGTCGAATCGCGCCTGTCAGCCTACGAGGATCTCATCCAGGAGGTGGCCGGGCGTCGGCCGGAGACGCCTCCCGCCCTCGACGAGTAGAAGGTCTCGGGCCTGGGCGACGGTCAGGACCTATGTGCGCCCCAGGCTTCCTCAGCCGCGACCGCACACTGGGCACTCCCACCAACCGCAACGTCTGTAGTTCGCGTTTGCCGCTCTTCGCGACGGGTACCTCGCTGAGGCCATGATCATCGCCCTGTCCCTTAGCGCAGCCATCGTCGGCGGAGGGGTGGCCGCCGTCGCCGGCTTCGGTATCGGCAGCCTCGTGACCCCCGTTCTCGCCGTCGATCTGGGAATCAAGCTCGCTGTCGCGCTCGTCGCCATCCCCCATTTCATCGCCACCTCGCTGCGGTTGTGGGCGCTACGTCGCCACGTCGATTGGTCCCTGTTCCTCCGCTTCGGCCTTGCCAGTGCCGCAGGTGGGCTCGCGGGAGCGCTGCTCCACGTATACCTGTCAGCCACCCCGCTCGGCATCCTCTTCGGATTACTACTGGTGTTCGCAGGAGCGGCTTCATTGAGCGGATGGGCGGAACGGTTTCGCCTGCATGGCGCCTGGTCGCCTTCTGCGGGAGTCGTATCGGGGCTGCTGGGCGGGTTGGTGGGCAACCAAGGCGGGATACGAAGCGCCGCCCTTCTCGGTTATGACCTTTCCAAGGAGGGGTTCGTGGCGACCGCTACCGCGGCTGCGTTCCTGGTGGACATCGCCCGCATACCGGTCTATATCGCGTATCAGGGGCACGCCGTTTTCGCCCGCTGGCCGCTCATGCTGGGTCTTTCCATCGCCGTGGTCGCGGGAACCTTCCTCGGTTGGCGTCTGCTTCAGCGCATCCCTGCCCGGCTGTTCCGCCGGATCATCGGTGCCCTTATCCTCGCACTCGGGCTCTACATGCTCTATCAGGGGCCGCGGTGAGACGGTGATATAATGTGTAGCAGTTAACTATCGTATTTGAGCACGGACCCGGGCGTTCCGGGTGTCCGCGCGAACGATCGGAGGTACTAACCGTTATGTGGTGGTATCCCGCCCACTCGGGAATCGGCGCCGGAGGTTGGTTCGGCATGGGGTTCATGATCTTGTTTTGGATCGTTGTGATCGTGGCGATCGTGTACCTGGTGCGCTACCTCGCCCACAGGCCGACGCAGCACTACTCTCAGGGGCTGCCGCCAACGCAGTCTGGAGGGGAGAACCAGCAGCCGGCCAGGCCGCAGTCTTCGGCTCTGCAGATCCTCGAAGAACGATACGCCCGCGGGGAGATCGACCAAGCGGAATTCTTGAGCCGCAGGGCCGACTTGACGGGTCGAGCTTAGCTCGACCGGCCGCAGGGCGGGCGCCCTTCAGCGCCCGGTCCGCTACCGCGTGGTGATGTACCCCCGCCACTGCTGCAGGTGATCGGAGTCGGGCCGGTCGAGGATGAATATCCCCACGAAGTCCTTGTAGGGCTCGAAGAAGGGAGCCCTATCCCAAGTGGCCCACTCCGGCTTGGTATACTGCCCGGCCTTCCCGGCAATGGCCTTTCTCCACCCCTCCGCATCGTCGAACCAGATCTCGACGATGCGCTGGAACGGGTTGATGCGCGGATCGTCGAGCTGTCGGCTGGAGATCATACGGTTCACCTCGGGGTTGGCGCAGATCTCCGGTGCGAACACGTCCTTGAACCAAGCGTCGCCCTCGTCGATGGACACGCCGTCGGGGTACTTGAGAAAGAACAGCCAGCGGTAGTTCACCCCGGCGTCGGTGAGTCGCCCCTCCCCTTTGAAATCGTCCTCCCAGAAGATCGGGGCGAAGGAGAACACAATGGGGTGGTAGCCGTGGCGGCTGCCCTGCCAACCGGACTGGCGCAGCACCTTGCTCGGCGGCTGGGAGGTGATCTCGAAGAAGTCCTCCGGGTAGTCCTCGCCGAAGGCCAGGCCCCGAGGCATGCCTGTTCCCTGGCTCTGGAAGATGTTGAACAGCCAGTAGTGTTCGGTCATGAAGCCGTTGTAGGTGCCGTAGTCCTCGGCGCCTTCGGGCAGAGCCATCGCGTAGTAGGTGGCGTACTTGGTGCAGTAGGGCATGAACTGGGAGATGCTCTCGGGCACGTGCTGCTTGAACAGCCAGCGCAGCACCTTGGGCCGGTCGTTCTCCGAGCGCATGTTCTGGAGGATGAAGCTCCGCATGGGGCGGAATTCGGGGAAGTAGGCCATCTCCCTGTCCTTTCGCGTTGGTGGATGTCGCTCGCCCGCCGGGCCGGCCGGGCGCTCCGGCGCCGGCAACCGAGCACGAGGTCGCTCTCTAGACCTCCTCGCCCCCTTCGGCCTTCTCGCCCTTGTCCCTGGCAGGAGGTTTGATGGGGGTCAGGTAGGTGCGGTACTTCATCGAGCGGGCGCCGGCCTCGCCATAGTTCCCCGGGGGCATGAGCGAGACGTCGTGCAATTCCTGCAGGTGTTCGAACTTGCCCGACAGCAGCAGGTGGGAGTGCGGCCGGTCTTCGTCGGACACGGTGAAATGCACGGCGCCGTCGGCATCGGTGCTCAGGGTCCCCCGGACGCCGCAGAGCCCGCACACGCAGGGGTAGGGGTCGTTGCCGTGGCGGACCTCGACGAGCTTGGAGTGGCAGAGCGGGCACAGACCGGGCTCGCCGATGTACTCCGCGTTCTCCACGCCCTTGTTGTAGCTCTCCACCACGTGCCTACCCGAACGATGGGCCCGGGCCAGCTTGTCCTCGTGCAGTGAAACGACTTTGGGCAGGCCGATCCAGTTGATGAGGATCTGGTCAACCACGGTCATCTGCAGAGTGAGGGCGAACATGCCCATGATGGGGAGGGCCAGGGTGTCCCATTCCGAGCCACCCACCGCGATGAGCGAGGCCGTCCGGGGCTTGAACGCCCTGGGGTCGGGGCCGGTGCCGGTGGTGATCCCCTTCTCGTCGCGGATCTTCTGGGCGATCATACGGAAGCCCACATCGTGACTCGGACCCATGCGGTCCTCCAAAGACTTCAGCTGGCCGGTGGGCGATTTCTCGTAGATGGGCGAGCCGAGGATGAGGGCATCGCAATCCATGATCAGGTCGTCGATGAAGGGGAAGTCGTCGTTCTTGAGGACGCAGGCGCCCCCACCGCTCTTCTCCATGAGATCAACCACGCAGGAGTTGCAGCCGGTGCAGGGCTTGATGTAGTAGTCCTGCAGGCGGAGGAACTGCACCTCGGCGCCTGCGTCCTCGGCCCCCATGAGGGCTTCCTTGACCATGATCTCGGTGTTGCTCATGCGGCGGCCGCACGAGATGCCCAGAACCTTCATGTTGTTGCTCCTAGCCGTGCCGTGTCTGTCAGAGTACCGCTGCCCATCACCGCCCCGCTAGACGGTGCAGCGCAGCACGTAGATACCGTCGGTGAACGTGTCGACGAAGATGTTGCCCCGGTTGTCCACCACGATGTCCTCCGTGGTGGCGATACGCGGACCGGGGAACAGGTCTCCGGTCTTGTTGTTGAAGAGCCACTTCGGCGGGTCGGGTGGGATGAAGTGGGCG
>CAZWAR010000086.1:0-12011 GCA_964631965.1 uncultured Gaiellales bacterium
GACGGAGTAGACGTAGTCGTCGCCGGTGCCCTCGGTCGAGGAGACCCCACCGGCCGTGGTCACCTGCACGTCCACCGTGCCCTCGTCGTGGGCCGGCGTGCTGCAGGTGATCTGGGTGGGAGAGATAACGGTCACTTCGCCGGCCTCCGCACCCCCGAAGGTGACGAGGGTCGCGCCGATGAAGCCGGTGCCGGTGATGGTGACGCTGGTACCGCCCACGACGTTGCCGGACGCTGGATTGAGCTCGCTGACCGTCGGGACCGGCGCCACATAGGTGTAGTCGTTGTCCTCACCTTCGGTGGCGCTCGTGCCCCCCGCCGTAGTGACGGTCACGTCGACCACTCCGCCGACGTGAACCGGGGTGGTACACGTGATCTGGGTAGCGCTGACCACCGTGACGTTGGTGGCCGCCGTGCCGCCGAAGCTGACGGCGGTGGCCCCGATGAAGCCGGTGCCGGCGATGGCCACGTTGGTGCCGCCCGAGGTGGTGCCGGACGCTGGATTGAGCTCGCTGACCGTCGGGACCGGCGCCACGTAGGTGTAGTCGTTCCCGGTGCCGGCGATGGCGCTCGTGCCGCCGCCCGGCGTGGTTACCGTGACCTCGACCATACCGGCGATGTGAGCCGGAGTGGCGCAGGTGATCTCGGTGGCCGAGCCCACGACGACATCGGTGGCCGCCGTGCCGCCGAAGCTGACGGCCGTGGCCCCGGTGAGGTACGTGCCGGTGATGGTCACGCTGGTGCCGCCCGAGGTGGTGCCCGAGGTGGGATCGAGGGCGGTGACGGTGGGAGCGGGTGTGGTGAACGTGTAGTCGTTGCCGGTGCCGCTCGTGGAGCTGGTACCGGTCGGAGTGACGACGGTGACGTCCACCGGGCCGGCATCGTGTTCGGGAGTGGTGCAGGTGATCTGGGTGTCGGAAACTACGGTCAAGTCGGCAGCCTCGCCGTCACCGAAGTTCACGGCGGTGGCGCCGGTGAACCCGGTTCCGGTGACGGTCACGTTGGTGCCGCCGGCCGCGGTGCCGCTCGTGGGATTGAGCGCCGTGACCTCGGGCGGGGCGGCGAGCAGAGTGCCCGCTATTTCCACCGCGTCGAGCGTGATGCGATCGCCCACCGGATTGGTGGCTTCACGCTCGATCTCCACCTTGTGGACCCCGTAGTCCAGGCAGCCGCTGGTCCAGATCCTCACCTGGTACTCGGCCGGGTCGGCGGAAAGATCTACGTTGTCGTCGACCAACTCGTCATCCACGTAGACATCGGCCAGACCGGTGGTGGTCCCCATCATGGCGATCCAGTCGAGGCGGGTGCCCTGGAAGTAGATGGTGGCGGACGCACCCGCCGCGTCCGAGTAGGCGTAGCTGCCACCCGACGCCCCCGCCCTGTCGAGGCTCGACCAGGCCGGGTTGTAGACGATACGAGAGTCGCTCTGCTCGTAGCGAGTAAGCCGATCGAGGCCGAAATCGATGTCGATGGCATCTGTGCCATCGAGCACGATCGGGTCGGCGTCCTCCAGGTAGTACTCACCACAGGGAAGATCGTCGTACCACTCCGAGATGTACGGGGAGTCGACGATCAGGTCGCTGTCGCCGAAGACGTTGGACGCTTGGGCGTAGTACGTGCCCGCCGGAATGGGCCAGGTAGTGTACTCCGTCCCGGCACCGTCTCCAACAATGGCATTTGCGTACCAATTCCAATCCTCGTCGATGATATCGACGAACATGGGGGCGGTCAGCTCGAGGCCGGTCGCGTCGTCCAGCACGGTACCGGAGATGGTGTAGCCGGGGTCGAGGGTGAAGTCGATGTCCTCGGCGTCGGCGGCGGAGACGTCGACGGGGTCCGCGTTGAGGCCGTGGATGTCGCCGGGCGCAGGATCATCGTTGTACCACTCGTCGACGTAACCCTGGTCGTTTGCCGTGTAGAGCACGTAGGACCCGGCGGGAAGACCGCCGATCTCATACGCTCCTATGAAGTTCGTAGATGTCCAGACGTCTACAGCCGAGTCGAGAGACTGCACGCGGATTCCGACGTCGGTGAGCGGACCCACCGGGTCCGAACTCGTGACGCTGCCGGAGATCGTCCTGCCCTTGGCCAGAATGAAGTTCTTGTTGGTCGCATTGCTGGTGGTCACGTTGATGGGGGTGGCCAGTTCCGCGTCCGGGTCCAGGAGGTACGGGTCGTTGTCGTACCACTCGTCGATATACTCCCCGTAGGAGTCCCAGGTGGCGATGTAGTACTGGCCGGCCGGGAGACCCAGGATGTCGTAATAGCCGTCCTCGTCGGTGTATCCCGTCCCGCAGTAGTCGCCGTCCAGAGTGTACGCGTCCACGTCCATGTCGTAGATGCCGGCCCCGGACGTGTCGGTGACCCGTCCGGAGATGGACTTGCCCATAGCGAGCACGAAGTTCCTACCGGTGTACGTGGGAGTGGTCGCGAGGTTGAATACGTAGGCCCCGACGCCCTGGGAGTTGCCGGCCCACACTACGTTGTTGTACCACTCGTCGATGTAATTGCCCATGGCAATCGTGAAGATCCTGACCTGCTGGTTGGGCAGGCCGGTCAAAAGGTAGTAGCCGGTTTCGTCGGTAAACACCTCGTCAACAAAGTCTCCGTCGTTGTCGACAGCAATAACGTATGCGGGTAACGGGGCCCCGGACGAGTTCTTAACCGTGCCGGAGATCTGGCCCGTCCCCGCCGCGGCCGTCGGCTGGGACAACTCGGACAGCGCCTGACTGAACGCGGCAGGCCCTTCGCGTCCTGCCTGCATGAGGGTGGCCAGGTCCTTCGACAGGTCTCTCTGGAACGCGGATGTCCCCGTGTCCACCGCCTGCCCAGAAAGCCCCTCGTACTTGTCGTAGCTCGGCGCGGCGAACGCGGTCGAGGCGAGGGCAAGAAGGATGACAGCGGCGAGGAGCAGAACGATCAGCACCGGGATCAGGTGGCGTAACCCACCGGCTCGAGGGGCCTGTCGGAAGGTCTTGCCGCGGCTCCTCGTCCGCCCTTGGTCGTGGTGAACGGTTCGCCCAGCCTGGCTCTTCACTTTGAACCCCCCGTGCCTGCATGTGTATAGCATGCCGCACCACCGTCCTGGACTGGACACGCGGCACAGGCCAACATACATACAAAAATCGTTCCTGTAAAGAAACAGAGTACCGGGGAGTTGGGAGCACAAAGCCCGCCCTCCTGCCAACGCCGGGCCTGATTTCTTCTGGTATAGCTACTACTCATGGCGCAAGATATGCATGCGCAGCTACTAGAGCTGATCGACGGTGCGGCTATTGGGTCGAGTCCCCCCGCGAGAGCCACCCGGCCGACCGGCCAGGTGGCCGACTGGCCTCGCGGCTGTGGCCCGCGTCCAGGGATTGGGCTACCATCGGGTAGGTAGGTCGTGCACCGGATCAGGAGGAGATAGCGTGGACGCGATCGTGGTGGACAAGCTGCGCAAGCAGTTCGACCCGCCCAAGGGGCACGTGGCCGTCGACGGCGTGTCCTTCTCCATCCGCGAAGGCGAGATCTTCAGTCTGCTGGGTCCCAACGGAGCCGGCAAGACCACCACCATCTCCATCCTTTGCTGTCTGCTCAGGCCCGACTCCGGCGAGGCGGACGTCGGCGGCTTTTCCGTGACCCGCAAACCCGACGAGGTCAAGAAGCTCATAGGAATGGTCCCGCAGGACATCGCCCTCTACGACGACCTGAGCGGCCGGGAGAACCTCATGTTCTGGGGAAGGATGTACGGTCTGAGCGGGTCCGCTCTCACCAAACGGGTGGACGAGGTGCTCGAACTGATCGGGCTCACCGACCGGCAGAAGGACCGGGTGGACAAGTACTCCGGCGGCATGAAGCGCCGGGTAAATATCGGAGCGGCTCTGCTCCACCGACCGAAGATCCTCTACCTGGACGAGCCGACAGTGGGCATCGACCCGCAGAGCCGCCGGTCGATCCTGGACGGGGTCAAGGATTTCAACGCCGCCGGCATGACGGTGCTCTACACCACCCACTACATGGAAGAGGCCCAGGAACTCTCCCACCGGGTGGGGATCATGGACCAGGGCAAGATGATCGCCGTAGGTACACAGCCGGAGTTGGTGAGACTCGTGGGTGAGAAGACCCGAATCGATGTGGGCCTGGACAGAGACTCCCACCAGATGGCGGAGCAGTGGCGCACCCTGCCTGGAGTGGCTACCGTGACCGAGGAGGAAAGTGGCCCGTTGGCGCTCCTCGCGGACGACGCGAACACCCTCATGCCCAAGCTCTTCGATTCGGCCCGGGCGGCCGGCGTCCGAATCACGAAGATCGACCTGGCGGAACCCAACCTGGAGATGGTGTTCCTCCACCTCACCGGTCGCGCGCTGAGAGACTAGCGGGGAACCCGTGCGCGCTCTCGCCGTAGCCCTGAAGGATGTCCGGCATGTCTACCGGAGCTTCGCCGGCCTCGCCATGATGCTCATCGCCCCTCTGGTGCTGGCCGGCGCCATCGGCGCAGCGTTCGGTTCCGGCGGCAACTTCTCCATCTCCCCCACGAAGACCATCGTGGTGAACCAGGACGGCGGCATGGCGGGCGACGCCCTTGTCTCCAGCCTGAACAGCGAACAGCTGTCCGAACTCCTGACCGTCACCGAGGCGGGAGATGTCGCAGCGGCCAGGACTGCGGTCGACGACGGCGACGCCCAGGTGGCCGTCATTATTCCAGCGGGCCTCACACAGGCCCTCTCCTCTGTATCCTCCTCCCCACTTGCCGTGGAGATCTACAAGGACCCCACGGTCAACATCGGCCCGGCCATCGTCGGCTCGGTGATAGAGGATGTGGCGCAGTCCTTCAACGGGGCCAGGGCGGCGGCTTCGGCGAGCGCCCAGCTGGCTCTGGCCCAGGGAGTCGATGCCGCCAAGCTCACCGAGATCGCGACCAACGCCGCCCAGGCGTACAGCAGGGAGGCGCAGAGCAGCGGCGGCGGGGGCGCCACAGGAGGAACGGCAATCGCCCTCACCTCGCGGGGTCCTGTCACTCCCGGGGGGAGCGGTTCCGAGGGACCCAATACGGCCGGCCAGGTGCTCATCGGGATGATGCTCTTCTTCACCTTGTTCGGAGCGGCGACGCCCGCCCGTAGCATCATCGACGGGCAGGGCACTCTGCCCCGGCTCTTCACCACCTCGACTCCCCGCAGTGTGATCCTCGGGGGCAAGTACATGGCGGTCTTCCTGGTGGTGCTGATCCAGAGCATCATCCTCCTCGTCGTGGGACGGCTGATCTTCGGGTCGCACTGGGGTGAGATAGGCCCAGTGATAGTGCTCGTTATAACCGGAGCGCTGGTCGCCAGTTCTCTGGGTTTGCTGACCGTGTCCTTCGCCAAGACCCCGGCCCAGGCCGGCGGCGGGTCGGCAGGCATCTTCGTGTTTCTGGGTCTCATCAGCGGAAGCTTCACCGGCACGGCCACCATCGGCGGAGCCTACAACACGGTCCGCCACATCAGCCCGCTCGGCTGGCTACTGGATGGGTGGAACCACACGATGTTCGGCGGATCATGGAGCGGCATCGCTCTGCCGGTGCTCGCTGCCCTTGGATTCACGGCTGTCTTCTTCGCGCTGGCCACCTTCTTCTTCCGGAGACGGTACACGTGAGCGGGCGCAGGGATCGACAGACGACCCGGATCGACCGGGCCTGGCGCATCGCCACCAAGGAGCTGCTGCAGACCAGGCGCGACCGGTTGGCGGCGCTCTTCACGATCATCCTGCCGGTGATATTCACCATCTTCCTCGGTCTGATCCTCGGGAGCGGCGGCGATACCGGCCACATTCCGATCGCCGTGGCCGACGAGGACAGGAGCGCTGCGTCTCAGCAATTCGTCGAGCAACTCGAGGCCTCTCCGATGCTCTCGGTGCAGCCGACAGCCGCCGCCGACCTCGATTCGGCGGTGGAGGACCAGAACGTGGCGGCCTCTCTGCTCATCCCGAAGGGATTCGGGGCGGCGGTCGAGAGCGCGAAGACGGCGGGCGGCGGTGGAGCGGCCAGCGACGAGGCCACGCTCACTCTCATCCGGGTCGAGACGTCGAGCGGCGCTCAATCGGTAGCGCAAGCGGTGTCGGCGGCTGTCTCCGACCTCAATGCCCGCTTGCTTGCCACCAGGGTCGTGGTCGACCAGGTCTCCGCAGCCGCCGGCTCGAGTGCGGATGCCCAACTGGTCGATTCCGCCGGAGTCCTGGTGCAGACCGCCCTGGGCTCGCCGGCTGTCTCGGTAGAGACGGTAGATGCCTATTCGGGTTCAGGTTCCGCGGTGGCCGGGGCGGGCGGCTTCGTGATCGCCTCCACCGGGTCCCTCGTGCAATGGGTGCTCTTCAGCCTGCTCACGGTGGCCACCGGCGTAGCCTGGGAGCGGCGCACCGGCGTCCTTCGCAGGCTCGCCGCCGCGGGAGTGTCCGGCAGCACCATCATCGGGGGCAAGATGATGGGCATGGTTATCATCACCTTCCTACAGCAGGTGATGCTGATCCTTCTGGGCGCCCTCGCGTTCGGTGTCGGCTACTTCAACGATCCGGCCGCCCTGTTCATCACGATGATTTCCCTCTCGGTGCTCGCCGCGTCAGTAGGCTTGCTCATCTCCTCGCTCTTCCGGTCCGAACCTCCTGTGATCGCCACCACGGTACTATCCGCCCAGTTGCTGGCCGTGCTGGGGGGCGCCTGGTTCCCGCTCGAGGTCACCAGTGCCTCGTTCTCCCGGGTTGCCCACTTCTTTCCCACCGCCTGGATCATGGACTCGCTGCACGGGATCGTGCTCAAAGACTGGGGCGTGGTTGACGTGCTCGGTCAACTCGGCTTCGTGTGGATATGGATCGTGTTCTTCTTTGCCGTCGCCGTCTGGCGGTTCCGCCCCGAGTAGAGGGGGACGAGCCGGCGACCGGTTGAGCGGCATCACGCTAGAATCTCCTCTGCATAAGGCGTAGGGAAGGTCTGTTCCTTGGATCAGTTGGAAGAGCAGTTCGCGCCACGCGAACCCGATACCGAGCCCGGGATGAACCTCATCTCGGTGGACTACGACATCATCATGGTCAACCGGACGAATGAGCGTTTGTACGGCAAACCCATGGTCGCCATGCTCGGCAACAAGTGCTACCGGGAGTTCGAGAAGCGGGACGTACCCTGCGCTCACTGTCCCGGCCGCCTCGCGCTGGCCAGCGGAGAGGCCCATGAGACCGAGACCACCGGCCTTCGCGACGACGGTACCCGCTTCGCTGCCCGCATCAAGGCCCATCCTGTCATGGGGCCCGACAATCGCGCCACAGGCTTCATCGAGATCGTCGAGGACATCACCGAGCAGAAGCGAGCCGAGAGCCTCGCCTTGATAGACGGACAACTACAGGAATGGCTGGCCGGCATCCAGAACGTGCGGAGCGCGATGCGAGAAGCGCTGCGCGCAGCCCTGCTCGTGGAGGGCATCGACTGCGGAGCGGCCTTCATGCTCGACAAGGCGGACGAGCGGGCGGAACTCGTAGTGGAGAAGGGCCTGAACCATGCGTCGGTCGATATCTTCACGGAGATGGCCCGCAAGACGGCAGCTCAGGGAGTGGCCGCCTCACCCCCTGTGGACCTTTATGGAGCCGCGCGGCCGGCCGGTTCGCCCCGGGTGGTGGCCGTCGTTCCGGTACTGCAACGGGGAGCGCCGCTCGCCGCCCTCATCGTGGGGTCCACCGTCTACCCGGTGATCCCACCGTCGTTGCGCAACGGTCTCCAGGTGCTCGGCACCACTACCGGCACCGCCATCAGCCGAATCCTGGCCGAACAGTCTCGGGGCGACGCGATCGCCGACTTGGAGGCGGTCATCGCTGTCTCGCCGCTTCCCACCTGGGCCATCGATGCCGACGGCAGCCTCACGATGTGGAACAAGGCTGCGGAGAAGGTGTTCGGGTGGCGGACGGGCGAAGTCGTGGGACACGCTCCGCCCTGGGGCCGGTTCCCCACCGAGACGGGGACCCGCGACGAGGTCCTTTCCAGCAAGGACGGGAAGCCGGTGGAAGTCCGCATCTCTTCCTCCCGCTTCCGGGACGTGGTGGGCAACGATTCGGTGCGCATCGTGGTCGCCGAGGATCTACGCCCGTACCGCCGTATTGCCGAACTCGAAGACCGGGTGGCCGAACTGGAGACCATGCTGGCCACCGACAAGGTTCTCTCACCGGCCGAGAGGGGCCGCGCGGAGACCGTGGAGGGACTGCGGGTGCTGGTGATAGACGGCGACGAGAAGTGGGGGGAGGAACTCGCGGAGACGCTCACCTCCCTCGGCTGCAGACCCTTCCGCTGCAGGGCCCCTCAACATACGCCCGAGGTTCTGGCCCAAGCAGGCGAGGCCGACGAGCGGTTCTGCGTCGCCGTGGTGGCGCTCCTGGGACCGGGCGGCGCCAGCGGGCTCGGTCAACGGGCCGCTCTCCGGTCACTGGGGCTGGATGCCCCCGTGATACTTTCGAGCGATGTCGAGGTCAGGGGTCACGAGCAACATGGGATAGCCGCGGTTATCACCAGGCCCTACCAGACCGAAGCAGTGCGGGAAGCTCTGCTGACCGCAGTGAAGGAACTGACCCGCCCCTGCTGATTTCGACCGCCGCCGCCTTCGGGTTCCGGTGCCCGCCTCCGGACTGCGAGAACAAACGGGCGGCAGGCGCATCCGCGCCTGCCGCCCCGCACAGAAGCCCCGACGTGTTCCGGGCTACGCCGGGTACTGCACTTCCTTCATTTCGGCGGTGACTGGGATGTCGGGATGAGTAGCACTCGCGACGATCTCCAGATCGTACTTGTACTCTCCCGTGCCCCTGACCCACTGGCCGCCGGCGATCGGCTTGGTGCAGAAGTTGTAGTACCCGCTGACCGGATCCGGGTTGGCGGTCCAGTCGACCGGGCCGCCGGTCGCGGTCACCTTGGTCGCCTTGATGGCCTCGACGATGGAGTTCTTGTCCATCGGATTCGTCGTGCGACGCAGGATGTCGGTCCACAGCTCGAAGCAGCCGATGAAGCAGACCGGCTGGGTCCACTGGAGACCCGTGTCTGTCTCGTAGGCGTCGCAGTACTGCTGCGGCGTCATACCGGTGACGTCACTCGTGTAGGGGTACTTCGGGTGATACCAGCACTCCACCGACATGCCGTCGCCGTTCTCTCCGAGAGCGTTCACGCCATCGGGGAAGAGGAGAGCCTTGGCCACGGTGACGATCTTGGGATAGTAGGAAGCCTGCAGAGCCTGGTTCCAGAAGTTCGAGAAGTCACTCGAGGTGGCCATACCGCACACGACCTCGACACCGTCCTTCTTGAACTGGTTGATGATGGTGCTGTAGTCCTCGGTCCCGATGTTGTACTGACCGGGATCGCTCAAGGTGAGACCCAGCTCCTGGAACAGGCCGGGCAGGACGTTCGCGAAGTTGTCGCCGTCGGCGCTGTTCTCCCAGAGGGCGCCCACCACTTTGTTGTTCGGGACCTTGTCCCACATGCCCAGGAAGTTGCCGACGACATCCTTGCCGATCCACCATGCGCACCAGTTCCACTTGAGGGGCTCGGTGAGGCTCTGACCCCAGGCGTCGCCGGGACAGTCGTAGTAGACGCCGGGGCATTCGAAGGATTCCGCGGTGTCGCGCACCGGGATGACGTTGGCGGCGCTGGAGCTACCACCGATGAGGCTGATGCCCTCGTTGTTGATGAGATCGGCGGCCACCTGCGCCGAGCGGTTGGAGTCGGACTGGCTGTCGCCGATCATCGTGGTGATCTTGTAGGCCTTGCCGTCGCCGCATACCAGGCCGTCCTTCCAGACATTCTGCTCCATCCAGCCCACCTGCCACTTGGCAGCCGCGCCGAACTGGGCCATGCCTCCGGTCAGAGGAACGACGTAGCCGCACTTGATCTCGCCGCCCATCTCGGCCGATGCAGAGGCTGAAGTCGTGGTGTCGCCGCCAGCACTGGTCGTGGTCTCGCCGGCCGCAGTGCTGCTCGTGGCCGCCGCCGTGGTCGTCGTTACCTCGGACGAGCCACAGGCGGCCAGAAGACCACCGAGACCGCCGGCTACACCGATGGTTGCACCGGTCACGCCAGCCATTTTGAGGAAATCGCGGCGGCTGACCGCGTGTCTGGTCGGCGTCCCCTCTTCGGAATCGAGAGGAGCCTTCTCATTTCTACCCGTCATCCTTCCCTCCCTGAATCAGCAAAAAGCATAGCTCAACGCCCAGCGAGCAGGATTCCTTATTCGAGGTCGCCGCTCAAGTTCGGGCGGGTCGGCCGGACAGGCCCATACCGCTGGTCAAGATGAAAGCCCGCTAGGCGGGACGCGAGGGCGGAAGAAGACGCTCCACGCTTGACGCACGGAACGAAGCGGACGAGCAGGCGCAGCTCCGTCGACCGGCGGACGAGGCGGTAGGCGCCGAGCGGTCATGTCGTTTCTTGACAGCGGCCGATGCTAGAATCTCGGTTCCGTTGTTCGTTTGTGATGAGCCGGACGGAGGAGGCACCGTGAGCAAGGAGTATCGGGTAGCAGTGGTGGGCGCGACAGGCGCCGTCGGACGGGCGATGCGAAGCATCCTCGCCGAACGGGACTTTCCCGTCAAACAGCTGACGGCTCTCGCTACTGCCAAATCGGCCGGCATGAAGCTCGACTACAAGGGTGAGGAAGTGGTCTGCCAGGAGCTGACCGCCGACAGCTTCAAGGATGTCGATCTGGCCCTGTTCTCCGCCGGCGGCGGGACGTCGCAGAAGTTCGCCCCCATCGCCCGGGACGCCGGCTGTGTCGTGGTGGATAACTCGTCCGCATGGCGGATGGATCCCGACGTCCCCCTGGTGGTACCCGAGGTCAATCCCGATGACGTCGACCGGCACAAAGGCATCATCGCCAACCCGAACTGCTCCACCATCCAGATGGTGGTGGTGATGAAGCCACTGCACGACGCCGTCCCCATCAAGCGCGTGGTGGTTTCCACCTACCAAGCGGTGTCCGGCACCGGCGCCAAGGCCATCAACGAACTGGTGCAGCAGACCGGGAACATCCTGGCCGGCAATGAACCGGAGATCGCCGTTTATCCCTATCAGATCGCCTTCAACTGCCTGCCCCACATCGACGTGTTCCTCGAGGACGGCTACACCAAAGAGGAGCAGAAGATGGTGGACGAGACCAAGAAGATCATGGGTGACGAGAGCATAGCCGTGAGTGCCACCTGCGTCCGGGTCCCGGTCCAGAACGGCCACTCCGAAGCGGTGAACCTGGAGTTCGCCGGGCCGATGAGCGCCGAGCAGGCCCGCGAATTGCTGGTCGCCGCACCGGGCGTGCGCGTGATGGACGACCCGGCCGAGAAGATCTACCCGATGCCCATCGTCGCTTCGGGGAATGACGACACCTACGTGGGCCGCATCCGCGTCGACCCGACCGTGACGAACGGCCTCAATCTCTGGGTGGTGGCCGACAACCTGCGCAAGGGCGCGGCCCTTAATGCCGTGCAGATCGCGGAGTTACTGGCCGAACGCGACCTGGTCCGCGTTCCCAGATAGAGTCCGATGCCGGGCAGCACGTGCTGTGCTCGACACGATGATGCGTGAGCGTGGCTAGGTTCCGGGGCTCAGGGACCAGGCCGCGGTGGCGTACGGCGCTCAGGTTCGCCGGCGTCGTGTTGGCGGCCGTCGTTGTTGTCGTGTGCGCGTATTCGTACTCCGAGACCTATCGCGTGGAGGTGAAGGAGTACACATTCGCCAGTCCCGACGTCCCCGCAGCCTTCGACGGGACCCGGGTGGTGTTTCTCACCGACATCCACCGCGCCTTCTACTACTCCGATAGTCGGGTCGCAAGTATCGTCGATCGGGCGAACGCCCTCGAGCCCGACCTCATCGTGCTGGGCGGCGACTACGTGTACGGGAGCAAGGACTACGAGAAGGACGTGTTCGCCGAGCTCGGCCACCTGAAGGCTCCCCTCGGTGTCTTCGCAGTGCTCGGCAATCACGACTACGCCCATCCGGGCGATGGCATCAGCGACCCCGAGCCGACCGTCACCGCCGCCGCGGAGGTAGGC
>CAZWAR010000087.1:0-12002 GCA_964631965.1 uncultured Gaiellales bacterium
CTCATTGATGGCCTCCGGCATGTCGGCCAGCGCCTCGTTGACGCCAACGACCGTGCCGCTCACGGGCGAGACCACTTCAAAGTTCGCCTTGGTGGACTCGACGGTCCCACATTCGTCGAACTGCTCGACGACCGCCCCGACTCTGGGCGGGTCCACGTAGGTGATGTCCGTCAAACGCTGCTGCATGTAGTCGGAGATGCCGACGCGGGCCCGGTTTCCCACTACCTGTGCCCATACGTCGTTGGCATTGAAGAGGTAGCCGGTCAGGGGGATACGGAACTCGTACTTCTCGTGCACCACGACGACGAAATCGGACGCCGGTCGGAATTCCACAGCGCCCGCCTCCTTGGCTCCGTCCGCCGTCATGGCGCCTTGCTCGGCTGACTCCGCCGCAGCCACCTGCTCCGCGATGGAGCGGGCCAGGTCGATGGCCCCCGGACCGAGCCGCAATTCGGGCGGCAGCGCCGCCCCCAGTTCCTTCACCACTTGGGAGACGACGACCTTCCGGGCCGGCTTCACCCCGGCCCCCCCGGCCAGCTTGGCGGCGCACTGGGTGGCACAGCCGTCGACCACGACCACCCTTTTCTCGGCCAGGGCTTTCTTGTAGCGGGCCGGGGTACGATTGAGAGAGACGGGGCAGACGATCTCGGCGCCCGCCTCCTCGGCCAGCCGGAGGGCGACCTCCCGAGTGATCGAGCCCTCAGGTTTGTCGAGGCCAGTGCAGGCAAGGACGATGTAGCTCATTCGCCGGCCTCCTCCGCGTGCAGCTTCTTGATGAGGGCCACCGTTTCCGGTTTGTCTGGGAAGGAGATGGCATCCGGGCCACAGGTCTTTGCGCACGCCCGGCAGAAGACAACGCAGTTGTTGGGGTTCGCGACCACCAGTCTCACGTCACCCTCTCGGCGTTCGAATACTCGGTGGGGGCAGAACTCGTCGCACTCCATGCAGAAATCGCACTTCTCGTAGTCGATGGTGGGAGCCCAGGAGATCTTGTGCCTCGGGACCCCCATGAAGGTAGGCTCAGACATCGCCGCTACCATCATCATCCATGCCCATCTTGGCCAGAGCTGCTGACACCTTCTCTATCGCCTCGTCGGTGGTCATGTCGCGAATGTCGAGCGGCACCATGTCCTTCTTCACATCCATGCCCTCAGCGGAGAAGGCGTCCCGGAACATCTTGTACTGCATGGTGGGGGCGCACGCGGCGATGACCAGGGGACGCCCGGCTTTGAGGAAGTCGGCGAGGAAGCGATCGCCGTCCTCCTCGCAGAGTTGCGGGTGGATCATCCCGAACTCGACCGGTAGCTCGACACGCACCCGGTTGATGAAATCCCAGATGTCCATCTTCTCGAACCCCGGGCACTTCCCGGTACACACGCACATGATCAGACCCGGACGCTTGCCGTCACCCATCGTAGCTCCTCCATGACCGTCGAATTCGCCCGGCCTCGGGCGGAAGCAGCCAACCTTGCAGGAAGGACACTTGTATTGTACTCGTTTATGCGGTTATATGCAAATAGAATACTACCCGCGTCTGATTGTGGGTAGATAGAGGACCGATCGAGAAGATCGGGAGCAATGGAGAGGAAGGAACCCTGCAATGAGCGCAATTCCAGACTGGGCATTTGAGTTCCACGGTCACCACTGTCCATTCATGCCGCTCGGGTATCGCATGGGATTGAGGGCCATGCAGGAGCTGGATGCGGCGCACGAGAAGGACCACGGATTCTTCGTGATCCCGGAACTGGGCATCGGGCACCCCCAGACCTGTCTCATGGACGGCCTGCAGATTGCCACGGGCGCGACCTACGGCAAGTCGTTGATGGAGCGGACCTATTGGGGCAAGCTGGCCGCGGTCTTCTACCTTCCGGGAAAGGAGGCGGTGCGCCTGACCCTCCGGCCGGAGTTCCTGGACGAGTTCGATGCAGTCGAGTTCTTCGCCTATCGAAAGAGAGGCATCGAACCATCACAGATCCCGGCCGCGGTCGCGGCTCAGGCGCTCAACTGGATCGACTCTCAGACGGATGAACAAATCTTCAAGATCGAGACGCTTGCCGACTATGCCTACTCACCACCCAAGGGTTCGTTCAACAGGGTGAAATGCTCGCGCTGTGGGGAGTACGTCTTCGAGCGCTACGTCCGCTTGGTCAAGGGAGATCCATGCTGCATCCCATGCTCCGGCTATCAGGGTAGGAGTTCGTCACTTCGACACAGCGGGGATCCAGACTCGCAGCTGAGGTGACCGGTCTATCTCTTGCCCTGGCCACGGTGGCCATCCTTGCGGCCTCCACAGCGTTCTCCATTACCGGGCAAGGAGGAGGGGTACTGTACGTCCCCATCCTGCTGGCACTGGGAATGAGCGTCCACGATGCGGCCACGACCAGCCTTTTCGTGATAGTCGCGACAAGCGTTTCGGCGGCTCTCATCTACCGTCGCCGGCGGACGGTCGACTGGAAGCTGGCGCTGGTCATCGAGCCCATGACCTTCGCGCTCGCGTTCGCCGGGGGTCTCGTGGCCAACTACATCGACGCCTTCACGTTGAAGATCGTCTTCGGCGCGGTCCTCGTCGCGGCCAGTCTGTTCATGATGCGGCCTGCCGGTGAGAAACAGACATCCTCCGCGGAAACCACGTCCGCCGGGCGATGGGGACATTGGCGGCGGACCATGGGGACCCACAGCTACGTGGTGCGGCTCCCGTGGCTGATGCCGGTAACGGCAGCGGCCGGTTTCGTGGCCGGCATGATCGGGATCTCGGGGGGTATCTTCAAGCTGCCGGCCATGGTGCTCGTGGGAGGCGTGCCCATGCGCATCGCTATCGGGACTTCGGCTTTCATGGTTGGTCTGACCGCTCTCGGCGGTCTGTCCGGTCACCTTGTCACCGGCTCGTTCGACATCCTTGCCGCGTTGCCTCTGGCGGCCGCAGCTTTCGTAGGGGGACGGTTGGGCTCCTCGCTTTCACTGCGGTTCCGCCCGCGTGCGCTCAGAACCTACTTCGCCGTCCTGTTGCTACTTATTGCAGCCTGGATGATCCTGGGAACGGTGCTGTAGGAGCCATTGGTGCTCACCCGCACCATGCGGCCGTCACCTGCGGGGGCTTCAACCGGCCGACGGTGTCAAGGTGTTCAGGAGATCGCAAGCTGGGTATCTTCTACCGCTTGGCAAGCGCGGGGGACTGTTCTCGCTTCAGCTGTCTGTTTCTCACGGCTTCCGTCGCGCTCATCCAATCGCGGAAGCGCGAGCGGCAGGGCGCGACGAGCTCCGGCGAAAGAGGCTCCTGGAATTCGGCGTATTCCTCGGCGAACTCGAGGAGCTCTTCGAGCATTCCGAGCACCCGTTCCCAGTCGGCCTCGAGCGGCCTAGGCGGAGAAAGCGACAGCCAGATGGCGATCTCCTGTTCGATCGCGGCGACGAGGAATTGACCGTCCTTGCGATTGGCTTTGGACTTACGCTTGTGGAACTCGGCGTCCTCAAGAAGTGAAGACAGCATCTGGGGGAGGCAGGAAAGCATCCCGTAGACCCCGGCCGCCTCCCTCTGAAACTGCAGACAGGCCTGAAAGTCAAGACTGTCGGGCAGAAGCGGCCGAACTCCGACGGCCCCTCCCCTATGACCAGCTGGCGGCCTCGGCTTTTCTGCTTTCGGCATGGCGTCCCTCCTTCCTCGGGACGATGAGCCACACGCCACATCTTGACGATAGTCCTCAAATCGCTAGATGTAAACCGCATTTAGCTGAAAGAAGCTGTTACGGGAGTCGGAGGTCCCAGACGGGTCCAGGTCGGAATGGAGCGGCTACTCTCCCTCCGCCCTGACAGCCGACATGGCCACAAACGCACATCTGCCTCGTCCCGGCTGCACAGGCTCGATCTCACACGTCTCGGCAAGCGGATGTTGCAGGGTCTGCGCCCAACACTCGATGCGAAAGCCGGCATCCTGGACCATCTGCTCCAACTCCTCGCTCGAGTAGAACGTGGCGGTCCGGTAGAAGAAGCTCTCGTCCTTGTGCAGCTGATAGTGTCGTCCGATGTCGCTCTCCCGGTCGATGAACCCTATCACCAAGCGGCCGCCGGGCTTGAGCACTCGGTGGGCTTCAGCAAGCATCTGCGGTGGCGAGTCGACAAAACATATCGTTGTGACCACGAGAACATGGTCGAACGTCTCGTCGGTGAAGGGCAGATCCTCGGCCGTGCCCTCCACAGCATCTATGCCTCGCTGTGTTGCGTATGCGCGCATCGCTGCAGAAGGTTCGACTCCCATTTCTATGCCCAGCGGAGGTGCAAACCGTCCGCTCCCCACCCCAATCTCCAGCCCGCGCCCTTTCAAAGGCACGAAGAGACGCAACGCCAGAAGCTCTGAGACGTATGCGGCGGCGTGTTCCTCGAACCATGCCTCGTAGCGGCCATGGTGGAGATCAAATGGGGAGTCACGGGTCACCTGGTGAAGCCTCGCCTTCGCGATTGTGGTCTGGCGGTCACCGAGTAGTCGGGCGCCTAGGCTCACCACTCGAGCTCACGAACGCTGCTGCGGGAGGATACTGCGTCACTCTGTACGGACCAGTTCCGTGCCACACTTCGGGCACGTTTTCGCGTTGCACGGGTGTCCGGCGACGTGAGGCTCACGGTAGCCGCAGGAGGGGCACGTACAGTGCCCACCTGGTCCCACAAGCGGAGCTCCGAGGGCCCCTCCGCCACCGCCACCGGGCGGAGGTCCCGTCTTATCTCCCATAGGCATGGCGTCCCTCCTTCCCTGAAACGATTCGCTACAAGCCATACTTCGACTCTAGTCCTGCGACCCGTAGATGTAAACCGCACTTAGCTCAGATGGGAGTGGGAAACACGCGGCATGGGCCCGTCTATGGGCCAGCACTCCCGCAGACTCGCCCCGGCGCCCTTACCTGAAAGTATGCTGAACGCCTCTAGATATGATTTGCATCTATATGCAATCTTAGTACAATGAGGTAGCTGGGGGCTTGAAGGGCTGTGTGTGGTAACGCATGACAGCCGTCGGGGACTACACAAGACCCGTGGACACTTGCGACCCCATGGGGACAACACACATCCGTTCTTCTCCCGCCCAAGGCCTAAGGCATCCTGCCGGAAGGAGACGAAGATGACACTAGAGACCGATGAACTCCAGAGGCTCACACCGGATGCTGTTGTCGATGCTCGAGGCTGCGCCTGCCCGGGCCCTCTCATGGAGGCCAAGAAGGCGATAGGCAGTGTCAGCGTCGGCGGAATCGTAGAAGTGCGTTCTGAAGATCCGGGCTCGCGCAATGACATTCCACTGTGGGCCGACAAGGTGGGCCACGAGTGCCTTGGCTACGTGCGTTCCGAGGAGGAGTACGATCGGATCTTCATACGCCGAGGTAAGTAGCAGGCCGGCAGCATCATGGATGCAGCCGTCGCACTGAAGGACACGTCAGAACCGGCACCGCCCCCCATTTTGGTGCTCGTGTCCACGTCCTGCGCCGACGTCGCCGCCGACGCAGTAGGACAAGCTCGCCTGCACTACGCGGCAAACACATATCTTCTGCGCGTGCCGGCGCCGGTCGTCTTTCCTGACCAGTTCTACTACGACTGCTTCGACAAGGGCTTCGCCGGCATCATCGTCATGTCCTGCGGTCACGAGTGTCCCTGGCCAGGCGCTTTTGAGCGCCTCACCAAGCGTATCGACCGGGTGAAACTGGGGCTCAAAGAGCGTGGTATCGACGCCGCCCGTCTGCGGCTCACGGCGATCTGCACCGTCTGCACGAAAGCGTATCTCAAGGAAATCGCAGACATGAATGCGCGTGTCAATCCTCAAGCATCCACGGTCTCAGCCAGGACGGGTGATGCGGGATGAAGGCTTCCCACTACGACGTCCTGGTCATCGGCGGTGGCATCGCCGGGCTCCAAACGGCTCTCGACCTGGCAGGCCGAGAGCGCCGGGTGTTGCTTGTCGAGCGCCAGCCCAGCATCGGCGGCGCCATGATAGGTCTCAGCAAGGTCTTTCCCACTCTGGACTGCTCGAGCTGCATCACAACGCCCAAGATGGCCGCGGCTGCGCATCACCCCAATATCACAGTCTTCACCTATACCGAGGTGGAAAACCTGACCCCCCATGATGAGGGCTATACGGCCGTCCTCAGGCGTAAGGCTCGCTTCGTGGACGAAACCGCATGTATTGGTTGCCGTCTCTGCGAATACAGTTGCCCGGTCGAGGTACCCGATGAATTCGAACAGGGTCTCGGTGCCCGACGGGCGATCTACGTACCGTTCGGCAATGCCATCCCCCAGGTAGCCCTCATCGACACGGATTCCTGTACGCTGTGCGGCCGTTGTGCGCGCGCCTGCCCCAAAGACTGCATCGTCTACGACCAGGAGGATCAACTGGTCCGAGCGGATGTGGCTCACGTCGTCGTGGCCACCGGCTGGCAACTGACGTCGGCCGACAGCAAGAGCGAGTACGGCGGGGGCAAGCTCGCAAACGTGATATCGCCGTTGAAGATGGAGCGCATGCTGGCCCCGCACGGCCCCTACGGCCACGTGCTGCGTCCGGCAGACGGCGGGGAACCGGCCTCCGTTGCCTGGGTGCAATGCGCCGGGTCGCGTGACAAGTCTCTCGGCGTGCCCTATTGCTCGCGTGTTTGCTGCATGTATGCGATCAAGCAGGCCATGCTGCTGAGCGGAATCCTCCCGTTTGCCGACCTCACCATCTATTACATGGACATCCGCGCCTTCGGAAAGGGGTACGAGGAGTTCTACCGGCTGGCCAAGGCAATGGGCATCGAATTCGTCAAAGCCAAGGTCGGTCGGTTGGAGGAACGTCCCGACCGTTCCATTGATGTCCACATCGAGAACATAGGCGACCGCGGACAGTCAGAGGTGCGGAGTCACGACTTGGTCGTGCTTTCTCTCGGCATGGCTCCTGCCTCCGGCTCTCGGGAGCTGCTGCCCCTCGACACCGGTGAAGACGGCTTCGTCAACGTTCCCCATCCCAAAGACGCACCTTGCCGAACCGCCCTCACCCGCGTGGCTGTGGCAGGTACCGCCACCGGCCCCATGGATATCGTCGATACCATCGCCGAGGCGAGCGCCGCCGCGATGGAGATATGCAGGGACGGCGGCCGTGAATGACCGAGCAGAACAGTTCCAGATGAACGGTGGCCAGCCGCGCGTCGGCGTGTACGTCTGCTACTGCGGCGGAAACATCTCGGATGTCGTGGACGTGGAGACAGTCGTTGCCGCGGTGAAAGAGCTGCCCAATGTGGTCGTGGCCAGGACGAATACGTTCATGTGCTCCGACCCTGGCCAGCAACTCATCATGGACGACATCGAGACGCTCGGCGTCGATCGCGTGGTCATAGCCGCGTGTGCGCCCAATCTGCACGAGAACACATTCCGAGGCCTCCTCGAACGAGCCGGTCTGAATCCCTACGTGTACGAGCACGTGAACATTCGCGAACAGGTCAGCTGGTCCCACGGCGACCGCGACCGGGCAACCACCAAGGCGACTGCTCTCGTGACGGCGGCGATCGCCAAAGCGAGGATGTTGCGCCCCCTCGAGCCCGTGATGATTCCTGCGGTCCGTGCGGTCGCAGTGGTCGGTGGCGGCGTAGCGGGTTTGCGCGCAGCTGCCGATCTTGCCAGTACCGGCTTGTCGGTCACTCTGATAGAGAAGGAACTCACCCTGGGAGGGCGGATCGCTCTGCTGGACAAGCTCTTCCCGTACGAGGAGCCTGCCAAAGATGTCCTGTGCCGCCTGTGCGAAGAAGTGCTGGCGAGTCCGAACATCGCGGTGCACACGGGAACCGTCGTCGAGAATGTCGACGGGTACATCGGGGCGTTCTCATTGGCTTTGCGGCAGTCTCCGCGGGGGGTGACCGTCGAAACAGTACCTGGACAAGAAGAGCGGGACGTCAGGTCGTTCGGCTGGCGTTGCGAACCGTTCCGCGGATACGGCCGGGCAAGCGCGTTCGAGTCCGAGACGGTCGCGGGAGATGCGTCCCTTCAGCATGCCTCGTTCTCGATAGAGGCCGGGGCTATCGTCGTGGCCACGGGTGTCGACCTGTATGTACCGCCTGAGGGAGAGTACGGATATGGGCGACTGCCCCAAGTCATCACCCTCGCGGACTTCATCAAGTGGCTGACCGAGCAGCCCGAGGGCGGTGTGCCGAACTTCAACGGAAAGCCGGTGCGCGGAGTGGGTTTCATCCATTGTGTGGGAAGCCGGCAGGTGGAAGGCGTCAACCAACCCGGCAGCAACGGCCGCATCAACGAGCACTGTTCTCGGGTGTGTTGTACGGCCACCCTGCATGCTGCCTGCGAACTGCGGGGCAAGTTCCCCGGGGTCACGGCCTACGAGTTCTACCAGGACATACGAGCCTACGGCCGGGGACACGAGGAGTACTACGACCGCGCCTCGAAGGCTGAGGTCCTCTTCTTCCGATACGACGGAGCTCAGCCGCCGGACGTCTCGGGAACCGAGGGAGAGGACTTTCCAGTGGCAATAAGCTGCATCGACAGCCTCACCTGGGGCGAGGAGGTAGAGGTGGGAGTGGACATGGTGGTGCTGGCCGTGGGGATGAACCCCGCCCCGGTAGGAGGTCTGGCCACCAGTCTCAAGTTGCCGGTCAGCGCCGACGGCTTCCTGCAGGAGGTGCATCCCAAGCTACGCCCGGTCGAAGTGGCGGTAAAAGGCGTACTGATCGCCGGCGCATGCCAGGCTCCCAAGGACACGACCGAGAGTTGCGCCTCTGCTTCGGGGGCGGCCGGAAAGGCCTGCGGGCTGCTCGCCGGTGGCAGCGTGGAACTCGACCCGTACGTGGCTCACGTCGATGCACTCCGTTGCATCGGCGATGCCGCCTGCCTGGAAGAGTGCCCGGCCCCTGGGGCGATCACGATGGAAGAATACGATGACGGTACTCGGAAGGCAGTCGTGAATGCAGCCATCTGCGGCGGGTGCGGTGCCTGTGTCGCTGTGTGCCCCACCCGAGCCATCGATCTCAGCGGCTGGTCGCTGGACGCCTACGAGGCGATGGTCGACGCGCTCTTGGCATCACATGCGGAGGCGGCGATGCGATGAGTGACGCGAGCGACTATGCCAAGGCCTCGAGAGAGGCCCTCAAGCGACTCCGCCAAGAACGCTCCGAGCAGGTGAAGGCTGCAACCGCAGCAAACAACCTCGTACGCGCTGAGCGCAAGAAGATCGTGGCCGATCTCGCAAGCGGACCTAGGAGTGTGCGGCAAATAGCCACGTCCATTCAACTATCCACCGACCGTGTGCTTTGGCACGTTGCTGCGATGCGCAAGTACGGTCATGTCGCGGAAACGCCGGAAAAGGATGGCGACTACTACACCTACTCGCTGACACCGGAGGCGAAGGCCGGCGGCAGAACCAAAGAGGAGAAGGCAGCCGCAGTCACCAGCGACCAGACAGATGACGAGGGCGGGGAGGGCTGACAGGTCATGAAGATGAGAGTCGACCCCACTCTGCAGAAGGAACTGGACGACTACGGTGCGGGAGACATGCGAGCCTGCTTCAACTGCGGCAACTGCACGGCGGTCTGCCCGCTCGCCGAGGAAGACGTCGCCTTTCCTCGACGAATGATCCGCTACGTGCAACTGGGTCAGCGAGACCAGCTCGCAAAGCACTTGGAGCCCTGGCTCTGCTACTACTGCGGAGACTGCTCCGACTCCTGTCCGCGTGAAGCGGAGCCCGGCGAGACCATGATGAGCCTCCGGCGATGGCTGACAGCCAAATACGACTTCACCGGGATCTCCCGGCTTTTCTACCGGTCGTGGAAGACAGAGGTGGTCGCTGTCCTGCTCCTCGCAATCGTCACGGCGATCGGGTTCCTGGTCGTCGGGTTCTCCGTGGGCAGTATCCACGAGTACGACGGGGTGAACGCCTTCTTGCCCAGCTCAGGCGTTCACATCTTCGACTGGAGCATGGCCGGGGTGCTGCTCGTGCTGCTTCTGACAAACTGCGGACGGATGTGGTACTTCACGATGGTCAAGGGACGCAGCGGGCCTCCCGGGATGGGCTCATACCTCCGGCGCGCATATGTTCTGCCCCTCCACTTCCTTACCCAGAAGCGCTACGCAAAGTGCTCCCGCAGGCAACCGTGGCTCGTTCATCTCCCGTTGATGCTCAGCTACCTGATCATGCTGGTACTCATCATGTTCTTTCTGGCCCAGATGTGGTCCGGGCCGAGCATCGATTGGCGCGTTCATGTGTTCGGGTACATCGCGACGGCCGGCCTTCTAGGTGCAGTCGGCTTTGCCATATGGGCCCGGGTTAGGAAAAGCGAGCCTCAGAGCAAGTTCTCCCACGAGAGCGACTGGATGTTTCTCATTCTGCTGTTCGTGGTCGCGTTCACCGGCATCCTGCAGCATATACTGCATCGCAGCGGCCTCGACCTAGCCGCGAACATCACCTACGTTGTCCACCTGATGGGCGTGGTTCCCATGCTCGTGTTGGAAGTGCCTTTCAGCAAGTGGGCTCATCTTGCCTATCGCCCGCTGGCGGTCTACTTCCTCGAGGTGCAGACCGACGCAGCAGAAGCTCGGCAAAGAGCGACTACCAAGCCGGTCGGCGAACCTCAGGCGAGCTAGTGGGAAGGGATGCGACGTCTATCCCGCGGTTACCAGAGGGGAGGAACAAGGCGGTGGTATCGGGCCAGCGCCTGTAATCCTGTTGGCCAAGCCGTTTGTTCGACACAGTGAGGAGGACGCTATGGCTGATGCAAGTACCGAGAAGGTCACCATCATCGCGACTCACGGACCTGAGGACCCGGAACGGGCCACGTTTCCCTTCATGATGGCCAACGCCGCGCTTGTCATGGAGTGCGAAGCAGTGGTCGTTCTTCAAGGTACCGGGGTCTTGCTGGCCCAAAAAGGCATCTACGAGCACGTCTTCGCAGCCGGTCTTCCCCCTTTGGCCGAACTCCTGGAATCGTTCCTCAAAGAGGGTGGCAAGCTCCTCGTTTGCAGTCCCTGCGTGAAGGAGAGGAAGATCGGCATCGAAATGTTGATCGAGGGCGCGGAACTCATCGCGGGAGCCCGAGTCATCAAGGAGGCCACGGAGTCCCAGGCCACCCTGAACTACTGAACAACCACTTGCCGTTCCGTGCAAACGGGATGAGGTGATCGGTTCGCAGCGGTAGCCTTCGCGACCGCGAAACGCCGTCCGAACGCCGTTCCTGTGGGAATTGCGTCACTCTAGCCGACCGGTCCGGTGCCCCAACTTCGGGCACTAGGGGATCGTGGCTCCCGGCACGGCCCCTACACCCAAGCCTGCTCGAGACATCTGCACGGCCACCAAGGCTGGCTGCGAGCTGGCGACGAGTTGCTGACGGAAAGGAGGCCGGGACATGATGAACGAAATATCCTTCGCTGACGTCGCCATTGTTGCCTGCGGGACTCTGAGTCTGGAGCTATATGCTCTCAGGGAATCTGGGTTTCTCGACGCCGAACACCTTCTGTTCACAACCCCGGGTCTTCACGAGACTCCCCGGGAGTTGGAACGCCAGCTCTTCCACCGGATAGAGCTGGCCAAGCAGCGAGCCGCAAAGGTGCTCGTTGTCTACGGCGGCAAGTTCTGCTACGTGAACGGGGACGAGCCGACACGCACCCTGCGAAAGATTATCGAGGAACAGGGACCGCAGGTAACGCAGATCGAAGCGACCCATTGCATGGACATGCTGGCGAGCGCTGAGGAGCGGGGCAGGATAGCAGAGGAGATGGCCGGCGGGGAGAAGGTCTGGTGGATGGTCCCGGGATGGATCAAGTTCCGCCATCAAGTCTTCAAGGACTGGGACGTGGGATTGGCCAATGAGAACTTCCCGAAGCACTCGGGGGGAGCAATAGTGCTCGACGGCATCGGCTACATGGATCAGTACTCTGCGGAAAAGCCTGAGGAGTTGCTCGAGTATTCGGATTGGATGGGTATTCCTATCCTTGGATACACGGTGAGCTTGGACCGCTTCAAATCCCTGCTCGAAGATGGTGTCCGCAGACTCGGCTAG
>CAZWAR010000088.1:0-11842 GCA_964631965.1 uncultured Gaiellales bacterium
ATGGTGCCTCTCGTGGTTCCTTCTATCAGTGATGGGGACGCCAGGCCACGGGCGTCCATGCAGGTACCTCATAAGGCCACGCTGCTCTCTTGGGCGATCAGGTCTTCGAGCAGACGCTCGATGGAATAGTCGCCTTCGCGCGTCTTCTGTCCTGCCAGCGCAGAGGTGGTAGCGTCGCCTATGAGGAACACTTTCACCACCGCGTCGCCGTCTCCGGCCACGGCCAATGCGTGGCGTAGACCGTTGCGCGTCCGTTCCGAACCGTAGGGAGTCTCGTTCAGCACGAACAGAAGCTTCTTCATGATGCCCATCAGTCTACCTTTACCTTCCAGCTGCAGACAACAGCCACCCGACGGCGCCCGAACGGCGGGCGCCGTCGGGCCCCGCTCGCGCCGGGTGAAGGGAAACGCGGTTGTCTAGATGAACAGGTTGACGTTCGCCTCATCGGCTTCGGCGAGGTAGGCGGCCACTCCCGCATACTCGACACCGTCAAGGATCTCCTCTTTCTTGAAACCGAGCAGGTCCATGCTCATGGTGCAGGCCACCATCTTGACCCCCTGCTCGATGGCCGCCTCCAACAGCTCCGGCAGGGTCATCGCGCCTTCGGACTTGATGACCTGATCCATCATCTTCGGGCCCATGCCCAGGAAGTTCATCTTTGACATGCCCAGCTTCTTGACGCCGCGCGGCATCATCATGCCGAACATACTCTGCAGCGTCGACTTCTTCGCGTTCACCTTCACCCTCTGTACCTTGCGAAGGGCGTTGAGACCCCAGAAGGTGAAGAATATGGTGACGTCGTCGCCCATCGCGGCGGCACCGTTGGCGATGATCAGCGCGGCCATGACCCGGTCATAGTCGCCGCTGAACAGGATGATCGTCTTCTTGGTGGTATCCACTCTTTCCTCCTGGCTTTGTCCGGCGTTATCGATACTCGCTGCACGAACGATCACGAAGTGTAGGCCTGCCGCAGGTAGTGCGACAGGTCATTGAACGAAGTGCCTTCGGGTGCAGCCTGGCTCAGGTTGATGAGACACATCGGACACATGGTCACCACCGTCCGAGCGGCCGCGGCCAATTGTTCTCCTCGCTTACGGGCGTTCGCGGCGGCTTTCTCCGGGTAGAGAGACTCCACCGGACCGCCGCAGCACCAGGTCATGCGCCCCGACTTCTCCGCCTCGTGGACGGTCACACCGGCGCGGCGCAGCAGTTCGCGCGGCTCATCGACGATGTTTTCATATCGGGCGAAGACGCATGGGTCGTGGATGGTGACCTGATCCTCCAAGGTCTTGCGCACCTCCGGGTCCTTCTCCAGCAGGGCCTCGAGGTACGTCTTCACCTCGATGTCGTAGCCCGGGACCAGCTTCGGGTAGACGGACCGCAGCATGTTCGTGGTGTGGGGATCGATGGTGATCACCCGTTCGACTCCGTTCTTCTTGAGAGTCGCATAGACCTTCTGGGCATGAGCTACCACCACCTCGTCGGCGCCCAGATCGTGGGCGAGGGCCCCGGAGTACAGATCGTCCTCGTAGAGGTAGCCGAACTCGACCCCAGCCTGCTGCAGCAGCGTGGCCACATCGCGCGGTACCCGGTTATACTCGTCCCGCAGCCTGGCCGACGGACGGGCCATGAAGGCACTCACGTTGACGACGCGGTTGACAGCGCGGCCCAGCCAGGTGAGACGCGCGAGCGGCGACTTACCCAGCTTCTTCTCTGCCTCCACCAGTCCTTCGATGTATGGGATCAGCTGATACATCATGCCCGTATAGAGCACGGTTGTGCCGCCGCGAGGCAGTTTCAGGCCCTTCGCCCAGCGGACCACGTTGCGTTTGGGAATGGGAAGCACCGACTTGCGGATGCGGAGGTTGTCCGCCAGGATGCCGATGACTTCTCCGGTCGGAAGTGTCATGGCGCTACCCCTTCAGCCCGAAGGCCGTGCGGTTTATGTGGTGACGGAGGGAGCGGACGTTCTCCGCGATATGCACTCCTGCCGGGCAGTTCTCCTCGCACATCTTGCAGAGCAGGCAAGAGTAGACGCTTTCAGTCTCCTCGAGCACGTGGTCCTCCATGCCGAGCATGACGTAACGGAACAGCTTGCGGGGCAGAACCTCAATGCCCATGGGGCACACGGCCGTACACACCCCGCAGTTCATACACGCAGAGGCGTTGAACTCCTCGTGAGTGCCGACTTCCTTAGCCAGCTTGGGATTGACGACGGTGCTCATCCTTCCTCCTTCTGCACCGTCTGGTACAGGTAGAAGCCTTCGTCGTTGGCTTCTCTGATCTCGGTGATGTGTCCGTACTTACGCATCCCCATGACCCAGAAGACGACCTCCTGGGCCGGCTTGCCGACAGCTTCGGCTATTTCGGGGATGGTGAGGGGGCCGGATTCGAGTGCTTTGAGGATCCGAGCGCGCATGATCTGTTCGTCGCGGATCACCTCTCTGGGGTCTCGGGTCATGGTCAGCATGGCGTCACCTCTTGGAATAGGCCGTCGATCATGGCCCGCATCTGAGCGTCGGTGTATCCCTCCAGATCGATGGCGTTGACCGGACAAACCGGGACGCAGCCGCCGCAGCCCTTGCAGGCTGCTTTGTCGATGAAGGCTATGGTCTTGCCGTCCACCTCCGCCTCCTTTGGCGCCGCATAGGGGCAGGCCTCGAGACACTTGCCGCACCAGGTGCACGCATCGGAATCGACAATGGCGACCAGCGGGTCGAGCTCGGCGAAGCCTCGCTTGAGCAGGGCCGCGCTTTGCGTGACCGCGGCCAGCCCGGCGGCCACCGCCTCGGAGGAGTTCTTGGGACTCTGGCAGGCTCCGCAGATGAACACGCCGTCGACCACCGTCTCTACCGGCCGTAGTTTCGGATGGATCTCGTTGAAGAAGCCGTCGGTGCCCACCGGCAGTTTGAGCGTCTTCACCAACTCCTCGTTCTCGCGAGGCACCATGCCGGTGACCAGCACCACGAGGTCGGCCGGGATAGTGAGCTCCTGGCCGCCGGTGAGCAGGTCGCGGGTCGTGACCAGCAGACCACTGCCGTTCGGATCCTGCTCCACGACCGGGGGTTCTTCGTCTGGGAAGCGCAGGAACAGGGAGCCGTCATCCCGGGCGTCGTTGTAGAGCGTCTCGTACTTGCCGTACGAGCGGATGTCGCGGTAGAGGTGGTACTGCCTGGGCTGCCCGGTCTTGCGGACCTGGCTCTCCGCAGCAACGCCGACGGCAGGCGCCGTGCCGGCGGCTTCGCCGTACGGGGCCAGAGCCGCCACCTGCAACGAAGCGTGGATCGCGGCCGTGCAGCAGTACCGCGAACAGTACTGGTTGCCTTCCGGCTGCCGGCTGCCCACGCAGTAGATGTAGGCGATGCTCTCGATCGGCTTCCCGTCGTAACTGAGGCGCTCGCCAGAGTCCTCCACCAGGGCCTTGAACTCGGGGAGCGTCACCACTCCTTCGAGCCCATATCCGAACTCGTCCTCGGCCGGCGTGTAGTTCTGGAACCCTGTGGCCACGACGATGGCCCCGGCGTCGACTTCGATGGTTTCGGGCGGGTTCTGGCTGCCGTCTGCAGCGGCTCCGGTGCCGTGGACCTGGATACCCACGCGGTAGTTGCCGAAGCTGCCGTTCTTGCTGACCACCTCGGCGTTCTTGAACACGGTGATGCTGGGGTGGGATAGAACCTTCTGCACCAACCCCTCGACGAGATCACGGCCGTTCCGGCCTTTCGGGTACATTTCCCGGAAGGTGCCCACCCAGCCGCCGAGCTCCTCCTGCTTCTCCACCAGGAATACCGACAGGCCGGTCTCGGCCAGGCCCAACGCCGAGCGCAGACCGGTGACGCCGCCACCAATGACCACGGCCTTAGGCGTGGTCTCTACCACGATCGGTTCGAGCGGGACCGTCAACCGGGTGCGGTTGATGCCGGCGCGCACGAGGCGGATCCCCTTGTCGGTCGCTCCCATCTTGTCGTCGGTGTGCGCCCAGGAACACTGCTCCCGCAGGTTCACCTGGGTATACTCGTACGGGTTGAGACCCGCCCGCTTCGCCATCTCCCGGAAGGTGAAGGTATGCAGCTTCGGAGAGCAGGAGGCGACGACGATGCCGTCCAAGCCCTTCTCCTCGATGTCCTGTACGATCTCCTGCTGGGTGGCGTCCGAGCAGGTGAACATGGCCGTGCGGGCCACTTCCACTCCGGGGTCGGACTTGACGGCTTCCACCACCTTGTCCACGTCCACGTAGTCGGAGATGTTACCTCCGCAGTGGCAGATATAGACGCCGATCTTGCGCTGGCTCATCGCGCCACCTTCGCTCTCTCCAGATGTGCTGCCGCCTGGGCGGCCGCAGCTCCGGCATGGAGGATCGAGTCGGGGATGTCCTTGGCCCCCGTCGCTGATCCGGCGACGAAGACGCCGGGGAGGTTGGTGCGGCCGGGGTCGAGGTCTTCGTCGGCCTCGCCCACGTAGAAGTACTCGTCGAGGGCCAGTTCGTCCTCCGGGAAGAGGTCCGGCACACCCTGGCTGGGCTGCACGCCCACCGCCAGGACCACCAGGTCGTGCTCCGCTTGGGCAAGACCACCGCCGTTTTCGATGTCCTCGTAATTGAGGATCAGGTTCCCGCCCTCCTTCTCGCTTATCTCCGAGATGCGTCCCCGCACGAAGTTGGCTCCCATGGCCTTAGCCTGCTCGTAGAACTCGTCGTAGCCCTTGCCCACCGAGCGGATGTCCATGTAGTAGACGGTGACGTCGGCCAGGGGCAGCGCACCCATGATCAACTGGTTCTGCTTGATGGAGTACATGCAGCAGATCTTCGAGCAGAGGGGGTTGCCCACGGTCTCGTCGCGGGATCCGGTGCAGAGGATGTAGGCGATGCTGTCCGGGATCTTCCCGTCTCCCGGCCGCACCACCGCGTTGTAGGGCCGGGTGGGAGCGAGCAGGCGGTCCATCTGCATGCCGGTGATGACGTTGGCGTAGCGGCCGTAGCCGTACTGTGGCTTCGCGTCGGCCGCAAAGAGGTTGAAGCCGGTGCCGAGGATCACAGTGCCCACCTCGGCCTCGATGTGGGACTCCTTCATCCTCAGGTCGATGCAATCAGCCGGACACACGTTGACGCATTCCTGGCATTCGGAACAGACACCGCAGTCGAGGCATCGGGAGGTGCAGGCCAGCACTTCCTCTTCGGTCATCGGCCCTTCCTCGTCGTAGAACTCCCCGGGGCTGAGGACTTGCTCCTTCCGGGGGTCCCTGGTCGTGAGCTGCGAGTAGGTCATCTGCCTGCGGAGCACGGATTCCCTGTCGACCATCGGCAGCGGGGAGTCGAACCCGCCGATGTCGAGCTCCTTGCCCTGCATCCAGAGGTCCATCATGTAGGCGGCCTGCCGGCCCTGACCGGCGGCTGAGGTTATCATCGACGGGCCCATGACCACGTCGCCCGCGGCGAACACGTAGGGCAGGGTGGTCTGCAGGGTATCCGGGTCGGTCTGGATAGTGCCCGAACTGTTGATGGGGAGCCCGAACGCCCCGGTGTCGGGACGCATGCCGGCTGCCACCACAGCCAGGTCGGCGTCGATGCTGCCTTCATCCTCGCCATACTGGGGACGGAAGGCGCCGGTCTCGTCGAACACAGCCACGCACTGCATGAGCGCGACACGTTCCACGCGCCCGTTCCCTTCGAATTGGCGGACGCCGCAGGAGTTGCGGATCTTCACGCCCTCCGCCTGGGCCTCCTGGATCTCCCAGGGATGCGCCGGCATCTCGCTTTCCCTCTCCAGGCAGATGGCCTCCACGGAGGCGGCCTTGAGCCGGAGGGCGGTGCGGGCGGCGTCGATGGCGACGTTCCCGCCGCCGATGACCACGACCCGCTTGCCTTCGACATCCAACGGTTCCCCGAGCTTGGCCGCTCGGAGGAACTCGGTGGCTCGGGTGACGCCCTCGAGATCTTCGCCCGGAACCCGCAGCTTGGAGCCCAGGTGCGTGCCGACTGCGACAAGGACGGCGTCGAAGCCCTGATCCTTGAGGGCCTTCAGATCGTCCACCCGGGTATTGGTGACGATCTTCACTCCCGCGTCGGTGACGTTGGCGACGTCTTGGTCCACCACTCCGGCGGGAAGGCGGAACGGCGGGAGGGCCAGGCGCAGCATGCCTCCGGGCACCGGGGCTTCCTCGAAGATGACGACCTCATAGCCCTTGCGGGCCAGTTGCCAGGCACCCGTGAGTCCCGCCGGTCCCGAGCCGATGACCGCCACCTTCTTGCCGTTCGGTTCCGGCAGTTCCGGCGCCTTGCGGGGCTTCGCGTAGTGAGTGTCGGCGACGAAGCGCTTGATGCGCCTGATATTCACCGGTCCCTCCAGCCTGCCCCGGGTGCATTCCTCTTCACACGGCGCGTAGCAGGCTCGACCCAGGCTGCCGACCAGCGGGGTGGCGCTGGCCACGAGCTGGAAAGCCTTTTCGTATTCGCCCCGGCGAACCAGCGCCACGTAGCCGTGCGCTTTGATGCCTGCCGGGCAGGTGTTGGTGCAGGGCGAGGTGCCCTGGCGCTCGATGACCGCTTTCTTGGGCACCGACTGAGGGAAGGGGATGTAGGCGGCCCGGCGTGATACCAGGTCGGCGTTGAACTGGTCGGGCACGGCGACACTGCAGTTCATCTCGCACTGCCGGCAGCCGGTACAGGCCGCCAGGTCCACGTAGCGGGGCTTCTGCTTGATCTTGGCCGTGTAGCCCCCGTTCGTGCGCTGGATGCTCTCTACTTCCGAGTACGTGAGCACGGTGAGATTGGGATGGTGTATGGTGGCTCCCATCTTCGGAGTGGAGATGCAGCTGGCGCAGTCGAGGGTGGGGAATACCTTGCTGAGCAGGATCATCTTGCCGCCCACGCTGGCTTCCTTTTCCACCACCAGCACTTTGTAGCCCATGTCACCCAGCTTGAGGGCGGATTCCATGCCGCTGATGCCACTGCCGATGACGAGCGCGTCGTATTTCATAGTCTCAGTCATGCGGCACGCTCCTCGGACGAGGCTCCCGGCGAGCCGCCGGGTCCTTTGCCGGCCGGTCCGCTGTCGGCGGACGGCCCGGGGGTGGAGGGCCCCAGTTCAACAAGCGCCCGGGAGAACTCGGCCATGTAGTTGACGAAAGGGTCGGCACAGACCGAGCAGATGGCCGCCATTTTGACCCGGCGAGGCTCGTAGCCGCGCTCTTTCAGCATTTCCTGCGCGCTGGTCATGATGTGAGCGCTGCGCTCGGCGCAATCGGGCAGGTAGGCGCACTCCTCTCCGTCGGACGCGATGAATACTCCGTCAAACCCTTGTTCGATGGCGTAGAGAATCCAATCCGGTCGGATGCCACTGGTGCAGGGCACGCTGATGACCATCACCGTCGGCGAGTAGTGCAGGTGCGAGCTACCCGCCAGATCGATGCCCGGATCGGAGATGTTGTTGGTCGAGAAGACCAGGATCTTTGGGGCGAACCCCCCGGTGTTGCTCACGGCCGGCCCTTCCCGTTGTCAATGGTTGAACTCGTGGTTCGGCTCTCCCTGTGGGACGACTTACTTGACCCGCTTAACGAACAGCCTCATGTAGCCGGGCTCATCGACGAAACCGAGGTATTCGTGACCCAGCTTCTTGGCCCAAGCGGGCAGGTCCTTCTGAGTACCCGTGTCGGTGGCGAGCACTTCCATGATCTCGCCGACCTTCACGTCGGCCATGCCCTTCTTCGCAGCCAGAATGGGCCCCGGGCAGGAGGTGCCGCGCGCGTCTACGACTTTGTCGCCCTTGAGTGTGGAAAGGTCCATGTTCGTCTCCTTCTGGTCAGGTCGTGGCTGGGTTCGTGGGTGCTCTGTGCCGCTAATGTTCGACCCCGGCCGGCTTGCCGGTTGCGGGGGGCTTACCGTTCGCCGGGGCTTCGGTCTTCTCGAGACGGGCGACCGAATCGTGATCCGCGTCGACGGTGCTGAGGTACATCGCTGCCACTGGATCGAAGACTCCTGCCGCAGCGTGAAGCGCCGTCCCCGCTGCCTGGTGCTCCTCGAGCAACGCCTGCCGCATGAGCGAGCACGCTTCCATAAACTTGGGATTGGCGATGGAGTAGTAGACCGTTTGGCCTTCTTTGCGGGTCCGGACCAGGAGGGCTTGGCGGAGGATGCGGAGGTGCTGCGAAACGTTGTGTATGGAGATACCGAGATCTTCCGCTATGTCGCTCACGCGCCGCTCGCCTTCTTTGAGGCCGTACATGATTGCTAAGCGGTGCTCGCTAGATAGCGCCTGGCATACGTCGGCGTGCATCTTGAAGAGGGGGCGCATGTCCACAGGGCACTCCTGCTCGATCCTGGGCTGCCAGCTACCTGCTGCTTGCTAGCGCACTTTCTTTATCCTGTATTTGCGTGTTTGATGATATACGTATCTACCCAAATATTTCAAGACCTTTTCATCGGCTCTTCCGCGGGTGCGCACAAAACGAAGAAGGGCCGGGAATCGATCCCGGCCCTTTGGTCGCCTCAGTCTCGCGAGGCCGTCCGCCCGCGCTTCCTGATCCTCTATATGAAGATGATTTGTGCCCCTTCGGTCATGTCGATGAAATCGGCGGCCGTGACACCGGAGACGACCCCGTCGATGAAGTCGCCCTGGCCCAGGCCCATCATGTCGCAGGTCATCTTGCAGGCGTAGAGCTTGGCGCCGCCGTCCTGCATCATCTCCAGGTACTCCCGCACCGGCGGGGCGCCGACCTCCGCGATCTTCTTCTTCATCAGCCAGCTGGCGAACCGGGTCATGCCGGGGATGACGCCCATGAGGTTCGGGATCCCCCAGTTCTTGGGCACCGGGAGTCCCATCATGGTCATCTTCATGCTGGTGTTGGATACCGGGGCGAGTTGTAGCTTGTCGATGCGCTCCTTGGTGACCATGTCCAGGCCCCAGAACGTGAAGAAGAGACTCACGTCGACGCCGTTGCCGAGGGCCGCCCAACCCATCACCAGGGCGGGGTAGGCCATATCGAGGTCACCTTTCGAGCATATGAACGCTATGTGACGAGGGGTCTCTTCGGCCATCGCCTATTCCTCCGATCTGCTGCGTCAGTGCCCGCGGCCGATCGTCGGTCGCAGGCGCGGGATATCGGTCACACACACCCTTCCGGTTTGCCGAGGCCGCCCACTCTGGCGACCTTCTTCGCTGGGCCTTTCGGGAACAGCGCAAAGAGCTGCTTCGTGTTGACCCCGGTCCCCGTGGTTATCTGGCGGATCGTCGGGGACTTCCAGTTCGATTTCTCGGCCTGTTCGCGGGCCCAGTCGATCACCGTCCAGTGATCCTCTGTGAGCTCCGGGATGCCCTCCTCGGCCGCGATCGCCACCGCTATGTCCCTGTTCCACTCGGTGGCGTCGGTCATGAAGCCCTCGTCGTTGACCTGCACTTCCTTCCCCGCTATGACCCGGGTAGCCATTCGGTCGTCCTCCTGGTCTTGGATTACTCGATTCCCTTACTCACTCGGGCCGCCGGCTGGGGCGACACCGGTTTGTCCCTTGCCCACCGTCCGCAACATCCGCACGACGATCGCGAGCCCTCTGCGGACATCCGGGTCCCGCATCTGTTTGAGCAACGAGAATGCGGAGATGGGTTCTGCGGGCTCGCACAGCCCCTGGAAGGCACTGAGCGCTACGACGGTGTTGTCGGCCATGCAGTCGAGGTCTTCGGGCGTCAGCGACGCGGCGACCCGGTCGAGCGCCCGGGCACCGCCCTTGGCCAGAGAGAAGTACCCTCGTTGTTCGGCCACCTCGAGCTGGTCGGTGACCTTCTCGAAGACGCTGTTCGCCAGCGGCCCGGCGGTGGCGGAGAGGTCCAGCAGACTCTCGAGCCGGTCGAGCATCCTGTCCAGATTCCTGCCGTTGCGGAGGAGCCGCTTGAACAAGCGGAGGATGTCGGAGAGGTCGATGTATTCTTGGATCTCGGCGAGCTGATCGGTGACCAACTCGAGGGCCTCGTCGGCGATGGGCATGGCGTCGTGCAGGAGCTCCGAGCGCTCTCGTTGCCGTCGGGCGGTCTCCTGGGCCTGCTCGATGAGGTAGCCGACCTGCACCGAGAGCACGTCGAGTTTCTCGTTGAGGGCCGCGAGATCCGCCGCAGCCGGAGCCTCAAGCGCAGCCGCTTCGGACGCCGCGGCGGGATTCTTGGCGGGGCCATCCGGGGAGAGGTCCATCACGTCACCCCCTATTTCCGGAACTTGCCGGACATGCTCATGAGCGCAGGCAGCGGTAGCTCCCCGCCCTTCAGCAGGATGTTCCAGTACAACCAGCGGAACATCATCTTGCCCCAGTGGTTCATCTCCGACTCCTGGAGCAGTGCGAACGGCCCGATGCCGGGCAGCGGATAGCGGCCGGGTAGCGGCTCGACGTCGTAGTTGAAGTCGATCAGCAGGCCTTTGCCGAATCCGGACTCGATAAAGCAGTTGGTGTGGCCGTCGTAAGGAGGATTGGTTTCCAGCCCATCGAGGTAACGAAGGAAGTTCTCTGCGAAGCAGTCAACCGCAAAGTGAGCGCCGGAGCCGCTCTTCGACGTGGGAAGCGAAGCGGCGTCTCCGAGCACGAAGACGTTGTCGTGCTCCTGAGACAGGAAGCTGTGCTTGTCCACCGGCACGTAGTTGAGCTCGTCGCCCATGCCCGAGCGCGACAGCAGATCGTCACCCTTGTTCAGGGGAACCGTGACCAGCAGGTCGTACTCGAGTTCCGTCTCATCGTAGTGCACAAGCTTCTTGGCCTCTTGGTCCACATGCTCGACGAGGAACTCAGGCACAACCTTGACGCCCTTGCCTTCGAGGATGTCGCCAAGGTACTTGGAGGCGATGGGCTTCGTGAAGGCCCCTGGCAGGGGCGTGGCATAGATGAGCTCTACCCTGTCGCGGATGCCCTGTTCGTGGAAGAACCAGTCGGCCAGCATGATGAATTCGAGAGGTGCGACCGGGCATTTAATGGGGTTGTCCACCACATTCAGCACCAGCCTTCCACCCTGCCAGGTCCGGAGATGCTTGGCTAGTGCCTGGGCGCCTTCGATGCTGTAGAAGTCGAAGATGGAGCGGTGCCACTCCGGCCCTTCCAGCCCCGGTGTCTCTTCCGGGTGGATGGCGGTGCCCGTAGCTACGACGAGTACGTCGTAGTGCAGGATCGTGCCATCGGCGAGTTTCACCTGGTTCTTGTCCGGTTCGGTCACGTCGGCCGCTGCCTTCACCACGTCAACACCGGCCGGAATGAAGTCCCGCTTGGGCTTGATTACGTCGTTCTTGCTATACATGCCGAAGGGGATGAACAGGAACCCCGGTTGGTAGTAGTGGTTCTCAACCGGGTCGACGACGGTGATCTTCCAGTCGTCGAGATCCAGGACCCTGCGCAGGCGGTTGACCACCATGGTGCCCGCTGTACCTGCCCCGATAACAAGTAGCCGCTTCATCAGTCGTTCCCCCAAGGGCCAGGGATCACCGGGTGGTGATCACTCCTTTGCGTTCGATTCCGCCAATGCTTCGAGAGAATCCAGATACTCGGCAGCCCACTGGATGGATTCCCCCTCTGCTTGGTGTTGCTCGACGATCCCCTGTCGCATCAACCCGCAGGCTTCCATGAACTTGGGATTGGCGATTGAATAATAGACCGTCTGGCCCTCTTTTCGGGGACGGACCAGTAAGGCCTGCCGCAGCACCCGCAGATGCTGCGAGACGTTGTGTACCGAGAGGGCTATCTCGTCCGCAAGGTCGCTGACTCGCTTCTCCTCGTCCTTCAGGCTGTACATGATGGCCAGCCGGTGCTCGCTGGCGAGCGCCTGGCAGACGTTCGCGTGCATTTTGAAGAGCGGGCGCATGTCCACGTGCTCATCCCCTGTTT
>CAZWAR010000089.1:0-11166 GCA_964631965.1 uncultured Gaiellales bacterium
GTTTCTTCCGCGGTTTCTTCCGCAGTTTCTTCCGCAGTTTCTTCCGCCGTTTCTTCCGCAGCTTCAGCCGGAGCCGACTCCTCGGCCTCTTCCGTCGCGGTGACTTTCTCCGCGCCTTCAGGCGGGGCGACTTCGTCCGCGCCTTCAGCCGGGGCTTCCGCCAGGGCCGGCTCGTTCGCTACTTCTTCCTCCACTGTGGTTTCCGCGGCTTCCGCCTCGGCCTCTGTGCCGACGGCATACTCGGTAACGTCGGCCGGCTCCTCCCCATCCACGTAAACTTCTTCGCCCTCTTCGCCTTCTTCCGCTTCTTCGCCCTCAGCCACAGCATCCTCATGGATGCGGTATTCCGGCTCCAGGCGCTTGAGACTCAGCGACAGGCGACGCCGCTCGGGATCGATCTCGATGATCTTGACGTTCACTTCCTGGCCGGGACGCACGATCTCCGACGGATCCTCCACATGGTGCTGAGCCAACTCGGAGATGTGAATAAGACCCTCGACACCCTCTTCGATCTCCACGAATGCCCCGAAGGACACGAGCTTGGTGACCCGGCCATGCACGATCTCGTTGACCTGGCGGTTCTCGAACACCTGCTGCCAGGGATCCTTCTGAGTCTGCTTGAGGCCGAGGGAGATGCGCTGGCGATCGCGGTCGATGTCGAGCACCCGGACCTCGACCTTTTGGCCGATGGTGAGCACTTCCGATGGATGATTGACGTGGCTCCAGGAGAGCTCCGAGATATGGATGAGACCGTCGATGCCCTCGAGATCGACGAAGGCGCCGAAATCCACGATGTTGGAGATGGTCCCGGTCACCAGATCGCCGACGTTCATGCGGTCCAGTATCTGCTCGCGCGCTCCGCGGCGCTCTTCCTCGAGGACGGCGCGTCGGCTGAGGACCACGTTGTTCCGGAAGCGGTTGAGCTCGATGACCCGGCACTCCAGCGTCTGACCCAGGAACTCGTCCAGGTCGGCAACCCGACGGATGTCCACCAGAGAGGCCGGGAGAAAGCCGCGCACGCCCAGGTCGAGTATGAGACCACCCTTGACCACCTCGATGACGGAGCCGGTGACAGGGGTGCCCTCTTCAGCCGCCTTTTCGATGCGCTGCCAGGCGCGTTCGAAACGGGCCCGTTTCCGGGACAGGATCAAACGGCCGTCGGCGTCCTCCTTGGTCAGTACCAGAGCGTCGACCACGTCGCCGACCGTAACTTCTTCTGCAGGATCGACCGACTTTCTTATGGACAGCTCGTTGGCCGGCACCACGCCTTCGCTCTTGTAGCCAATGTCAACGAGGACTTCGTCCTTATCCACCCGCACGACCGTGCCGGTTACGATATCCCCCTCTTCGAAAGTCAGGATGGTCGCGTCGTAGTTGGGAACCATCTTCCCGTCCACTTCGACCATGAGCTCCTGGCCGTTCTGCAGTGTCTGCGCTTCGTCGGTGTGTTGATCTGACATGTAGTTTCCGCTTCCCTTTCCAGAACAATGCACAATTGAGCCATGCCCCATCATGGCTCACGTGCGGGGTAGTATACGCAGCCGCGGGGGAAAAGCAACCTGCAAAGGCCCACAGAGACCCGCCGGAATCGCGCTATTTTGCGGCCAGCCAGTCGGGCCCTACCCCCGCGTCCACCCTCAGCGGCGGGTCCATGGAGTAGGCTGCGGCCATCTCGGCGGTCATGGCGTCACGGACCGCGTACGCGTCTGCCTCCGGAGCCTCGAATACGAGTTCGTCGTGCACCTGCATGGCCAGGCGCGCGGCCGGGAACTCGCGGGACAGCCTCGCATAGCAGCGAATCATGGCCATCTTGATGATGTCGGCAGCGCTGCCCTGTATAACCGAATTCACGGCCAACCTCTCCCCCAGCGACCGCTCCTGGAAATTGGCCGACGCCAGTTCGGGGATGGGCCGACGTCTTCCGAACACCGTGGTGGCGTAGCCCTGCCGCCGGGCGATCTCGATGGTCTCCTCGATGAAGGCCTTCACCCGTGGCAGCCTCTCGAAGTAGGCATGGATGTAGGCGGCGGCCTCTTCCCTCTCGATCCCCAGGTTCTGGCTCAATCCGAAGGCCGAGATGCCGTACATGATCCCGAAATTGACCGCCTTGGCGTACCGCCGGTGCGCCGCGTCCACCTGGTCAGCGGGGATGCCGAAGACCTCGGCCGCAGTGCGACGATGGATGTCCTCACCCCGGGCCAGGGCTTCCAGCAGAGCGGGCTCCTGGGCGAGATACGCCATGATGTGCAGCTCGATCTGCGAGTAGTCGGCCACCACGAGCAGATTCCCGGCTTCCGCTCCGAAGCACTGCCTGATCTGGGCCCCGAGAGTGGTCCGTACGGGGATATTCTGCAGGTTGGGATCACTCGAGGACAGACGTCCGGTAGCGGCCACCGTCTGATGGAAGGTGGTGTGCAACCGCCCCGTCCCCGGATCCACGCATTCGGGCAGGGCCAGCAGATACGTGGACATGAGCTTGGAGAGCTCACGATGGTTGAGGAGATGTTCCACGATCGGGTGGTGCTCGCGCAGGCTCTCCAGAGTCTTGGCGTCGGTCGAGTAACCGGTCTTGGTCTTGCGCTGGCGGGGAAGGCCCAGGCGCTCGAACAGTATCCTGCCGAGCTGCTGGGGAGATCCCAGGTTGAAGCTCTCCCCGGCCAGATCGTAGATGCAGGTTTCCAGATCCTCCATCTGATCCTGGAGCTTCCCTGCGATCTCCCCAAGTCGGTAGCAATCGAGGAAGATTCCGGTTCGTTCCATCTCGATGAGCACGCGGGTGAGCGGCAGTTCGATGTCCTGCAGCAGGTCCCACATGCCCTGCTCGCGCAACGCGCTCTCCTGTCGGGCGGCCAACGGGAGAACCACGGCAGCGGCCGCCAGGCTGTCGGAAGCGGCGCTTGCCCCCGCGGTACCACCTGCCGGCGCCCGCTCCTCTGCAGACCCCTGCTCCTCAGCGGCCGTACATTCAGGCAATGCTATCCCGGCCTCCAGGGCCAGGTCATCCAGGCGATAGTCGCGACGGCCGGGCGCCAGCAGGTAGCCGGCGATGAAGGTGTCGTGGGCCGCCCTGTCGACGAGCGAATACAGGGCCGGTGACGCCTTGAGATCGTGGCACACCACAGCGCTCTCCCGCAGCAGCGCCGCCGCCCGCGGCGGCGCCTCGCTCGAGAGTTCCAGAAGCACGTAGGACCCGTAGTCCGGTGCATCTCGGTCGTCCGGCACGGACTGCTGCGCGAGCCACATGGTTTCGCCCTCGACAGCCACCCCTATCGGCCGCTCCGGGTCCAGAGTTCGCTCGGCGGCCGAGTCTCCGGTGCTCCACCGTCGCGGCGGCGGCAGGGGGGTCCCCGTCGGCCCGACTTCCGCCGCGGACGGCAGCGGTTCGAGAGCCGCAACGCGCTCGAGCAAGGTGTGAAACTCGAGACGTCCGAACAGCTCCTCGAGGCGATCGCGCCGCAGTTTGTGCGGGAGCACTTCGGCGGTGTGGATATCGATTGGTGCATCCTGGTCCAGGCACGCCAGCTTGCGCGAGAGCAATGCCAGCTCCTGGTTCTCCCGTAGCAGCTCCTGGCGCTTGGGCCCGGCCACTTGGTCGATATGGGAGAGTACCCCGTCGAGATCGCCGAATTGCTGAAGGAGCTGCGCCGCCGTCTTCTCCCCGATCCCCGGGATGCCGGGGATGTTGTCGGAGGTGTCGCCTTTGAGGCCGATGAGGTCTGGAATCAGCCGGGGCGGTACGCCGAACCTCTCCTCCACGGCGGCCGGGTCGTAGACTTTGACCTCGGTGACCCCCCGGGTATTTGCCATGATCCTCACGTGCCGCCCGGCCAGCTGCAGGGCATCGCGGTCCCCTGTGACGATGTATGTCTCCCGCCCCTCGGCCTCGGCCTGCCTGGCCAGCGTACCCAGGATGTCGTCAGCCTCGAAGCCGGGCACGGAGAGATTGATGAAGCCGAACGCCTCCGCCAGTTCAGGCAAGAAGGGCCACTGCTGAGAGAGGAGATCGGGCATCGGCTTCCGCTGAGCCTTGTATCCCTCGAACTCACCGTGCCTGAACGTCTTCTCCTTCGAATCCCAGGCCACGATCACGGCCCCCGGGTGGTACTCCCCGAGGATCTTGATGATCATGGCCGAGAACCCGTAGAGAGCATTCGTAGGGAATCCGTCCGAGGTGGCGATCTCTTGCGGCAACGCGTAGAACGCCCGATAGGCGATGTTGTTGCCATCGAGCAGGAACAGCGGTCCTCGTACGGCCGGAGGGATCGAACAGACGGGCTCCATCTGGCTTCGTTGTCCGGGCACCTTCACTCCAGCCGGGTCTCGTCCCGCCAGGGGACGGCGACCGGCCGCCGTCCCGATGTGTCACTCAAGATTCCGGTGCTAGACCGTCGTGGGAGCTTCGGCACCCGCTTTCGCGCAATCGTCCGCAATCGTGCACTGCGCGCAGGATTCGTCGCCCTCCTCATACGTACCCCAACACCGCGGTTTGGTCTCGGAGGCCGGGGCGGTGGCCGTGGCGGCCGACGCTTCGGCGACCGGGCTGGCCGTGGCCTCCGCGTTCGTGGCCTTGGCTTCCGCGGTCGTGGTGGCTGCCGCCGCTTCAGCGGAGGTGGTGGTGCTGGTGGTAGCAGTCGCGTCGGCCATGCCGGCCGCTTCCTTCACTTCGGCGACCGTCTCGTTCAGCTCGTCCTGGCCCTCTTTGAGCCCCTTCTTGAATCCTCGGATGGATTTCCCGAAGGAAGACCCGAGTTCGGGCAGCTTCCGGGGGCCGAAGATGAGCAAGGCGATCACCACGACTATGGCTATCTCCCAAGGTCCGATCCAACTGGGCATCGTTAAACTCCTTCGTCTCGTCCCGCGCGAGTGATCCTCGTTGCACGGGAAGCCACCGTGGTTCTTGCCTGTATTTAAGCACATTGCGCCGTTCCGGTTGACACCCCCCGGAAAGGCTCACTATCATTGCCCACCGTCTGCACCCCTTTCAGGAGACAGCATGGCATCATCGCCCAGAAAGCCGCCCACCTCGGCGCTTTCCCACACTGCGGCATGTCTCGAGAGTACGACCCTCGAGCAGCTTACCGGGCTGCCCCGCGAGTATCTCGTCGACATGTTCCGGAGAATGAGCCTCATCCGCGAGTTCGAGGAGCAGTCGGCGGCTCTGTATCGATCGGGCCGTATCCGGGGTGTCACGCACACCTATCAGGGCCAGGAAGCCGTCGCCGTGGGAGCGGTGTGGTCCCTGCGTCCGGACGACTACATCTCGTCCACTCACCGGGGGCACGCACACGTGCTCGCCAAGGGGGCCGACGCCGCTCTGTGCATGGCGGAACTGATGGGAAAGGTCACCGGCTACTGCGGGGGGCGTGGCGGCTCCATGCACATCGCGGACATGACCCGTGGGATCCTCGGGGCCAACGGCATAGTGGGCGGAGGCATCGGACTGGCTGCAGGGTCGGCGCTCGCTTCCAGCATGCAGGGGAACGGGCAGGTCACCGTCTGCTTCTTCGGAGATGGCGCCCTGAACGAGGGGATTCTGCACGAGGTTTCGAACCTGGCTGCCATATGGCGGCTCCCCTGTGTCTTCCTCTGCGAGAACAATTTCTACGGCATGAGTGGGTGTGTAGACGAGATGCTCGCCCTCGGCCCCGACGGCTTCCTCGGGCGCCCTGCCGCGTACGGCATCCCCGGCGCCGAATGCGACGGTATGGATGTCGTGGACGTCTTTCTGCGGGTGAAAGAGGCTGTCGAGAGGGCACGCCGCGGAGAGGGACCCAGCTTCGTGGTGTGCCATACATACCGCTTCCTCGGTCATCACGTCGGAGACCCGCTCACCTACAGGGACAAAGAAGAACCGCTCTTGTGGAAGCGCCTCGACCCCATCCCGAACTACGGTGCGTTACTCGTGCAGCAGGGCCTCGCTACAGCTGAGGACCTGGAGACCTGGAGGGTGGAGGCCGCGTCGTTGGTGAAGGCGGCGGTGGAGTTCGCCGAGACCAGCGCGGAGCCGGACCCCGCCACCGTGACGGAAGGACTCTTCTCGTGAGCACGGCCGGCCCTGAGCAGAGCGTGGATGCGCGCAGCCTGACCTACGCCCAGGCGTTGAACGAGGCGTTGCGCGAAGAGATGCGGCGCGACCCGGCAGTGATGCTCATGGGGGAAGACATAGCGGTCTGGGGAGGCGGCGGCGTGTTCGGCGTCACCCGCGGGCTGCTCGATGAGTTCGGAGCCGACCGGGTGCGCGATACCCCCATCTCCGAAGCCGGGTTCACCGGCCTGGGTCTCGGTGCCGCTCTTGCCGGGCTCCGTCCCATCATCGAATACATGTACGTCGATTTCTCGATGCTGGCCATGGACCAGATCTGTAATCAGGCCGCCAAGATCCGGTGGATGCTGGGCGGAGGCGTGGATGTCCCTCTCGTCATCAGGGCACAGCAGGGGGCCGGACGCGGGAACGGCCCGCAACATTCCCAGAGCCTCGAAGCCTGGTTCACTCACAACCCCGGCCTCACCGTGGTCATGCCCAGCACCCCATACGATGCGAAGGGACTGCTCAAGACCGCGATCCGCAGCAACGATCCGGTGATCTTCCTCGAACACAAGTTGCTCTACGGGGTCGCCGGACCGGTGCCGGAGACCGACTATACCGTCCCCTTCGGCCGCGCGGCCGTCCTCAGAGAGGGCCGGGACGTCACGTGTGTCGCGCTCTCCGTGATGAACCAGAGGGCTCTGGAAGCGGCCGACATCCTGTCTGCCGGGGGCATCGAACTCGAGGTGATCGATCCCCGCACACTCGTCCCCTACGATAGAGACGCAGTGGCGCGCTCCCTCGTCAAGACGGGGCGGCTGCTCGTGACGCACCAGGCTCCCGAGCGAGCCGGCGTCGGGGCCGAGATCATCGCCTGCGCTCTGGAGGACGCCTTCGACTACCTGGACGCCCCTCCCCTCAGGGTGTGCGGCAAGAACGTGCCCATCCCATACAACATGAACCTGGAAGCGGCGGTGGTCCCGCAGACTGAGGACATAGTGGAGGCGGCCCGCAGGGCGGTCGGCGGCATGCCGGTAGCACGAGGAGGTGCGGAGTGATCACCGAGGTCGCCATGCCGGTCCTCGGTCTGACCATGGAGCACGGGACGATAGTCGCCTGGCTGAAGGAGGTCGGCGATCGAGTTGAGGCGGGAGAACCACTCTTCATGGTCGAGACCGATAAGGCCACTTCGGACGCGCCTTCGCCTGTAGGCGGTCTCCTCGCCGCCGTTCTCTGCGAGGAGGGCGACACTGTGGCTGTCGGAGCGGTGGTGGCCCTGGTCGCCGAAACCGCTGAGGAAGCTGAACAGGCCCGGGCCCGAAACGCCACGCCTTTGAAGGAGACCGGGCCCATGGCGGGCGTGCCCGAAGTGGGTAGCGACGCGGGCGCACCCGCAACCGCAACCGACGTGATGGGCCCAGAGACGGGGCCAGCGCCTGCGGTGCCGGGCGGAAGAGCCGCCTCGCCGCTCGATGACGCCGACGGGGCTCGGCCAGGCATAGAACCGGCCGCCCCGGACGGCCGAGTGTTCGCTTCCCCTCGCGCGCGTGCTCGGGCCAGGGCGCTGGGCATCGATCTGGCGGCAGCCGCTCCGCATGACGGCCGCCTCACTGAGAGGGACGTCCTCGCCTTGGCGGCCGGGAATACCGGTTCGCGCCCGGCGCCGGTGCCGCTCGCTTCCCCGGGCGTCTCCGCGTCCGGCGTGACGCCCACCGCCGGCCCGGCGGCCTCCGGGGGCGAAAGTGGCAAGATAGTCAAGCTCAGCCGGACTCGGAAGATCATCGCTGAACGCATGACTCTCTCCGCCACCACCGTCCCACAGGTCACCTACACCCTGCGCTGCGACGTCACGGAGGCGATGGCCCTCCGGCGCAGCCTCAAGGCCGGCGGCGGTGACAAAAGGCTGGCCGTGTCTCTCGATGCTCTCATCGTCCGAGCCGCTGCGCTCGCTCTGACGGACTTTCCCGGAGTGAACTCTCAGTGGATCGAAGGGCGGGGGATCCGGATAGTCCCGGAGGTCAATATCGCATTCGCGGTGGACCTCGAGGACGACGGTCTGGTGATCCCGGTGGTCCACGGCGCCGACCGGATGGGTATCAGGGAGACCGCTGTGGAGATAGACCGACTGGTCGCCGGCGCCCGGTCGGGCAAGCTGGGGCCGGACGACTACGCGGGAGCGACGTTCACCATCACCAGCCTAGCCTCCCTGGGAGTCGAGACCTTCACTCCCATCATCGTGCCGCCTCAGGCGGCCATCCTCGGCGTGGGCGCCATCGTGTCCGCACCGGTCTTCGCGAAGGACCAAGTCGTCAAGAGGCGCATGCTGGCCCTCTGCCTGACCACGGATCACCGCATACTTGATGGTGGTCCGTCCGCGAGGTTCCTCAGCAGGGTGAGAGACCTCCTGGAGCAGCCGGCAGTACTCTCTAGGACCTGAAGTTCTCCGGAGGCAGATAGCCGAGTCTGCGGGAGAGATCGTCCCCCAGCTTCATCACGCTGCGGATGAGACCGGGAAGGCGTTCTGCCGAGAACCTCTGGACGATCCCCGAGATACTCACCGCGGCCGTCACCGACCCACTCGCGTCGCGCACCGGCGCCCCCAGGGCGCAGGCGTGAAGGGTGACGTCCTCCCAGCTCACCGAGTATCCGCGTTCCCGGATCTCTCTGCGGTCGCGTTCCAACTCGTCTCGAGATACCAGGGAGTACTGGGTCATGCGTCGGACGTGACCGGCAACGACATCCTCCCAGTGGTCGTCGGGCAGATGCGCAAGCAATACGCGCTGGGCGGCCCCACAATTGAACGGCGTGCGCTTTCCCGGCTCCAGATAGAGCACCCGGATCTGATGACTACCGTCGAAACGACGGGCGCACAGTGCCTCGTTGCCATCGGGAAGCACCAGGAAGGAGGTCTCGCTGGTCTCTTCGGCGATCGCCGCAAGGAGGGGATCCCCCTGCTTCACCAGCTCCATGCTCTTGGCCACGATGCTCCCCAGCCGGTACGCCTTCAGCCCCAACCGGTAGCGTGACGTCCGTTTGTCGAACTCCACCATCTCGGTCGCTTCCAGGGTCGTGAGCAGGCGGTGGGTGGTGCTCTTACTGAGTCCGATGCCGGCGCTGATCTCTGTGAGGCTGAGCTCCGGCCGCTCCAGATTGAACTGCTCGAGTATCGCTACAGCGCGCACCACCGCACGGACACTCAGCTCCGATTCCTCGGTCCTGGCCTTCGCGTCGGTAGGATGCGCCACCTTCGTCTCCTTCCGTTGGGTGCCATCCAGCGGAACGTATTTCCGTTCCATGGGACCTCTCACGATATCATAGCGGGCGCGGCGACGGTCCTGCGCGTACAACGAAGAGGCCGCCCCGAGGGGGCGGCCTCTCTTCATCGACCATTTTCGAACATGGACGCTACACTTCCGCCTTCGCAGGCAGCTCCTCGGCCGTCTCGGCGGAAGCCAATCGTAGCTTCCTCTGAAGCGGGAAGAAGAAAAAGTTCGTCTTTCGCACGATGAAACCGTAGATGCCGGCCGGGCTCCATACCGTTACGACGATGGCCAGGAGACCGAGCACGATGAAATACCACTCCCCGTACTTGGACGTGGTCTCGCGCAATACGAAGTAGATGAGGGTGCCGATGATCGGCCCTTCTATCGTACCCACCCCGCCGATGACCGTGATGAACAGGATGTAGCCGGTCCAGTTGATGGAGAACGCGGCCGCCGGCTGCACGCGCAGCAGGTGGATGGCCACGATCGCGCCGACCAACGCACACCCGGCACCGGCGATGACGTAGGTGTAGAGCTTCATGCGCCACAGGTTCACGCCGTTGCTCTCCGCCGCCAGATCATCGTCGCGCATGGCCTTGAGAGCCAGACCGGCGCGGGATCGCAAGAGGAAGTAGGTCACCGCCATGGCAATGACCGCGGAAGCGAGGCCCCACCAGTAGCTGCCGGGCACCCGGACGTCAGTACCGAGTTTGGTGGCAGCTTGGATGGTTATCCCCGAACCACCCCCCGTTCGTTTGATGTTCGCGACTATCAGGCGAAGAACCTCGGCGATGACCCAGGTACCGATGGCCAGGTAGCCACCCTTGAGTTTGAACACCAGAAGAGCGGCGGGCAAAGCGATGACGGCGCCACCGATGGCCGCGAAGATAACGCTGATGAACGGGTGGATGTGCAGGATGTCGGCAAACAGCCACAAGGTGTAAGAGCCGATACCGATGAAGCCCTGCTGCCCCACTGAGATCAGGCCGGCATAACCGAGCATCAGGTTCCAGAACTGGGCCAACGCCATGAGGGTGAAGAAGTCTACGAGGCGCCGCGTCCACGGTATCCCCGCGAAGGTCGGGAAAAGCGCGAGGACGACGATTACGAGCAGCCCGAAGATACCGATGTACAGGTTGGTGCGGTTCGCCACCCATACGCTGAACCGTTTGTCTGCAGGAAGTGCCTTTGCCGTTCTCATGTCGTCACCGTCTTCGCTAGGAAGCCTTGCGGTCTCACAGCCAGGATGATCACGAAGATCATGTGACCGACAAGGATTGACCACGCCGAACCGAAGGCCTGTGCGCCCAAAGTCTGACCCAGGCCGAGGACTATCCCGCCGAGGAGCGTCCCCCAGCTCGAGCCCATACCGCCGATGATGACGGCCTCGAACGCGAAGATAAGGCGCTGGCTACCGAGCAGCGGGTCGAAGGTGGTACGGATACCCATCATCACGCCGCCGATGGTGACGATCAGCAGGGAGACCCCCATGGCCACGGCCCAGATGTGCTTGGTGTTGATACCCATGAGCCGGGCGGCGTCCGAATCGTCGGAGACGGCCCGGAAGGCCCGTCCCATCTTGGTGCGGTTCATATAGACCTGAAGCACCGAGATGACCACCAGTGCCATCAAGAAGATGATCAACGGAAGCCAGCCGACGGCCAAACGATCGTTGATCTTGATACTCAGGTTCTCTACGCGCCCGGCGTCGAGACCCTGAGAGTTGGCCGTGAAGCCGAGTAGAAGGGCGTTCTGGAGCACCATGGAGATACCGAACGTCACAATGACGCCCGCGACGTCTCCTCGCCCCACCACGAAGTTGAGCAGGCCCCGTTGGAGCAGGTAGCCCACGATGAACATGATCACCATGGTGATGGG
>CAZWAR010000090.1:0-11130 GCA_964631965.1 uncultured Gaiellales bacterium
CATCTGGACCGCCAACCCGAAGCGCACGCAGGCGATCTCGGCAGGTGTCGCCTATGACGTCACCCGGATCCTCGAAGAGAACGTGCAGTCGGGCACCGGCACGAAAGCGAAGATCGGCCGCCCGGCAGCGGGGAAGACCGGCACCACCCAGGACAACGGAGATGCCTGGTTCTGCGGCTATACGCCGCATCTGTCTACCAGCGTTTGGGTGGGGTACCCGGACGCGATCGTCCCCATGAATGACATTCACGGCATAGCCGTGACGGGGGGCAGCTTCCCGGCCATCATATGGCAGAAGTTTATGGACACGGCCGACAGGGACTATTCGGAGACCGATTTCGCCGAGCCTTCGGTGCTCGTCAAGTACGATACGCACTACAGCAGCCAGTTCGCCGTTTGGCCGTCGTCCACCACCACTCACAGCACCACCACGACGACGCTGGAGACTTCCACCACGGAGCCTCCGGTGACGACGACCACCCAGCCGTCCACCACCACGACGAAACCGCCGGTCACAACCACGACCACCACGTCGCCCTCGACGACTGCCACCGAGCCTCAGGCCTGACCCGCCAGGTGACCCGATCCTAGGTAGCGTCGCCGGCTTGTTTCCCGCCAAGGGTCACGAACATCGCACCCGATTTCCTGCTGCACGTTTCCGGCACTCCCCGCCTTGACATATATGAGTCTGTTCGTATAAGATTTTCTACACCATTAGACTAATAGCTGGAACGGGTATACCAACGTCGTCGCCCGACCCGGCTGATGAGGAGTAGAAGACGATGCAACTGGAACGGTTCACGCTCAAGGCCCAGGAGGCGTTGGCCGCCGCTCAGAAGACAGCCATGGAGCGCGGGCACGCCCAGGTGGAGCCCGAACATCTGACCGTAGCTCTTATGGACCAGGACGGCGGTCTCACGGTGCCCATCCTCGAGCGGATTGGCGCGAACCCCGCCTCCTTGCGTTCCGAGTTGGCCACCCGGCTGGAGCACTTCGGAACCGTGCACGGCGACACCCAAGTGGGCTTCTCCCGGGAGACACAGGCAGCTCTCGAGACCGCCCAGTCCGAAGCGGACAAGATGAAGGACACGTATGTGTCGACAGAGCATGTGCTCATGGGGCTGGCCGCCAGCAGCGGCTATCTGGGCGGCCTGTTCAAGCGCAATGGCGTTACCCGCGATGCGGTCCTGACCGTGCTGAAGGAACTGCGTGGCTCCCAGCGGGCGGAGGATCCCAACGCGGAAGAGAAGTACCAGGCCCTCCAGCGATTCGGTCGCGATCTCACCGACCTGGCGCGGCGGGGCAAGCTCGACCCGGTTATCGGGCGGGACGACGAGATCAGGCGCGTGATCCAGGTGCTCAGCCGCCGGACGAAGAACAACCCGGTGCTCATCGGCGAGCCGGGCGTCGGCAAGACGGCCATCGCCGAGGGACTGGCCCAGCGAATCGTCTCGGGCGACGTGCCCGAAGGCCTCAAGAACAAGCGGGTGGTGGCCCTCGACATCGGGGCTATGGTCGCAGGCGCCAAGTACCGCGGGGAGTTCGAGGAGCGCCTGAAGGCCGTGCTCAAGGAGATCGCGGATTCCGAGGGCGAGATCATCACCTTCATCGACGAGATGCACACCATCGTAGGCGCCGGCGGGGCTGAGGGCGCGATGGACGCGTCGAACATGCTCAAACCAATGTTGGCTCGGGGCGAGCTGCGGGTGGTGGGTGCGACCACCCTGGACGAATACCGCAAGTACGTGGAGAAGGATGCCGCCCTCGAACGGCGCTTCCAGCCCGTGCTCGTGGGCGAGCCCACGGTGGAGGACACCATCGCCATCCTGCGGGGGCTGAAAGAGCGTTACGAAGTACACCACGGAGTCCGGATCCAGGACTCGGCGCTCATCGCCGCAGCCGTCCTTTCGAACCGCTACATCTCCGACCGGTTCCTGCCCGACAAGGCCATCGATTTGGTCGACGAGGCGGCCAGTCGCCTGCGCATCGAGATCGACTCGATGCCCATGGAGATCGACCAGGTCGAACGCCGCATCAAGCAGCTCGACATCGAGCATCACGCTCTCAGCAAAGAGAAGGACGCGGCCTCCAAAGATCGCCGCCAAGCGATAGAGGCTGAACTGGCCGATCTGCGCGAGCAGTCAGCCGGCATGAAAGCGCACTGGCAGGCGGAGAAGGACACCATCGGCAAGATCCAGAGCGCCAAGGAGCAGATCGACCAGCTGAAGACCGAAGCCGAGCGGGCCGAGCGTGGCAGCGACCTGCAGAAGGCGGCCGAGCTGCGCTATGGGCGCATCCCGGAGGCTGAGCGGCTATTGGCCGTAGAGAACACCCGGCTGAACGAGCTGCAGCGCGACGTGCGCATGCTGAAGGAAGAGGTCGAAGAGGAAGACATCGCCGAGGTCGTGGCCAAGTGGACCGGGATTCCTGTGAGCAGGTTGCTCGAAGGCGAGGTGGAGAAGCTCATCCACATGGAGGAGCGTCTGCACCTGCGCGTAGTCGGCCAGGACGATGCTCTCAATGCGGTCGCTAGTGCGATCCGGCGGGCCCGAGCGGGCCTGCAGGACCCAAACCGGCCCATCGGCAGTTTCATCTTCCTGGGTCCCACCGGCGTCGGCAAGACGGAACTCGGCCGGGCTCTAGCCGAGTTCCTGTTCGACGACGAGAAGGCCATGATTCGCGTGGATATGAGCGAGTTCCAGGAGCGGCATTCCGTAGCCCGGCTCATCGGGGCTCCGCCCGGCTACGTGGGCTTCGAGGAGGGCGGGTACCTCACCGAAGCCGTACGGCGCCGTCCGTACTCGGTGCTGCTGCTCGACGAGATCGAGAAGGCCCACCCGGATGTGTTCAACCTGCTACTGCAGATCTTGGACGAGGGCCGGCTCACCGACGGGCACGGCCGCACTGTGGACTTCAAAAACAGCGTGGTCATCATGACGTCCAACATCGGCAGCCAATTCATCCTCGACCCCGATATCACCGAGATCGAGATGGATGCCCGGGTGAGCGAGCTCATGCAGGCCACGTTCAAGCCGGAGTTCCTCAACCGAGTGGACGAGATCATCATCTTCCACCGGCTCAGCCTGGAAGACATCAAGAGCATCGTGGAGATCCAGCTGGGGCTCCTTCGCAAGCGTCTGGCCGAGCGGGACATCCGCCTGGAGATCACCGACGAGGCGAAGACCTACCTGGCCAAGCAGGGTTACGACCCGGCTTACGGCGCCAGGCCCCTCAAACGGCTCATCCAGAAGGAGATCCAAGACCAGGTAGCCCTCGCGCTCCTCAAGGGGGAGCTCCGGGACGGCGACACCGTCAGAGTGGACGAACGCGACCTGGGTCTGGTGTTCGAAAAGGTGGCCGGTGCGCCCGAGGCCGAGGAGGCGGTGCCCGAACCGGCCGCTCACAGCTGAGACAGTCGGCGGCGTGTCCCCGAACAGGGCCGGCCGCAAGACCTACCTCTGTCCCCCCTCCCTGTTGTGCGGAAGCCCCGGCCCCGGCCGGGGCTTCCGCGTTCTTGGTCCGGTGCAGCCGGCGCAGCCTGTGGCCGAGCGCCTGAGTGCTGAGACCGCATCGGGTGGGCGGGGGCGGCCCAGAACGAGAATGGGAGGCGGATGCAACCCTGGCCGCACCGGCCCCACCGCCCGCTATAATCCTCGGTCCTATGGATGCACCCAGATTGCGCAAAGGCGACCTCGTCCAACTTACCGTCACCAACCTGGCCTTCGGCGGAGCGGGTATCGCCAAGATCGGGGAGTTCGTGGTCTTCGTCACGGGGGGAGTGCCCGGCGACGTCATAATGGCTCGGATCACCAAGTACAAGAAGCGTCACGCGGAGGCCCGGGCGGTGGAGATCCTCACTCCCTCGTCACACCGCATCTCCGCCCGTTGTCCTCATTTCGGGACATGCGGCGGGTGCGTGTGGCAGGGTCTCGACTACAACGTGCAGCTGGAATACAAGACCCAGCAGGTTCGGGAATCGCTTGAGCATCTGGGCGGTCTGAGCGGTTTCGAATTACTGCCCATCGAGGGGATGACCGATCCGTGGCGGTATCGCAACCGCGCCGACTTCTCCATCGGGAGAGACGAGGAGGGAGGGGCGGTAGTCGGATTCAAGCTGCCGGGCCGCTGGGACACCATCCTGCCTCTTTCGGAATGCCATCTACTCGATCCAGGCATCGAGCACGCGCGGGCGGTCGTGGAGACGTGGCTGCGCGAGGAGGGACTGGCCGGATGGGACCCGCGCCGGCGAGAGGGGTTCGCCCGCCATCTGCTGGTGAGGTCGGCACAGAACGGGGCCGAGTTGCTGGTGAGCCTTGTGACGGTGCCTGGTGGGTTGCCCGGTGCCACCCGGTTGATCGACCGGCTGAGTACCGAGTTGCCCCAACTCGTGGGTGTTCTCCACTCGATCAACGAAGGGCGTGCAGAGCTCAGCAGCGGCCTGGAAGGCACGACGTTGTGGGGCCGACCCCATCTCTTCGAGAAAGTGGCCGGGATTACCCTGAAGATCTCCGTGAACGCCTTCTTCCAGACGAATCTGCGGCAGACCGAGGTGCTCTATCGACTGGCAGCCCGCGAAGTAACGATCCCCCTACCGACTCCGGCCGATCACGGATCGGTCGCCGGGGGAGACGGTGGGCTCCGGCCCCGAACGATGTCGGCCGAAGGTCCGGTCATCTGGGACCTCTACTCGGGGGTCGGCTCCATCGGACTTTCGCTGGCTAAGCACGCTGAGGCGCTGTTGGGTATCGAAGCCATCCCTGAAGCGGTGAAGGACGCCGGGGAGAATGCCCGTCTCAACGGTATCGGCAACGCCTTCTTCCTGGAAGGCGACGTGGCCAAGGTATTGCGCGCGGTCGCTGAGAGTGCCCTCGAGCTACCGCCAAGCGTGGCACGCCCCGACGTCGTTGTAGTGGACCCGCCGCGGGCCGGCCTCACAGACAAAGCCATCATCCGCATCGGGGAGACCGCGGCGCCCCGTCTTGTCTACGTCTCCTGCAATCCGGCAACGATGGGGCCCAACATCGCCAAGCTGCAGGAGTACGGTTACCGGCTGGTGCGGGTCACACCCGTGGACATGTTCCCTCATACGCCACACGTGGAGAGCGTTGGATTGCTGTCGAGAGAGGCCGGTATGGCGGATGAATGAGGGCGCGCAGGCCCGAGAGCCGGATCGAGGGCCCGCTCGCTAATACGGTGGTTCGTCCTGGAACCACTCCCCCAGGCTGCGGAAGGCCTTCCAGAACTCGGCCTTGTCCTGCTCGTCGTCCAGGCACTCGTCGATGTCGGGCGTCACCAGGGCCTTGCAGAAAGGTGTGAAGCTCTGGAGAGTTCCCGGGTCCCAGTTGAGCTTCTTCATCCCGGCCACCCGGGTCTTGTTGACCACCGCGAGCGTGCGGCGCCCCATCACCACGATGATGCGAGGGTGGGTGATGTGGAACTCCTCCAGCCAGAAGACCGGACAGTTCCGCTCCCCGTCGACGGGCCGCACGTCGTGGCACTTGACCATGTTGGTGCCGTAGACGACCAGAGGGTTCACACCCAGGCGTTGCATGCTCTTTAGGACCGCCGAGCCGGATCGGCCGTAGAAGGAGACACCCTCGTTCACTTCGAGATAGTGGGGCTGGTACTTGACCAGCATGATGTCCGCAAGCGGGTGGCCCGACCCGACAACGGGCAGGAAACCCTCTTGCCCCCTGCGGCACTTCCGGCAGGCAACGATGCGCCGGTTCACATCGTTGCTGTCGCCGATCGCCCGTTCTTCGAGCTTCTGATAGATCTCGGAGGCTTCGGTGAGCGGTTGGGAGTCGTTCATGCTAGTCATATTGGCGGAAAGAGCTCGAAATCCTGCGGAGAAAGGGATCCTACGGAGGGATCAATCCTCCGGGAGCACCCGGTCGAGAGTGGTCTGTAGCAGCTTCAGAGACTGCAGATATAGCAGGTTCTTGCGCCGGGCGATGATGTCCGCCTCCCAGAGGGCGGCCATGAAGCTCTGCGGGTCGTGAAAACGCGGCATACGGAGCATCGCGGTACCGAGTGCCTGGCGGACGTGAGCGTCACTGCCGGCTCCGGCAACGATGTTGTACTTGGCCGCAAAACGCTCGGCACTGAGGTTGAACGCCGACAGGGCTACTTTGGCGTTGTAGATCTCGATGACGTCTATGCGGTGGAGGTTGTCCACCAGGGCCTGGTAGGACGGGGTGGTGCGGAGCGCGTCGAAGGGGTGAGGGACATAGACGAGGGCGCCCTGCTCCTTGATGCGGGAGAGGGTCTCGTCAAAGCTGAGCTGTGGCGGGATCCACTCCTCCAGAAAGAGGCCAATGACCTCCCCCTCTCTCGACTTGATCTCCTCGGCGACGATCACGAAGGGGTCCCCCTCGGCCAGTTCCCGGGCCCGAAATGCTCCCTTGATCTCGTTGTGGTCGGTCACGGCGATGGCGCCGAGGCCGATCTCCCGCGCGGTGCGAATGATGGTCTCGACCGTGTTCTTCGAGTCCTTGGAGAACGTCGTGTGCATGTGCAGATCGGCGTTGATCCAGTCCGGGTGAGCCGGGCTGTGAGCGGCAATGCGGGCCCTCCGGCGCGGCGTCTCCTGCCCGATGCCGCGTACGTGCAACGACCTCGTGGCCGCCGGTGTCCTCCCCGCGATCCGATCGCCCGTGGCAGCTGCGATCGTGTCCTTGTACAGGACCTCAAGCCGTGCGGCAACGGCAACCATGGAATACGGCGAAGCCGAACCTGCGCGCGGCGGGTCGGCGGGCTCCCCCGATGCAGCCGCCATAGCCACCGCTAGAGTACTCTGAATCGCCGCCGCCACCGATGAGAAGTCCTGAGGCGAGAACACCGCCCCCGCGGGAGGAGCCGGAGGCGCGGCCCCAATGGAACCGCCGGTCTCGGATGTGAGCGCCACCCCTGAAGACGCGGCCGCCGCGACCGCGGCGGTGCCCGTCAGGCCCAGATAGTCACGAACAGGCGGCAGGTCAGGGCCCACCACCGGGCACCCACAGACCGCCGCGTCGGCGATGGAGCTGCAGAGCCATTCGCCCCCCAGGAAGGGGAGTATGGCCACAGCGGCGCCCTGGTATATCGGGCCCAACTCCTCGACGCTGTCGAACCGCACCAGATCGACTCTGGTTCGCAGCTTCCGGGGCACCGAGCGCGGGGGCCAGCGATTCGCCGAAGGGCTGTGGAAAGCGACAACCAGACGGTCGATGCCCGGAGGCCAGTCGTCGTTCAACGCTCGGAGGAGAGCCCGCAGGGAACGCCGGGAGTCGCCCTGGTAGACGTGGAGGCCGTAGGGGGATGCGGAGACCGCCCGTCCCGAAATGTGAGGCTGCACGGCCTGATGGGAGGCGCCGATGGCGCTTCCGCAGGGGACGAACTCGTACTCAGCGGGATAGAGATCGCCGAGGATGCCTCGAGCCCCCGGGAACGTCACCACGCGTGCGTCGAAACGGTGGAAGAAACGTTCGAGGACCGGCTGGCCCAGATCATATGACGCGACGGCGACCGGCGTCAGGTGGAACGTAGCCACCACCGGGCTGCGCGCCTCCCGCAACGCGGTGAAGGCGAGGGACGGAGCCAGGGGTTCGTGCACATGCACCAGATCGAAGCGGGCCCCGATCATGAGCCGCTCCAAGCGGGATGTGATATCCACTGGGAGGCCGAGGTTCGCAACCCCGCCGTTCCAGCGCAGCGGGAAACTGAACCCCAGCGGTATCACCGGGATCCCGTCGACCGGACGAAGTGGGCCCCAGCCGGCCGGGGGCAACAGAAGACCATCGGGGGCCGAGCCGCAGCGATAGTCGGAGAGAAGACTCACCAGACGGCCCCGGGTACGATGGAAGAGGGCCCGGGTACGCTCGCTCTCCTCTCCCTCGTCAAACGAAGTCACCACCACAGGCCTGTGCCCAAGGGCCTTGAGCGCCCGCGCCAAATGGGCTACGTGCTGGTTCACCGCGCTGGGCTGGCTCCATGAGAACGGAGCGACTAGAGCTATGTGCAGAGCTTCAGGCAATCGGCTCCACTCTCCTGGCTCCTCATCCGGTTGTCCACCTATGGATATACCGAGGCCCGGGCGAACCTCAGTCCACCCGGGCCTCGGACAAGATCGTACCTGCCCTACCGCGTTCCGCTGGGGCCCTATTCCGCCGTAGTGCCGGCGATGAAGGCCTCGGTCTTCAGCCGGGCCTGCTCGTCGCTGTACTGGATGGGCGGGCTCTTCATGAAGTACGAAGCCGGCTCGTAGAGCGGGCCAGAGACGCCCCGGTCGAGGGCGAGCTTGGCGCAGCGCACCGCGTCGATGACGATACCGGCCGAGTTCGGAGAGTCGACCACTTCGAGCTTGAGCTCGATGTTGAGCGGCACGTCGCCAAAGGTACGACCCTCCATGCGGATGTAGGCCCACTTGCGGTCGTCGAGCCATTCGACATAATCGGACGGGCCGATGTGGATGTTCTTGCTACCCAGATCGTAGTCGAGCTGGGAGGTGACCGAGTTGGTCTTGGAGATCTTCTTGCTCTCCAGGCGCGACCGCTCCAGCATGTTGAGAAAGTCGGTGTTGCCGCCCACGTTGAGCTGAGAGGTGCGCTCCAGCCGTACACCGCGGTCGCGCATGAGCTTGGTGAGCACCCGATGCACGATAGTGGCGCCGACCTGGGATTTGATGTCGTCGCCAATGACCGGCAGGCCTTTTTCGATGAAACGGTCCTGCCAGTACTTCTCGCGGGCGATGAAGACCGGGATGCAGTTGACCATGCCACAGCCGGCTTCCAGTATCTGCTCGACGTACCACTTGGTGGCCATCTCGCTACCCACGGGCAGGTAGTTCACCACGACGTCGGTGTTGGTGTCCTTGAGAATGCCGACCACATCGTCGGTGGGGCCGGGCGCCTTCTCGATGACCTCGGAGAGGTACTTGCCCAGACCGTCGTGGGTCATACCCCGGTATACCTTCACGCCCATCTCGGGAACGTCGCAGAACTTGGTCGTACAGTTGCGTCCACCCCAAATGGCCTGGGAGAGGTCTTTGCCGACCTTCGTCTTGTCGACATCAAAGGCGCAGGTGAACTCGATGTCGGAGATGTGATATCCGCCGAGGTTCACGTGCATCAGGCCGGGGACGAACTCGTCCGCCTTCGCGTCCTTGTAGAACTCGACGCCCTGGATGAAGGACGATGCGCAGTTCCCCACCCCTATCACAGCTACCCGAACTTTATCGCTCAACGGATCCTCCCTGTTCCCGTTTCTTACCGAGCTCCCTATGCGTGTGGACTACCCGCTGGACAACAGTGAACGCGGTCAGCACCACCATCACGTAGACCACATACGGAAGCACATTGAAGAAGAGCCCGATGGCAACGAGGATGATGCGCTCGGGCCTGGTCATGATCCCCGACCTGCATTCCACACCAAGTGACTCTGCTCGTGCACGAGTGTAACTCACGAGGATGCTACCAAGAAGAGCCATCACCACGAGAGCGGCGTCGATGGCCCCGCGCTCCCCACCTTTGACGGCCAGGAAATAGGCGACGGCCGCGAGGATCATCCCCTCCGATACCCGGTCGAGCGTCGAATCGAGGAACGCCCCGAACGGGGTGACGTTCTGCGTGCGGCGGGCGAGGGCACCGTCGAGCATGTCGAAGAGGCCGGCCACGATGATGAGGATGCCCGCCCAGACGAGATGGTCGAACACGATGAGGACGGCTACCCCGGCGTTGAGGGCGGTTCCGGTTACTGTGATCTGATTCGGGGTGACCCCGATCTTGTGGAGACCGGAAAGGAACGGCTTGAACCCTCTGCGCAGCCCGACCCCGACCGAATCGCGAATGTTCTCCATTGCCCTGCTAGTCTCGGATTCCGGGCTACACACCCCGGCAACTGGCGATTGTAACAGTATCGCCAGGCTGCCACAAATCGAGGCGGCAGGCAGCCTCGGTCTCATTCTCGACCGCATCTTCAGTCCTCGGCTTCGGCGATACCCCTGCCCTTCTCAGCCTGAGGCACACCGGTACGAGAGCCCCCTTCGGCTCCAGAGCCCGGCTTCGATGCTCCCGCCGGTCCCGCCGACGCCGTGCTCGGTGTGGTCGGGTCTTCACCGTAGAAACCCCGTTCGCCGGCGCCAGACGGTGGCGGTACCGGCGAGGAAGGCACCCTCCGGGGTGGAGGACCTCCCGAGCGGGCAGGGATGAGAGCGATGCCGTCGTCGGCCGCCCACGGAGCTTTCGAACGTTCGAAATGGTAGAAGTGGAGGGTATGCCGAAGCATGGCAAGGAGGGGTAGCGAAGCGATGATCCCGAGGATCCCCCCTATTTCCGCTCCCGCCAGAAGGGCGAAAATGACAATGAGCGGGTGGACCCCGACGGAACTGCCGACGATGTTGGGGGCCAGGATGTGGCTCTCCAGCTGCTGGATGACGAAATAGGCGATGATGATGATGACCGCAGTCATCGGCGAGTGGAAGAACGCGGCGATGACCGGGGGGATGGCCCCGATGTAGGGTCCCACGTACGGGATGATCTCGGTGATACCGGCCCAGAAACCGAACAGCAGGGCGTACTGTCCGCCTTCGGGCCACACCCCGACGATATCCCAGCTCAAGATCCAGATGACGAGCCCACTCGCCAGCCCCACAGTGGCGGCCAACAGCAGCTGGCCTCTCACGAAACGGCTGAAGGCGGTCTGCAGTCCCCGGACGTAGCTCTCCTTCACGTCAGGGGTGCCCGGGACGATACGACACAGGAAGCGGAAGATCCGCTTGCCATCGATGAGCATGTAGAAGCTGACGACTACCGTCAGGAAGATGTTGAAGATCATCCCGGCAAGGCTCACCCCGAACGAGAACAAGGCTCCGATAGACTGGCTGCCCCTGGTCTGGACCCAGTTGACGATGTCATTGGTGTTGAACTGCAGGTTGACGTTGATGTTGTGAGTGGCCAGCCACGACTGCAGGTCGGCCAAGAGGCCGTTGAAAGCGTCCAGCCACCCCGGGATGGCATCGAGCAGTCGCTGGAACTGGCGGATGAGCGGCGGTCCGAGAAATACAAAGAACACTACGACCACGGCAGCGAACGCCAGGTAGACGACGGGCACGGCCAACCAGACGCAGTTCCAGTACGCCGTCATCGCCGGGGA
>CAZWAR010000091.1:0-10990 GCA_964631965.1 uncultured Gaiellales bacterium
GTGGTCGAGGTAGTGGTGGTACTTGTGCTGGACGTCGGGCTGGTGCTGCTGGTAGTGCTCGTGGTAGTGGTCGTGGTGGACTCGGTCGTCAAAGTACCCACGCGGATCTCCTTCGGGTACATGGGCCAGACACTTATGAAGGTCTGCTGGTTGATCGTCTCGCCGTTGCGGGTGACGACATATGACGTTTTCAGCGACTTGCCGGTCTGGCCGTTGTCTTCCACGACGGTCTTGCCACTGGCGAGGGTGGCGTCTTTGATGGTGACGGTGGACCTGCCCACGACGTTGTAGAAGGCGCCCACGGTGATCTTGACCTTACGCCCGTCGTCGGTGCCGTAGATCGCAATGGTGGTCGTGACCCCGTCGGACGCGCCTCTGACCCAGATGTAGTGAGCGGTATCGTTCTTGAAGCGAAGATTCTTGCCACCCGCGGTCACTGTGGCGTCGCGGCCGTTGGGATAGTGGCTGATGTAGATGGAGTGGTTGTGCCTCTCCGTGACCTTAAGCCCGGCCTCGATGACGGCGTTGAAGGTCGTGGTGGAGACCTGGCAGATGCCGCCGCCGAGTACATCTTCCAGCGTGTTTGGTCCGACGATGCCGGGTGCCAGCTTGTAGCCGCGGGCGGTCGTGCGCGGCCCGATCTGCTTGTCGAAGTTGTACTCCTCACCAGGGGCCAGCATCACGCCGGTCGCGTACTGGGTGGTGATCTTGACGTTCACCTGGCGGGCGCTGCTCCCCACGTACTTCGTGGTATAGGAGGACAGCTTGTCCTTGATACCCATGGCCTCGGCTTCCGCGGTGGTGAGGTCGGGCTCTTTCTTCTTCGTGATCGCTTCCACAGTACGGTCACCGGTCTTGAGGGTGGCCTCGGTGATGGCCTGGGCAGTCGCCTCGGCATCGAGTTGTTCACCATCCTTGCCGGGTACGACCCAGGCTTTTGTCCCGTCGCTGTCGAACGAAGCGTCGACGGGCTCGCTGGCGACGGCCGGCTCGATCTCTACGAGCAGCGGCTGCAGCTTGGTAACGTCCATATTGGGGACCAGAGTGGACACGCCGTTCCGGTCCTCGGATGTGAAGCCCATGTATGAGGCTATCTGCTGCGCCGTGATGGTCCACTGATCCTCGCCGTGAGTCACCGTCACGGGCCCGCTTATCATCGTCTCGGCCTGCAACTGCGCCTCGGCGTTGTCCTCGGCTGTGACCGAAGGCTCCACGACCACCACCGGTATCTCCAAAGTTGTGGCGTGCAGGGACACCAGCAGCGAGCTCAGGGTCTGAGACAGGGCCGACTGATCGACCGCCTTGCCTTCCACGCTCTCGATGACCTTGATCTCTCCGTTGTCGATTGCGAGACCGGCGTCCACAGGAGCCACGTCGATCTGGCCGGCGAGCTGCGCGACGAACGCAGCGACCTTGGTCTCATCCACACCGCCGGTGAGAGGGAGGTCGCGATCGCCGAAGTACAGCTTCCAGCGGGTGCCGAGGTCTGAGAAGAAGTTGCCGTTGCGGGAGACGTCCATGGCGGCCTCGACCGCACCGTTCACGTCCATGCTCGCATCGACGTCGGTGGGCATCAGCGTCCAGGTCTTGTCCCCGTAGGTCAGCGTGATGGGGTTGGCCTGGCTCTGATCTACCACTTCCTGCAGCGCTGCCGTGGCCTCAACCGGGGTCTTCCCTCCCAGACTGATGCCGGCAACACTGATTCCCGAATGGATCTTGTTGTAGTACATGGCCGAGTCGACTAGGATGGCCAGCACCACGATGACGACGACTGCTCCAACGGCGATGAGGGCCCAGAACCCTCCAGTCCCGATACGGCGTTTACCGATGCTTGGCAACTTCTTGAACAACGCACGCACTCCTCAAGTCGGGGACGCCACAACATAGCAGATGCCGTCTGCTTCTGAAAGGTTTCCTAGGTGGCATTTCCGAGCGTATGGGATGATTCTATCGAGGCCGGCGCGGTCCTTCCTCTGCTGCTGGCGCGCGCCGACCCTGACAGACCGTGGACGGCCGGCGTGCCCTTCATCTACCGGTCCAGTTGCCGGTCGACAAACACGGCGCTCAAAGACATGGCCGGACACAGCCCGGCGGGAACGGCTCTGGTCACCGACAACCAGACAGGCGGCCGGGGCCGGCTGGGAAGGACCTGGCTGAGCCAGCCTGGACGTGATCTCACTTTCTCCGTGCTGCTTCGACCCAGCCTCGACCCCGACCGGGCCCATCTGCTGGCCCTCGCCACGGGTGTGGCCGTGGCCGAGGTGCTCGAGGACGAGTACCAACTTCGGGAGCAGGTTTCGCTCAAGTGGCCCAACGACGTCCTGCTGGCGGGGAAAAAGGTGTGCGGCATCCTCCTAGAGGCGGCGGCCGGAGCCACGGGGCTTCTGTGGGCGGCGGCCGGAGTGGGGCTGAATGTCAATAGCGAGCCGGGTGCCCTCTCGGCGTCTCTGTCGCCCGCTCTGGCGGCGGAGTGGGAGAGGCGACCCCGGCCGGTCTCTCTCACAGAGCATCTGGGCACCGCGGTTCCGCGAGCCCCTCTGCTCGCCGCGCTCCTCGCTCGGCTCACCCGATGGTGGACGGCTCTCGACCTCGAGGAGGCGGGGTCCCGCGAAGGGGCGGGTTTCGTCGAGGGAGCGAGGATCGGGATGCTCGAAGAATGGCGCAGGCGGGATGCCCTAGCCGGACGGCGAGTGGAGATCTTCTCTGGAGTGAGCCACTCCGACCGCCTGGTTTCGGGCGAGGCGGCCGGCATCGGGGAGGAGGGGCAGCTGTTGATACAGGTCGCCGGGCCGGCGCCCTCCGGCGGTCTCACAGAGGTGTTCGCCGGGGACGTGAGCGTCCTCGCGAACTGAGCCCGGCGGCAAGAGCCGCTCCGTGACTCTCCGGCACGATGGGTCGGACGACGCCGCGGGCCGCCCTCGGCTCGTCTATTTGACAGAGTGTTCGCCCGTGGCTAGACTGCGGCGGCGGGCCAACTCAAGAAGGATGGACTGATGAAGGCGTATCTGCTGCGGATGGAAGCCGTCCGCTTGGCCGCGTCCCGCAAGGCGGTCCTGGTCCTCGTCGGTATCGGCATACTCACCGCGTCGGCTTGGTTGTCGGTCCCGTTCTATCCCGTACCTCTCACCATGCAGACCCTGGCCGTGCTCCTCATCGGCGGTGCGCTGGGTCCGGTTCTCGGTGCCTCTTCAGTCATCGGCTATATCGCCCTCGGCGCCATGGGAGCCCCCGTCTTCCACGGTGGCCTGGGTGGCGCGATCGTTCTTGCCGGCCCCACCGGCGGCTACCTCGTAGGCTTCATCCCGGCTGTGTTCGTCGTGGGCTGCGTATCCCGGTTCGCCGGCCGCCGTACCCCGGATGCCGGTGGTGTTGGGGCTGTCCGCCGGCTGATCGTGCTGGCTGCCGGCGCCCTTCTGGCGAGCTGCGCGGTGTATCTGGTGGGTGTCCCCTGGCTGGCCGTCACATCCGGCCTCGGACTCGAGAGGACGCTCCGCGTCGGCCTGTTCCCGTTCGTTTTGGGGGACCTGCTCAAAGCGGCTGTGGCAGTCGGAGCTCTCTACCTCGGTAGCCGGACTCTTTCTCAGCGGAGGCCTTCTCTCTTCTGAGGGGCCCCTGACTTGTCGGTCTTCCAAGCCTTCATACTCGGCATCGTCCAGGGACTGACGGAGTTCCTTCCTGTCTCGAGTTCGGGACACCTGGTACTGGTGCCCGAATTCTTCAACATCCCCACGCCCGGAGTGTCCTTCGATGTGCTTCTCCACGTGGCCACCCTCGTTGCCGTCGTCGGCTACTTCATCAAGGATGTTGCCAAGATCGTCGCGGCCCTCTTCAGTCCGAGGCGGATGACGAAGGAGGAGGTCCGTTATTGGAGGCGACTGTTCGTCTGGCTCGTGATCGGCTCCGTCCCGGCGGCCATCTTCGGTCTGGCCCTCAACTCCTTCTTCGAAAGCCTCTTCTCGAGCACCGCCTCGGTGGGTATCTTCCTGATGGTCACCGCCGTGCTCCTGGTGGCCTCCGACCTTGCCACCCGCGCGGCTGTCCGCAGGAACCGGCCGGGAGCCTCGCTGCGAGAGATGAGGCCCGTGGACGCGGTGATCGTGGGTTGCTTCCAGGCTTTGGCCATAGCTCCGGGGATCAGCCGCTCAGGCTCGACCATCTCGGCCGGCGTCTTCCTGGGCTTCGACCGGGAGACGGCAGCGCGGTTCGCCTTCCTGCTCAGCATCCCGGCTATTCTGGGAGCCTTCCTGTTCAAACTCCCCGATCTGGGCGGAGGAGCGACGGGGACGAGCGGGGCGGCGCTGTTCGTCGGTTTCCTCGCCGCCGCGGTCTCCGGTTTCCTCGCCGTGCGCTTCATGATGCGCTTCCTGAAGAAACACCCGCTTTGGGGATTTGCCGTTTACACGGCGCTGGTGGGCCTATTCGTGATAGTGCTCAGTCTGGCCTAGAGGCCTCTGCCGGACGGTCGCCGCTCTTCCTGCCGTTGCCGTTCGCCGGCGGCTCGACCGCCGAGGGCAGGGTGACCGTGACTTCCAGGCCCCCCTCGGCCAAGCCGGCGAGCCGCACGTCGCCGCCGTGGGCGCCGGCGACCGACTTGACGATGGAAAGACCGAGCCCAAAGCCGCCGGTCTTCCGGCTCCGAGACTTGTCGGGACGGTAGAAGCGTTCGAACAGACGCTCCAGATCCTCAGGGGCGAGAAGAGGGCCGCTATTGGCCACCGTGAGGACGGCCTTGCCGTCCAGGGTGCGGGTCTTCACGCTGAACCAACCATCGGGCAGGTTGTGGCGGATGGAGTTTTCGATGAGGTTGCCCACCAGCCGCTCGAGGAGGGCGCTGTCCCCCTTGACCGGCGCCGGCTCCAGGTCCAGCTCCAGCCGTAGGCCAAGAGCGTCCGCGTCGGCCGAAGCCAGGTCTACCTCCTCGGCCGCGATTTCGGCGAGATCCGCATCGGTCATGACCGGCCCGCCCTCCGCGTCGGCGCTCGCGAGCACCAACAGGCCGTCGATGAGGGACTCGCTTCGACTCACGGCTTCGTTGACGGCCGCGCCCATCTCCTGGAGTTCCTCGGACGACATGTCCGGATCGGCCAGGGCGACGTCGATCTCCGTGCGAATGATGGTGAGCGGCGTACGGAGCTCATGCGATGCATTCGCGACGAACTCCCGTTGCGCGGTGAAGGCGCTGTCGAGCCGGCCGAGCATGCTGTCGAACGTGTCGGCCAGCTCTTTCAGCTCGTCACGTGGCCCCTTGAGGTTGATGCGCTGGTGCAGGGTGGACCCCGACAGCCTTCGAGCCGTGCTGGTGATGGCGTGCAGGGGGCGGAGCATGCGGCCGGCAACCAGCCAGGAGAGGCCGAACACGAACACCAGCATGATCCCCAGCCCGATGAGGGAACGGATCCACAATTGCCGCAGGGCCTCCGCCCTCAACTCCTGCTGCGCTCGATCGATGAGGCGGGGGAGCGGGACGAGGACCCCGTTCACGTTGATGAAGGTGTTGCGGTCCATCTCACCCGGATTGATCCCCGGCAAGCGGGGGTACTCGAGATCTCCGGGCTGAAGCCCGAACTGCTCTTCCACGGCCGCCCGAGCCTTCTCGGGCGCGATGCTGAGGCTGTTCCGTACCATGAAGTAGTTGGCCGCGATGAGGATCACTCCGCCCAGGAAGAATACGAGGCCATACCACAGGGTGAGCTTGAGACGGATGGTGATGCCCCGCTTCAGTTGCTTGGCCTCGCTCCTCGTGGCGCTGGCAACCTCGCCGACCGCTTCGGCGCGGGGGGCGGATTCTGCCCCGGCTCCGGCAGCCGGAGGAGGAAGACCGGGTTCGGTGGTGTCCGGTCGATCCGGGAAGGCCGCCTCGGCGGCCCGGCCCGCCTGCCCGCCCGAAGACGGGCGTTCCGCGATACTCATATCCTGTAACCCACTCCGGCGATCGTGTCGATAAGCGGCGGGTCACCGAGCTTGCGCCGTAACGTCATGATGGTGACCCGTACCACGTTCGTGAAGGGATCGGCGTTCTCGTCCCAGGCCTTCTCGAGGAGCTCTTCGGCACTCACCACCCGCCCCTCGGCCGACAGGAGGACCTCCAGTACCCCGAACTCCTTCTTGGTGAGACTCAGGTCGCGGCCGTCGCGTTGGGCGGCGTGCCTGGCCGGGTCGAGTATCAGGCCGTTCCGCTCCAGGACCGGCGGCACCGCGGGGACCGCCCGCCGGCTGAGGGCCCGGATGCGGGCCACCAGCTCGGAAAGGGCGAAAGGCTTCGGCAGATAGTCGTCGGCGCCGAGGTCGAGGCCGGTTACTCTATCTTTGATGGAGCCGGCGGCGGTGAGCATGAGGATGCGGCCGAGATACTCCCGGCGCACCAGTTCCCGGCACACGTCGTCGCCGTGTATCTTGGGCAGGTTACGATCGAGCACGATGACGTCGTAGCTGTTCATGGAAGCCTTCTCCACGGCGGCCTCCCCATCCAGCACCACATCCACCGCCATGCCTTCCCGGCGCAAGCCCTTGGCTATCGTGGCCGCCAGGCGCTCTTCGTCTTCTACCAACAGGACCCGCATCGCTACCCTTTTTATTGCGTGGTTTTGCCGGGATAATACCCCTGTTCCGGCAAAGGTGAGTTTAGACCAGCAACGGTAAGGCCATCATAAGCTGATACGGGACCGAAGCCGTGAGCTGCTTACGGGCATCTTATGCCCCCCTGGGTATCATCGCCGGCGTAGCGAATCAGCAGGTCTTTGGAGGAGCGGCATGCACAAGCTCGATTCAGGAGAGTCCACCAACCCTCTTTCTTCTCTCTTTTCTCGTTCGCGTTCTCTGCTCATGATTGTCGCAGCCGTCGTGATCGTGGCTGCGTTGATGGGTGTCCTCGTGGCCGGTTGTGGCTCAACCGCGACCACCACCACAGCTTCCGGACAGGGCTCGCTCACCACGATCGGCAGTGGCCAGGCGACCACGGGCAATGCTGGTGATACGAGTACCACCGCAGGGGGCAACGGCACGAGTGGCACGACGACTCCCACAGTCCAGGCCCAGGGTTCCGAGAGTCCGGCGGCATCCGTGGCCAAGGTACTCGGGCCCAGCGTCGTGAACATCAAGGTGACCGGCACCACCTCATTCACCAGTGGCTTCGGATTCGGACCGCAGCAGCAGCAGTACTCGGCTGAGGGCTCGGGTGTCATCTACCGGTCTGACGGCATGATCATCACCAACAACCACGTGGTTACCGACGAATACACCGGCGACCCGGTCGATACGATCAAAGTGACGCTGGCCACCGGTGAGGAACTCGACGCCACCATCGTGGGTCGCGATCCCCTGACCGACCTGGCGGTGATCAAGGCCGACACCAACAAGCAGTTGCCCGTGGCCCAGTTCGTGGGCACCCTGCCCGAGGTCGGCGAATACGCCGTCGCCATCGGCAGCCCGCTTGGCTACGAGAACTCCGTGACCCTGGGTATCGTGTCCGGGCTCAGCCGCCAGATCGAAGGCTATACGGGCCCTGATTCTGCTGCCTACACCAACCTGATCCAGACCGACGCAGCCATCAGCCCGGGTAACTCGGGCGGCGCTCTCGCGAACGCAAGCGGCCAGGTGATCGGCATCAACGTCGCCTACGAACCACCGAACCAGACCGGCGCCGTGAGCATCGGCTTCGCCATCCCGGCCTCGACGGCGACCAACGTGGCCGATCAGCTCATCAACTCCGGGCACGTCACCCAGGGCTATCTGGGTGTGAGTCTGTATCCGGTGGCGATCGACAAACAACTGCAGCAGCAGTTCAGTCTCAGTCGTGACTCGGGCGTGCTGGTGTCGGAAGTAGTCTCCGGTGGGCCAGCCGAGAAAGCCGGGTTCAAACAGGGTGACATCATCATCAAGGCCGCCGGCCAGGACGTGACCGACCCGAGCACCTTCATCGCGCTCATCCGAGACACCAAACCGGGCAGCACGATGGACATAATCGTCGATCGCAACGGCGCGGAGCAGACGCTCACCGTGACCATCGGCGAACGGCCCAGCACGACATCAACCACGACGCAGTAGGAAACATAGGGGGCTTCAGCGTCAGCCGACGCTGAAGCCCCTTTCTCCTCTCGGCTCCTCGTCGTAGACAGCCGTACCGTCCACCCGGGCGGCCGCCGGGCCAAGCCGGGTCCAGGCCAGCATCTGCTCCACGCTGTCGCGCGGGCCTTCGAACACCGCTTCCACCCGGCCGTCGGGCAGGTTTCGCGCCCATCCCTGGATCCCGAGACGCATGGCCTCCCGGGCGGTACTCAGTCGGAAGCCGACACCCTGCACCCGGCCGCCGACGAACACTCGGACCCGGATGATCCGGGCTTCTCCACCGCTCGACTCCGGCGCGCTCATCCCGAGTAGCCTTGAGCGCCGATGAGGGGGACGAAGATGCAGCCGAGGATCGAGGTCTCGCGAAACCGGCAGAGGGGGCCGTCGCCGTCCGTAGGCAGGGCGGCTTGTTCAGACTGTCCGACTGCTGTGCCGGCCGACGCCTCGATCGGGACAGGCACTTTCTCGATCAGAAGCAGGTCCTGGCCGTAGTTGGAGCCTATTGGTATGACCATCCTTCCGCCAGGGGCCAGTTGCTCGCGGAGCGCCGGCGGGACACTTGGTGCTGCCGCGGTTACCACTATCGCATCGAAGGGGGCCGCTTCCACAAGGCCACAGCTTCCGTCACCGACGATAACGCGGACGTTTTCCAGCCCCGACTCTTTCAGTACCCGCTCGGCGTCGGCGGCCAACTGGAGGTGCCGCTCGATGGTCCACACCTGGGCGGCCAGTCGCCCGAGGATCGCTGCCTGATAGCCGGAACCGGTACCGACCTCGAGCACGGTTTCCGGGCCGGCAAGTCCCAAGAGTTCCGTCATTCTCGCCACCATATAGGGCTGGGAGATGGTCTGGCCCATCCCGATGGCGAGGGGTCCGTCGTCATACGCGCGTCTCCGCTGGCGCTCGGGCACGAATAGATGGCGGGGCATCTCCGCCATTACGGCCAGCAGACGCTCGTCGCCGATGCCGCGTCTCCGAAGCTGCTTTTCCACCATCTCGTGTCGACGCGATGCGAAGTCCATCTTCCTCCCGCGTCTCGCTATGGGCTGCGGTACCCGATTGCTCTGCTAACCCTTGAGGATCCGTAGCCCTTTGTGCTTGCGCCTACGCCTGCGCTGGAGCCGGTAGAAGAACAGGAACAGGAGCAGCGCGAACAGAGCTCCGATGATCGGAACGAGCACGAACACGAGGGTGCCCACCAGAACGAGCACGTCCGCGTAGATGCTGAGCAGGACGAAGGGAGCGATCTCCACCTGGGCCCCGGTCTTGGTACCGGGGCGTACGGAATGGACCGCGTGCTCCGCCAGTCCGGCGACGAGGAGGCCCACCACGGCGCAGATGACCATGGGGATCCACCCGTCGGGCGCCATGGCTGCGGCGAACACCAGGCCGCCGAAGGCGATGCGGAGAGGCCGCATGATCTCTCGGTGGAGCGAGGCGATCCGGGGGATCTTGTCGGTGGCCAGTTCGACGACGGCCAGCGCGAAGAGCAGGGAGATGACCCAGGTCCTGTCGAGGAACGCAAACGGCGTGTCGCTGAGGACCGGGGCGCTGAAGAACTCTAGTCGCGAGTAGAGGGCGAGGAAGGCCACCGGCAGGAAGGCCCGGATGCCGCTTAGCACCGACAGGCCGGCGCCCATGAAGACCCGGGCGTAGATGCTCTGGAAGACGGGATTGTCCATACCCGACCGCCGCTACGCGAGGATCTGGTCGACAGAACGGCGGATCTTGGGTCCGCCCTCTTCAGCCGGATAGCCGATCGACACCATGACGGTGGGCACCAGGTTGTCGGATAGGCCGAGAATCCTGGCGAACTCAGACGATTGGAAGGCGGTCATGGGGCAGGCCCCCAGCCCGAGGGAATAGGCACCGTTGAGACAATTGCCGAGGGCGATGTAGACCTGTTCCTTGGACCAGGCGAGGCGTTGCTCCGGTGACATGCCGTTCGCGACGTTCGCGGCCAGTTCCATCATGGCTTCCCGCTGGGGGTCGGGGATGCCACCCGCGACCATCACCTCGTTGGTCGCGTTGATGATGCCGGCGTAGTCGTCGTCGGCGCAGAAGACGAACAGGTGGGAGCACTCCTTCACCTGGTTCTGGCCGAAGGTGGCCGTGAACAACTTGTCCTTGGTCTGCTGGTCGGAAACCACCCTGATCTTCCAGGGCTGCAGGTTGATGGCCGAGACGGCGTAACTGATGATCTCGAGGAGTTCGCGGATGGTCTCTTCAGGCACCGGTCTGGGCTCATATTTCCTGATGGCGCGGCGGTTCTTGACGACATCCTTGAACTCCATGTTCACCTCTTTTACCCGCGAGCGGGCGATTGCTGACACGTCTACCAATCTGCGACCGGGGCGCGACAGGCCGACGTCTCAGCCGTTCCGCTCCGGCGTCGGCGCTGAGGCGGCGATGAACCGCGACGAGGCCGAGCCTGTGGCCCCGCGCCGGGGCCAGGGTGCCCGGGCCACCGCGCCGACACCTCGAGCTGGGGCCACGACCCCGAAACCGAAATCCCGACCGGACGCCACAACCCTGGCACGATGCCGTAGACCCCGTGCCGAGAAGTCCAGGGCAAGACCGGTCCACCTCGGCACAGCGGAACGACCTAACGAATCCGGCAACAGAAGGATACGGACAGTCTCAGCCGGCGGCTTGCTGTGCCGACGTGGGCGATTCTCCTCGCGCGCAGTCACAGGCCCTTTCCACCGATTGTCAGTATACAAAGTACCGGACGCGAGCCGGTAACCCTGCTCGGATCCGCTCGGATGCTGGGACGGGACCGCACGGGGGCGGGAAGGAGAGTGTTAAAATCAGCCGGCCGCGCGAGCCCACCGGGCTCGCCGCCTCAAGGGCGGGCGGCGCACGGGGCTCAGCCCGGCGCCGCGTGACACGCCCCCGTAGCTCAGGGGATAGAGCAGAGGTTTCC
>CAZWAR010000092.1:0-4944 GCA_964631965.1 uncultured Gaiellales bacterium
CGGCCAGGTTGTCCTTGTCGGGGTCGCAGGTGATGAATCTCTCGACGCCGTTGATCTTGAAGCAGAGCCTGGCTAGCTGCATGCCCTCTCCCCCTTTTCTGCCGTCTCTCGAGCCGCCTGCTCGTCGGGACGTGGTGGTGACGACCTCATATCCCAGTTCCGCAGTCTATCGCACCGGGAATGGGCAGGGCATACCGTTCGATGACCCGTAGGCATGGTCAGGAGAGGGAATAGCGAAAGAGCATGCCAGCCGCACTCCGGTCGGGTGCGGACTTCAGAGAGAAACACAAGGGTTAAGAAACAGGGGCGGCGCATCTTTCTCGTTGACCTGCCAGTCTCGAGAAGGAGCGCTCCGCCGGAAGGCGGCCAACGTCCCCCCGACGTCGGCGTCGTGACGAAAACGGCCGCCTCCGTGGTGGGGCCGCCGCCGGTCGTTCCCAGGTGGCGCGACCGCCGGCTACTGCCGGGCGGCCTGATCGCAGAGGATCTCTCCGAGCCGGTCGATGGTCCACTGCACGAAGGTCGGGCAGCGTTCCAGGCATTTCTTCTTCTTTGCAGCCCTGAACCCCTCCGCCGTGCTGATGTCGCACCCGACCAGATCCTTGCAGGTCAGGGCTCCGAACTCCTGCTCGAAGTCGCGCATCAGCTTCTGCAACGGATCGAAGCCGACATTCCTCGGCACTGAGCCGTTGGCGTTGAAGTCGCGCAGACCGAGAGCGATGGCAGCCCCGGTGAGGGCTCCGCAGGCCTGTCCTATGCGAGCCATGCCGCCCCCGAAATAGTTGGCCAGGTTCACCAGCTTCCGGTCCACATCCAGGACCAAGAGGCCCCCGGTCAGCACGGCCTGGGCACAGTTCAGGTGGTTCGGTCCCGGGTCGAGATAGCCGGCCATCGCTTGCTGTTTCGAGTCCAGGCACTTCTCAGGGGTCACGCCGCCTCCTCGTTTGCCGTCCCATGTCTGGTCGATGGCCGTTCGCCCGGAGCCGCAGCCCGGCGGCAGAGATCCTGCCGGAGGCGGCGGGCATCACTTGGTGTCGGTCCGCGCCTTGGCGGCGGCCTGTCTGGCGTGCTTTGCCAGCTGCTCCATGGATGCCGCCCGTGTGGACAGCGAGTGCGCCATCATCTCGAGGGCTTCCAACCCTCTTTCGTTGATCACGTACACTCGCCGGCTGGGTCCGGAATCGGGAGTCTCCCAGGACGATGTCACCAGCCCCTCCTCCTCCATGCCGCGCAGCATCCGGTACATGCTTCCCGCGTCCACGCACACGAGGTCGGAGGCGAGGGAGTCGATCTGGTCGACGAGGTCATATCCGTGGGACGTGGACTCGGCCAGCGACGCGAGGATGGCCGTTTCCAGCACGGAGCGCCGGTACCGGCCCCCGCCGGCGCCCATTCCCGCGCCGAAGCCGGCCCCCGATGCGCCGCCCGCGGGTCCCCCGCATGCTCCGGCTCCCGCTCCCCGTCTTCCCCGGCCACGAGGACCGGCCTGTCCAGAGGTTGCCATGTGTCCGCACCTATCCTTCCGCGGGTCCTTCCGAGGTCCCGAGCACGAAATCGTCGATGGCAGCGTGCAACGCCGCCGCCGCATGCCCGGAACAATGCTCCTTCGCCTCGGGGAGACCTCCTAGCGCCTTCACGATATCGATTTCGTCCAGTCCATAGGCTTCGTCGACGGTCATGCCCATCGCCAACTCACTCATCATACTGCAGGTGGCGATGGCGGCGGGACAACCCTGGATCCTGTATTTGATGTCGGCGAGGCGCTCGCCTTCCACTTTGATCCACACCTTGAAGTAGTCGCCGCACTCTGGATCTCCCACCGTCCCCACGCCGTCGGCGTCGGGGATGTCCCCGACATTCAGAGGGCGTAGAAAATGCTCGATGATGGGTTCCAGATAGAGCCTGGGTCGCCTCGGTTCGCCGCCCGGCATCAGTGGTCGCACACGTTCTCCCCGGTCACGAGGGCACCCTCCAGATACTGGTTGACCAAGGCCTCCGGGGACGCGGCGGATGCTCCCGTGACCACTGTGACGCCCTGCTCGGTGAAGAGCTGCTGCGCCCGCGACCCCATCCCTCCCGCGATGATGATCCGGGCGCCGCGGTCCGCAAGCCACGAGGGCAGCAGGCCGGGCTCGTGTTCGGGAGCGGCAATGGCCGTGACGCCGAGCACCTGTTTGGAAGCCGTCTCCACGTCGACGAGAGTGAACTCTTCGCAGTGGCCGAAGTGTGAACAGAGGACGCCGTTGCTGGTGGGTACTGCGAAGCGGGTGACCGCATCGGTGACCGGGTCGATCACAGCTTCGGCAGTGGCCTTGTCGGCGGTGTCTACCGCAGCGGGAGTTCCCGAACCGTTGCTGTCCTCCAGCGCAAGGATCGGCCCGAGAGCCTTGGTGAACTCTCTGGCAGCCGCGCTGTCCGGGTGGTTGGGGATGAACGCCGATCCAGTGTCTCCGGCGGCCACGATGGCCGGGTCGAGGGGGATGCTGGCCAGCAGGGGCACTCCCGCCTTCGCGGCCATGGCGGCGCCTCCTCCTGCGCTGAACACGTTCGTGACCTCGCCGCAATGCGGGCATACGAATCCGGCCATGTTCTCTATCACGCCCAGGACCTTGACGTCGAGCATCGAACAGAACTTGACCGACCGGCGCACGTTGCTGAGCGCGGTTTCCTGGGGCGTGGTCACCACGATCGCTCCGTCCACGGTTCCGATGGCCTGGACTACGGCGAGAGGCTCGTCGCCGGTCCCCGGAGGCGAGTCAACGATGAGGTAGTCCAACTCGCCCCACTCCACTTCGCCCAGGAACTGCTGGATGGCCACGGCTTTCATCGGGCCGCGCCATACCACGGCCTCGTCCTCTTGGTTCATGAGGAAGCCGATGGACATCACCTTCAGGTTCGGGCCCACCTCCACCGGAAGGAGGCGGTTGCCTTCGACCCCCGGCCTCATGCCGCGAAGGCCCAGCAATTGGGGCACGGTCGGACCATGCAGGTCGACGTCCAGCAGACCCACGCGCTTGCCTTCGAGGGCCAGCGAGGTGGCGAGGTTCACCGACACTGTGCTCTTGCCGACGCCTCCCTTGCCCGATAGGACCACGATCTTGTGCTTGACCCGCGCCATCGCCTGAGCGACTGCCTGATCCCTTTCGTCCTGGGGTTGGGAACAATCACCACCGTGAGAACAGCTCATCTTCATCCTTTCGCTTTCTTCAGCATTTCGCTGACGACATCCCACATCTCACGCATCTGGTGGGCGACGGGTCCTTCCTCCGTCTCCACGATGCTCTTTCCCTCGAGCTGCGCGTCGACGACCGCGAGGTCGTAGCTCAGCTCGCCCGCGACAGGCACTTCTCGGTCTTCGCACAACCGGCGGATCCGCGCCGCCATTCCCGTGTCCAGGTCGCGCTTGTTGATACATACGGCCAGAGGAGCGCCGAAACCCTTCACCAACTCGATGATCCTCTCGAGATCATGCTCGCCGGCCACGGTGGGTTCGCATACGAGCAATACCAGATCGGCCCCGGTCACCGAGGCGATGGCCGGGCAACCCACGCCGGGCGGCCCGTCGACCAGCACCAACTCCAGTCCCCCCTCTCTGGCGAGGGTCAGAGCCTCATTGCGCACCAGGGTCACCAGCTTGCCGGAGTTCTGCCCGCCAACCGCCAGCCTGGCGTGCACCAAGGGAGCGTGCCGAGTGCCGGAAACATAGTACTCCCCCCGTTCCGGCTCTATCATCGTCACCGCGTTCGCCGGGCATACCCGTGCGCACAGCCCGCAACCTTCACAGGCCAGGGGATCCACGACATATGCCTGGTGGCCATCCTCTCCAATCGGCTTCTCCGCCACGGCTATCGCTTCGAAGCGGCAGGCGGCGGCGCATTCGCCGCACGCGGTGCACCGTTCCGGCTCGATCACCGCCTGCTTACCGGCGAAGAACGTCTCCGTGCGGATCCGCTTGGGCGCCAGCAGGAGATGGAGGTTCGCGGCGTCCACGTCGCAGTCGGCCAGCACGACGTCCCGGGCCAAGGAGGCGAAGCCGGCGGCGACGCTGGTCTTGCCGGTGCCCCCCTTGCCGCTGAGCACCGCGAGTTGGAGCGGGCTCCTTCCGTTGGAGGATCCGTCTACTGCGCGGTCCGGAGCTATCTTCCCCGACCCGCCGGGCCCGTTCACCGGACCCTCGCTTCTGCGCCGACTGCGGCCGGTGCGCGGCCGCCCGCTCCCGGCGCGGACTCAAGCAGCGCCAGCCTTGACCGGATGATCGCGGCCAGCATGCGTAGGTTCGCGGCCAGTGGCGAGTGCGTGGCCGCGAGAATCTCGCCGCGGGCGCCGGCCTTGGCCAGCCGCCTGTCGTCGGGGATCGACAGGAGTATGGGCACCCGCTCCTCGGCACAGAAGCGCTTCACCCGGTCATCACCAATACCCGCTCGGTTCAGCACCACACCGAAGGGAAGAGCCAGTTCCCGCACCGTCTCCACCGCGAGGCGAAGGTCGTGAAGTCCGAAACGGGTGGGCTCGGCCACGAGCAGGGCGAAGTCGCATTCCCGCATCGCCTCGACCGCAGGGCAGGCCACACCCGGAGGGGCGTCGACGATGACAAAGTCGAGCGGCGGAGCGCCGGACAGCTCTTTCACGGCTTTGACGACCGGCGTCGAACGGGCTTCCCCGAGGTGCAGACGGCCCCACCGGAAGTACACTCGGTCCACCCAGCCGGCTGCAACTTGGCCCACCTCTCGTTGTCCGTCGGTGACGGCACGCTCTGGGCACACGTAGCCGCACACGCCGCATCCGTGGCACAACTCCGGGAGCAGCAGCGGGCGGCCCGGCAGGGCCACCAGGGCGTGGAACTCGCAGGCCCGGGCGCAGGCGCCGCAATCGGAGCAGGCCTCGGCATCGATAACCGGGACTGTGGTGAATACGGGTAGGGTCGGGGCGAACGACGGCTGCAGG
>CAZWAR010000092.1:4954-10830 GCA_964631965.1 uncultured Gaiellales bacterium
CTCCTCGACGTCACAGTCGAGGAGCCCGACGCTCGTCCGCCCGGCGAGCGAGGCGGCGAGGTTCACCGAGAGAGTGGTCTTGCCGGTGCCCCCCTTGCCGCTTGCGATAACGATCTTCATTCGGTCTCCAGTTGCTCCAGCCGCTGCTCGAGCCCCGTGATCGCAGAACGCAGCCGCTCGACCTCCGCGCGCAGCGCTTCTGCTTCCTCCTGCGAATCTTGTGCCGCTGCGTCGGCCTGGCTCTGCCCCACGCTGAAGGGGACGCCTGTGGCGTAGAAGCGGTTACGACGGCCCATTCCACGGCCGGCGAATCCCGCTCCACCGCCTCCCACTGTGCGGCCGAAGCGCGGTCGTGCACTCGTCAGGCGAGTGCCCGTACCGCATGGACCCCAGCCTCCCCCTGTCATCGGACCTTCACCCAGCGGGCCGGTCCCGTCTCTTCCTGGCATGGTCGCCTCCTTGCTACCTGTTGTTTTGGATCCGACCTCGCGTCGGATACGCCCCGGGTCTTTGTGCCTTCCGACCCGGGTCTACCAATGTCCATCCACGTTCGCGCCCACGGCCGGCAGGAACTGACCGTGGTCGAACCGGTCCAGGGTCTGCGTGATGGAGCCTTCCGGCGCGAGGTAGACCTCGATGCCCGCCGCTTGGAGTGCTCGGAACGCCTTCGGCCCACAATGGCCGGTTATGAGCGCTTCCGCCTTCTGGTCGATGACGTTCTGAGCTGCCTGCACCCCGGCTCCTTCGGCCGCGTTCATGCCCTTGTGGTTCTCGATGGGCACAACGGTCCTGAACGGCGTCTCCACCATCAGAAGGTAGTGGGCCCGGCCGAATCGCGGGTCGAGGGTGCTCGACAGGTCTGGACCGGTGGATGTGATGGCTAGTCTCATGCGCTGCTCCTCTTCGTTCTGGATGCCGTATTCATATGCCGGCGCGGCATCGGTTGCCACGGCGGCCTCTCCCGCGGTGTCCGCCGCGTTCGGATCCGCACCCCCGTCCACCTCCTGGACCTGTCCGACCTTGCATGCCGCGGCCCTTCGGTGTGGCGGCGGATGCCTTCTTCTGGTCGGCCACCCAGGTCAGAAGGCCGAAGGCGCCGGAGAACACCTTCTCGAGCACCTCGAGTGCACCGGCCTTCTGGGGAACTGGAGTCGGAGCCGGCGCGCCCGAATCGCGGATGGCCGGAGGATGAGCAGGTGCCCCCGGCCGGGGGATCGATACGACGGTGTCGAGGCCGGGGGCGGTGAAAGGAGTGTCATATTCGACGACCTCAGCCGAACCGATCGCCCGGGTCAGACAGAGCGCGGCGCAGCGGCCGCAATCGGTGCAAAGGCTGGGGTCGATGATCGCCCGGGAGTCATCCAGCGATATTGCTCCCTGGGTACAAGCTTCCAGGCAGATGCCGCAACCGGTACAAAGGTTCTCGTCAACATACATCATAGTGATGTCCTAAGCATCTAAATGCAAAATACATCTATATGCAACCACTGCCAGCTGCTGTTGTCAAGTGCCTTGAGGCGCTTTACTATCTAGATGCGGACAGCATTGACCGCTACCGGGAAGGAGACCAGATGATCGCCCAAGACTTGCGGCGGCACCTCATGTCCAGTGCGGGCGGGTCGACGGTGGCGGATGTGCGCATCGGGCTGGGATACACGGGCGTGATGCTCGACGACGGCCAGGTGGGCGTGGCCTACACGTTTCGGGACCAGGTCGGTGGAGGGTGCTCGGCGTACCACGGTCCGCGGCCCATCGCCGGGCGCCCGGCGGCGGAGATCCTCGAGTACCTCGGTTCGTCCGACGGGGTGCGCTGCTCCCTCGGGCTTGCCGTGTCGAACGCGCTCTCCAACCGTCCGCGTTCGGACCAGAGCGAGGGTGACATCCTCGACGAGCTTGGCACTCGTCCGGACGACAGGGTGGGAATGGTCGGCTACTTCGGTCCCCTCGTAGGACCGCTGGAGGCACAGGTGAGCGAGTTGCTCATCTTCGAGCGCGACGCGGACCGCTCCGAGAGGACGCTGCCCGCCGAGCAGGCTTACGAGAAGCTGCCGCAGTGCAACGTAGCGATCATCACCTCCACCTCCCTCGTCGTCGGCGCGCTGGACGGGCTGCTCCAAGCCGCCCGCGGTTGCCGGGAGGTGGTGATGGTGGGGCCCTCGACCCCGCTGGTCCCGGAGGTGCTCGGTCCTGTGGGGGTGACATTGCTCTCCGGGTTGACTGTGGTGGACGGCCCGGGCCTGCTCCAGGTCGTGAGCGAAGGCGGAGGGACGGGATACTTCGGCAAAAGGGTGCGCAAGGTCAACGTGAGGGTGTGACCCGGGTCGCGCCACGTGCGTCCCGGCATCTCGACCGAGGAAAGGAGCGACATGGCAGAACCGAAAGACGGGTGTGTCAAACCCGCAGGCGGCCTGCTCGGCGCGTCAGCCGGGGACAAGGATGCCAGCGCGAATCCGGCCGCGGCCGGGGAGGTGACGAAGAGAGTGTTAGCCCGTGTAGGCCGGCCCGCCCCCGACTTCGAGGCGAACGCATACCTCGATGGCGGCTTTCAGAACATCAAGCTCTCGGACTATAGGGGCAAATGGGTAGTCCTATGCTTCTATCCGGGGGACTTCACCTTCGTCTGACCGACTGAATTGGCGGCGGTCGCCGTCAAGTACCCGGAACTCCAAGCCATGAACGTTGAAGTCCTGGCCATGAGCGTCGACTCCCGCTTCTCCCACAAGATCTGGCAGGAGGAGGAGCTCTCCAAGATGGTCAAAGGAGGAGTACCCTTCCCGATTCTCACCGATGGCGGGGGGCGCATCGGCGACGCCTACGGCGTTTACGACGAAGCCGCCGGCGTCGATATCCGAGGCCGGTTCATCATCGATCCGGACGGCGTGATCCGCGGGATGGAGGTCCTCACTGCGGAGGTCGGCAGGAATGTGGCCGAACTAATCCGGCAGGTGAAGGCGTTCCAGCATGTGGTGGCCACCGGTGAGGTCACCCCATCGGGGTGGCAGCCCGGCAAGCCTACCCTCACACCCGGGCCGAGCCTGGTCGGCAAGGTCTGGAAGGTCTGGACGACTGACAAAGCGTTCGACTGATCCGGTCCCCCTGTACCCGGGGCACGTTTCGCCCGGCCGGCCTCGAGCTTGCTCGGCCGGCTGGGCGTCTCTCCACCGGCTGGTGGAGCATGCTCATCATGAGCAGGACACGATATCTCCCGCTCCCCGCTGGGCACGTGATTCGCGGCAGCGCCAGTGGGTACTAGCAGTCATACGATGTCTTCGTTGACACTGATCCTCTACGGGGCGCTCTTCATCCCCATACTGCTCGTCGTGTGGGTGCAGGCACGCGTCCGCCGGGTGTTCAACGAGCAGGACCAGTACGAGAACAGCGCGCACGTCAACGGCCTGGAGGCCGCCCGGGAGCTTCTCGACCAGGCCGGCCTCCATCAGGTCCAGTTACGGATAGAGAGTAGGCTGGCCAGTGACTACTACGACCCGGTGAACAAGGTTCTCGTGCTGTCACCCCGGACGGCCAGGCGGTCCACCGTTCTGGCGGTGGGCGTGGCCGGACATGAGGTAGGACACGCGGTCCAGGACTCCGAAGGCTACCCGTTCATCCGTCTCCGCAGCTGGCTGGGTCGTTGGCTCATCGCGCTCTCGACCATCAGCCCGATCGCGTTCATCGGGGGATTCTTCCTCGGCAGTGTCCTTCTCATGTGGGTGGCCGTGGCCATCCTGGCATTCCAGGTCGTGTTCGCCCTCATCACCCTTCCCGTTGAGTTGAACGCCAGCCATCGGGCCATACCGATGCTCGAGGGGGGGAATCTGATCGGCCGGGAGGAGGAGCCTGGGGTGCGGCGGGTGCTGCGAGCGGCAGCCCTCACCTATCTGGTGAGCGTGGCGATCCGAGTGGCGGTGCTCATGTTCTGGTTCGTCTTGCTGGCTCTCGTCACGGGTCTCAAATTCCCGTTCTGAGACCCCGGGTCCGGGCGCTGAGCCTGGGCGTCACGAGGCAGCCTGGTCGTCCTCGGGATACACGGCTGGGCCGACGCTCTTCATGGGCACCGTGAGCTCGGTGCCGTGAAGGGAGAAGAGGAGGGCTGCCAGCTCTTGCGCGAAGGCCGCCCGGTCTATGGTCGGGCCATCACAAGCGGAGGTGGCGCCTACCGCTTCGTTTTCCACCGCGAGGCCCGTATCCACGGGGGCCCGGCCCAGCCTTCGATCGAGGCGCGCCACGAGAGATCCCATCAGAGCCTCGTTCGCATTCCCTCTGAGCGGTGTCCGGGGTCATGGGTAGGCGTCGTCGCTTCAGGTATCTCGTCCGGACTTCGTTCCCAAACCAGCCGGGGTTCGGCCACGGGGGTTCGCTCGCCCGTCGGTGGGCGAGACCCCGGCGCTGTGAGAGAATCGTTTCTGCAAGTATCAGTAAGGAGTCCTTTGCCGCAGATCTACTCGAGGCCCCGCTCGGAGTCCCTCGCACCATCAGCAGTCGCGCCCGTGGCCGCACTCGAGGCCACTCTCGCCAGCGTTCCCCGGCGACGCTGGCTGTTCTGGATCGCCAGGATCGGGGTGCTTTCTCTCTTTGCGGGAACCATCGTACTTCTTCGTCTGGTGATGGCGAACGCCCAGGGTCGGGAAGCGCTCGCGATGTCTGCGCTCGCCATCGGAGCCCTCGCGGCGATCTTCTTCATGTGGGCCCACGAGACCATCAACAAGGCGAAAAGAGAGCCGCGTGTCCGTGCCCTGAAGGCGGCTCTCACCGCTGCGGCGTCCTGCATCTCGATCTGGGTGTTCCTCACAGGGACTCAGGCCGATCCGCTCCACGCCCGCACAAAGACCCGGCACGAGTGCCGGCCGCTGCCTGGCGTCCTCGACGCCGTGGCCGGACTCGCCATCCACGATGACCACGTGGCGTCGTTGCCCCGGTTCTCGGCGCGTATGACCGGTGCTTCCCAGGCGCCGATCGGTCTCATCTTCCTGGGCAGCGGGCACGACCTTCTCGAGGCCTTTGCCCTGTCCGGATGGCACGTGGCCGACCGCATCACGCTACGCAGCGCTCTGCGTGCGTTCGCTCGCGGGGTACTCAACAAGCCGTACCACTGCGCGCCCGTGTTTCCCAGCTTCCTTGACGGCCAACTCCACGATGTCGCCTTCCAGCAGACCACCCCCGGTGGTTCGTCGCGCCGCCGGCATCACGCCCGGTGGTGGCTCACCGACCTGACCTGCGAGGGCAACCAGGTATGGGTGGCGACCGCTTCGTACGACTCAAGCGTCGGCGTGGGACGGCTCTTCCCGATGCCCATCCATCACATCGATGCCGACATCGACACCGAGCGGGACTACATTGCTCGCTCGCTCACGGTGACCGGGCAGGTGCGGGTCACCCAGGAAGTGCGGGTCACCCAGCCGATGTCGGGCCGCAACGCGGCGGGCGATCGCTTCTTCACCCAGGGAATGGCCTTCGTCCTGGCCTGAGGTGCCCGGTCCTACAGCGGACACTGAGGCCTCGAGCGCATGCGTATTGGGGAATGCCTCACCACCGGCGCCGCCGCACCGTACACTTGAGGCCGTACACTGGAAGAAGACAGCTCCGCGACCCGTGAGGGAGGGGATATGCCCGCCTATGTTTTCGGCACCATCATGGTGGACGAGCCGATCGCCTATCAACACTACGTCCAGCTCGTCCCGGGGACGGTAGAGAAGTACGGGGGGCGGTACCTCGCTCGCGGAGGGCGGGTCGACGTCCTCGAGGGAGATATCGAGCCGGGCCGGACGATCCTCATAGAGTTCCCCACCTTCGAGGACGCCCAGCGCTGGTATTCGTCGCCGGAATACTGCGCGGCCAAAGAGGTGCGGCATAAGTGCGCGCGGGCGGAACTCGTCCTC
>CAZWAR010000093.1:0-10348 GCA_964631965.1 uncultured Gaiellales bacterium
AAGCGGTACGCGAGCTGGGTTCAGAACGTCGTGAGACAGTTCGGTCCCTATCTGTCGTGGGCGTAGGAGATTTGAGGGGACTCGTCCCTAGTACGAGAGGACCGGGATGAACAGACCTCTGGTGTATCAGTTGTCGTGCCAACGGCACCGCTGGATAGCTACGTCTGGATCTGATAACTGCTGAAAGCATCTAAGCGGGAAGCAGACCCCGAGATGAGATCTCCCACCAGGCAACTGGGTAAGACCCCTAGAAGACCACTAGGTTGATAGGCTGGATGTGTAAGGGCAGCAATGTCTTCAGCAGACCAGTACTAATAGGTCGAGGTCTTGACTTAACACATTACTATCGTCACTATGCAGATTTGAGGGTGCGCGTGGACGCTCCGGAATGGCTTTCAAAGTTTCCGGTGACCATAGCGAGAGGGCTACACCTCTTCCCATTCCGAACAGAGAAGTTAAGCCTCTCAACGCCGATGGTACTGCGGGGGCGACCCCGTGGGAGAGTAGGAAGTTGCCGGGATTTATTTCGAGCCCGCCAGTGTTGGCGGGCTTTTTCTTTTCGAGAAGCGGTTCCCCGGCGCTGGCGAGCAAAACGAGCGGCCGGGGTTCTATAATGCACGGAGCGACCAGCGGCTTAGACGGGAGGCGGCTATGACGACGAAGATGGAGTGGGGACTACGAGGAGTCATCGTCCCTCTTATCACCCCGTTCAAGGACGACCTGAGCGTTGACTTCCAAGGGATCGCGAAGTTGGTCGACTACTATATCGAGGAGACCACGTGCGACGGCCTCGTACCGTGCGGCACCACCGGCGAGTCGGCGACTCTGTCTCACAAAGAGCATGCGCAGGTCGTCGCGGCCGTGGTCGAGCAGGCGCGGGGCAGAGTCCCGGTCATCGCGTCGGCGGGCTCGAACTCGACCCAGGAGGCGGTTGAGCTCACCCGGCTGGCGGCTGAACTCGGAGCGGACGCCACACTGCAGGTGGGGCCTTACTACAACAAGCCCAGCCAGGCGGGGATTTTCGCCCATTTTCAAGCGATAGGTGCTGCCTCGAACCTTCCAGTGGTCATCTATAACATCCCCGGCCGGACCGGCCGAAACATCGAACCCAGGACCATCATCCGCTGCTGGGAGGAGATCCCGAACGTCGTGGGGCTGAAGGACTGCTCCTGCGACATGCACCAAACCATGGAGATCTACCGGGGGACAGATCCGGAGACGTTCAAGATCTACTCAGGGGAAGACATCATGACGCTGAGCATCCTGGCTCACGGCGGCGCGGGGGCCATCGCCGCAGTTGCTCACGTCGTGGGGCCGGAAGTTCAGCAGATGTGTGAGGCCGTGTGGGCAGGCCGCGTGGATGAAGCCCGCGATATCCACTATCGCACCATGGACGTCGTCGATGCGCTGTTCCTCGAGCCCAACCCGACCCCGGTCAAGCAGGCCGTGGAGTGGCTCGGGCTGCCCGCCGGTCCGCTCCGGCCGCCGCTCGAGCGTATGACGCCCGCCGGCCAGGAGGTGCTGAGAGCGGCGATGGTCGCCGGCGGCTGGCTCAGTTCCTAGGGCAGACCGGGCACCCACCCCGGGCCGCGTCTCGGGGCGCATGCCGCCCGTTCGGCATCCTCCGACGGAAGTCTGAGGTCACCTTCCCTGCCCCTGCGCTACGGTGACTTTCATCGGTGATCATCCGCGCCCGCGCTCAAGGTCGTGGGAGGCGAGCCGATATACCCCGTAGCGTGGTTCGACAGGGAAAGGGCCGCATTTTGCAGTACTACCTCGCAGTCTGGTCGCTGCTGTTCGGGCTGGTCATAGGTAGCTTCCTGAACGTCGTCATCTACCGGCTGCCCCGGCGTGAATCCCTCACGCATCCCGGGTCGCACTGTCCGGCATGTGGGGCGGCCATCCGCTGGTACGACAACGTGCCCGTGCTCAGCTGGCTTGTCCTCCGGGGAAGATGTCGGAGTTGCCACACGCGCATCGCTATCCGCTACCCACTCGTCGAGTCTCTGACCGGTGCCGCCTTTCTGGGCGCCTTCCTCGGCATTGGTCTTTCGCCGGCGGTGCTGTTGGCCTGGGCCCTCGCCGCGGTCCTGGTCGTACTTCTCTTCATAGACCACGACCTTGCGATAGTGCCGAACCGGGTACTTCTTCCGGCGGTTGCTTGCGGGCTGGGCGCGGCTGCTGCGCTTGATCCCGGGCACTGGTGGTACTACCCGGCGGGGAGCGCGGGCTCGGGCCTGGTTGCCCTCACGGCTGCGTCCCTGGTTCCCGGCGTCGCCCGCTTCAGCGTGGCGAAGATCGCCCTCTTGCTTGGCGCAGTCTTCGGTCTCTGGGCTGTCCCGGCCGTGCCCGTGGCCCTCGCGCTCGCGGCCGTTGCAGGAAACACTCCAGTTTTTCGCGAGAAAGGCCGATTAAGAGCTAGAGCGCGATTCTCGCTGCACAAGCATCAGGATACGAGGGAAGACGTGCAAGTAGTCGACAGACATCAAACGAACGCGAACATCGAGGTGATGACGTGGCTCTAGGGCTGTTTGATAGCGGGCCAGTGGCCCTCGATATCGGTGCCTCTTCCGTGACGGCGCTCCAGTTGACCGGGAGCGGGAACAAGGTCAAGATCCGTCGCTACCACGAGGGAACATTGCCCGAGGGATTGGTCGTCGACGGCGAGATCGTCGACGCCGACCTCTTCGGACGCGAACTGAAGCATTTCGTCAACAAGAACGGTCTGAAGGGGCGTTCGGTCCAGGTGGGCGTCAGCAATCAGAAGGTCATCATCCGCACCATCGACATGCCGGAGATGACCGAGACCGAGCTGCTCGGGGCCATTGAGTATCAGGCACAGGACTACATCCCGATCCCTGTCGAGGACGCAGTCTTGGACTTCCAGGTCCTGGGTCGGCATGCCGACGCCGAGGGGCAACCGAGACAGCAAGTTCTTCTGGTGGCTGCCCAGCGCGGGATGATCGATACGCTCCTCACGTCTCTCAAGCACGCCGGCTTGAAAGTGGCCGGAGTCGACGTCTCCAGTCTCGCCTTGGTCCGCGCGTTGGTGCCGGGCGCGGAACTGGTGACGGAGGCCACCGGCGTGGGCCGTGGGATCGTCGACATCTCCTCCGCGGTCTCCACCTTGGTGGTCGCCGTCGACGACGCCCCCAAATTCACGAGGGTCATCAATTTCTCGAGCGACCGGTTCGCGAAGGTCGTTTCCGAACAACGTGGCATCCCGTTCGACGACGCCGCCAGGCTTGCGCAGTCGGTGGGCCTTCCCGGTCCTCTCGGCGTGGAAGCAAGCGTGTACTCCCCGGAGGTGGTGGCTGAGACTCAGGCGCTCACAAGCAAAGCTGCCGGGGAACTCGTCGACGAGATCCAGCGGTCCTTCGACTACTACCAGAGCCAGGAAAGCGCTACAGCGGTGCGCGAGTTGATCTTGAGCGGCCGCGGCACGCTCGTCCGTAACCTCGACGCTTACCTGGCGGAAGCTCTCGACCTTCCGGTCGTCATCGGGAATCCGCTGAGCAGGGTCTCCGACAATTCCTCGAACCTGTCGGACGACAGCCTTGCGCTCATCGGGCCCTCACTCGCAGTGGCGATAGGCCTTGCACTACCCGAGGAAGACTGACATGGCACGGCGCATCAATCTCATACCCCGCTCCGAGCGCCCGCGGACTCGCACCGACTGGGGTCTGCTGTCGATGGTGGGACTGTTCATCATCGTCATCTTCGGGCTCGGCTTTGGCTACTACTCATTCAGCAACGTCCTGGATGAGCGAAAACAAGAACTCGCCGATTTGGAGATGCAGACCGCCACGCTCGAGCAGCAGGTCGAGGCTCTTCGCGCCTACGAACTGCTGGCGACGCAGCGTGAGGACGTGCAGGCTGTGGTTCAGAACATCTACGCCAGCCGGACGTTGCTGTCCGACGTTCTCGACGCCGTCAGCCTGGTGGTGCCCGACAACGCCTGGTTTCAGTCGCTCGATCTGACGGCGTCGGATCCCGTGCCGGCTAGTGACGTTACCGGTGGCAGCGGTGCTCTCCAGGCGGGCAGTATCACGATCGAAGGCAAGACCTACAGCTTCGAGGACATCTCGCGGCTGGTCGTCCGTCTGCAGTTGATCCCATCGCTTGTCGATGTGCAATTGACCCAGGCGAACCAGGAGATGACGTCCCAGGATTCCGACCTCGTGCTCAAGACGTTCTCCATCGGGGCGGGGGTCACGAACGACGAACCGGGCGGCCCGCTGCCGCTGACCGACGTGGAGGTGCCTGAGCAATGAGCCGCAAGATTCGTCTCGTGCTGGCCACGGTGGTACTCGTCGCCATCATCGCGGTGGCGTGGTTCTTCCTGATCTCCCCGCTGCGGTCGGACATCTCCGACACCAGCGCAGCCATCACTGAGCAGCAGCACAAGCTTGCGCAGGCGCAGGCCAAGTTGGAGCAGGCACAGACCACTCGGGCCGAAGGCAAGAAGAACCAGGCCCGCCTTCTGGAACTGGCGAAGATGGTGCCGCAGTCCACCCAGGTCCCCAGCCTGTTGGTCCAGATCCAGGACCTGGCCGACCAGTCCGGCATCGATTTCCTCTCGGTCACTCCCGGCGAGCCCGAAGAGGCGGCTGGATTCCAGATCGTTCCGCTGCAACTTCAGTTCGAGGGCTCGTATTTCGATCTGAGCGACTTCGCATACCGGGTCGAGCAGCTCGTAGCGACCCCAGGTCGGCTGCTGACCGTGAAATCCATACAGCTGACTCTCAAGAATGTTGGCGAGGCGTCCGAGAGTGATTCCGAGGTCGAGAGTGACAGCCCTGCCCTCGGTGTCACCATGACCCTCTACGCTTTCTGTATGGACCAGGCCGACGCCCAGCCCATTGCCTCATCGACCACCACGGCGGGTGGCTCGAGCACGAGCACCGCCGCGGCCGACACGACCACAGCGAACTAAAGGACGAAGAAGATGAAGTCGCGAAGAAATCTGCATCTTCTCGGGGGAGTACTCCTCGTGGCGGGGCTGTCGGTCCTCCTGTCGGGCTGCATGGGCTTCGGCGGCGACAGCTCAGACAACTCCCCGACTGGGACCATCCGTAGCGCGAAGGTGTCGACGACCGTCGCATCGGTGGCCGACGCCAGCATGCAGCCTGTAGTCGTCTCGCCGGCGGACAAGTACTCGAGCTTCGAGAGCAAGGATCCGTTCGTCCAGCAGCAGGTGCCCACTACGGAGGACTCCAGCGCGAACACTACGACGACGACGCCTCCGTCGACGACAACCACCACGACGACCACGGCGACGAGCAGCACCACGACAACGAGTTCCACGTCGACCACCAGCACGAGTGCGTCCACTACGTCGACCACGTCTTTCTTCACCCACATGCTCCAAGTGCTGTCGGTGGGTGACGTCGACGGCGAACCTGCGGTAACCTTCCAGGTTGACAACAACGTCTACGAGGACCAGCAGGTCGGGGACACGGTGTCGACGAGTTGGGGCGACGTCACGGTGGTCGGCATCGATGCCGGCGCCAAAGTGGTCACCTTGCTTCATGACGGCAAGACTCTGACCCTGGCGGAGCACCAGATCCTCTTCGAGTGAGTCTGCGGCCGTCCCGCGGAAGGTGGGACGGTAGGAGAGGCTGAAGCTAGGAGACCCTCCTCGCCCGTGCGGGGCCCCAAAGAGGGAGCCGCGTATGAGCATGCTGCGTATGACCACTGCCGGGGAGTCCCACGGTCCGGCTGAGGTGTGCGTGCTGACGGGGGTCCCCGCGGGCCTGACACTCACCACGGCGCACATCGACCTCGATCTCGCCCGGCGGCAGCGCGGGTACGGCCGGGGTGGCCGCATGGGTATCGAACAGGATGCGTGCCGGCTGCTCTCCGGAGTGCGCCATGGCGTGACGCTGGGTACGCCAATCGCCATCGTCGTCGAGAACAGGGATCACCTCAACTGGGGAGAGGTCATGTCTCCCGCCCCTCCCGACGCCACGCAAGCCCTGCCCGCGCCCCTCGCCGTCCCACGCCCGGGGCACGCCGACTTTGCGGGCGTTCTGAAGTATGGGCACACGGATGTCCGCAACGTGCTCGAGAGGGCCAGTGCTCGCGAGACCGTGGGCCGGGTGGCAGGAGGAGCTGTCTGTAGACGGCTACTCGGCGAACTCGGCGTCAGCGTGAAGGCCAGAGTGGTTGCGATCGGGTCAGCGGTTGTCGGGGAATCAGCCGACTTCGATTTTCCCGACCGCATCGACTGGGAAGGGGCGGAGACATCGCCGGTCGGGTGCGACAACCCTGAGGCGTCCGACAGAATGTGCCGGGCCATCGATGATGCCCGGGGCCGGGGGGAATCGCTCGGCGGCGTGTTCGAAGTGTGGTGCTGGGGGGTCTGCCCCGGACTGGGAGGTTATGCCACGAGCGACGAGCGTCTCGATGGGCGCCTGTTGGGAGCGTTGGGCTCGGTCCCCGCGATCAAGGGGGCGGAGATCGGTCGGGCTTTCGCCGACGCTGGCCGACCGGGCTCCGAGGTCCACGACCCTTTCTTCGTCGAAGACGATGGTGCCGGACTCCGAGTCGGCAGGAAGAGCAACAACGCCGGCGGGATAGAGGGCGGCATGAGCAACGGCCGGCCGATCGTGGTGAGGGCGGCGATGAAGCCCATTCCAACGCTCACCACGCCGTTGCCGTCGGTGGACCTGGGGACGTTGGAGCCGGTGGATGCGCACGTCGAGCGGAGCGATATCGCAGCCGTTCCTGCCGCCCGAGTGGTGGGAGAAGCGATGGTGGCGTACGTGATCGCGTCCGCCTACCTGGAGAAGTTCGGAGGTGATTCGCTGACGGAACTTCGCCGATCGATCGCGAGCTACGAGAGTGATCTCGAGGAGCGGGGTCTATGGCGCCGTTCGTAGCACTCACCGGATTCATGGGCAGCGGCAAGAGTTCGGTTGGCTTCCGAACCGCGCAGTTGCTCGGGTGGCGCTTCGTGGACCTCGACGGGGAGATCGTGCAGGCTGAAGGCATGCCGATCGCCGAGTACTTCGCTCGCTATGGCGAGGGGAACTTCCGGCTCCGCGAACTGGAGGCCTTGAAGTGCGTGCTGGCCCAGAGTCCTCCGGAAGATGTCGAAGGGAGCGGCATGGTGCTGGCCCTTGGGGGAGGGACGCTGGAAAGCCCGGAAGCGGCGGCACTGCTCGAGGCGATGGGCGGGATCGTGTATCTCGATGTGGACGTCAAGCCGGCCTGGAAGCGGGCGCGCGGCGACTCCCGCCCTCTCGCGAGCGACCCTGACGCCTTCGCCCGCCTGCTGGCAAGCCGACGCCCGTCCTATGAGCACACGGCGGCGTGGACTCTGCCGGTCGGAGAGCAGACCGTCGAGGAGCTTGCGGCGGAGATCGCGGAGGTGGTCACGGCTACCGGGCCGGCGTGGCAACAGAGTTGGGGCTTGCGGCTGGTCTCCACCGGGCGACCATCCACGGTAGTCGGTGGAAGTGGGGTCTTGCGGGTGCTCACCGCGGAGGCGGCTCGGGTAACGGCGGACGGAAGCGGCGTATTCCTGGTCACGGACGACAATGTGGAGCGAGCCTGGGGACAGACGGTGCGAGAGTCTCTTCTGGAGGCCGGAACGCCCACTCTCGTATTCGCGGCCGGCGAGCAAAGCAAGACGGCTGTGAGCCTCAGCCGGTGTTGGGAGTGGTTGGCCGCCCAAGGGGCCAGGCGTGACGATACCGTGATTGCACTCGGAGGCGGCGTCGTCGGGGATTTGGCGGGCTTCGCTGCGGCCACCTACCAACGAGGGATCCGTCTATGGCAGATACCCACCAGCCTCCTCGCTCAGGTGGACTCCAGCGTGGGGGGGAAGACGGCTATCGACCTCACCGCCGGAAAGAACCTCGCCGGAGCCTTCTATCAGCCTGGTCTCGTGGTGATCGACCCCGACACGCTCGCCACCCTGCCGGATGAGGAGTACGCAAACGGGCTGGGGGAGGTGGTGAAGTATGGTCTTCTGGCCGGGGAGGGCCTCTTCGGCCGCATGGAACGCGAACAAGACGGGTTGAAGGGGCGTGATCCCGTACTCGTGAGCGACATCATCAGGAGCTGCGTCCGATACAAAGCCGCGGTGGTGGAGGAGGACGAACTGGACATGGGGCGGAGGGCGGTGCTCAATCTCGGGCACACGACGGCTCACGCGCTCGAGCTGACCCTCGGCTACGGGCGGCTTGGACATGGCGCCGCTGTGGGACTGGGTCTCCTCGTGGCCCTGGCGGTAAGCGAAAGGCTGCTCGGGTTGGACGGCGAAGTGAGGTTACGAACGCGGGCTCTGCTCACGGGGCTCGGTCTCCCGGTTTCCGTCGAGCTACCTCAGGCCGGTACGATAGAAGGCGCGGCACAGAGGGACAAGAAAGTCACCGCCGTGTCGGCCGGCTTCGTGGGCTTGCGGTCCGTCGGGGAACCAGCATGGAAACTAACCCTGCCTGAAGGGCTGTTTACCGAAGCATTGGAGGTGATACGGGCATGACAGGCGGAGTGGATCGGGGCGCATGGACTGCGCCGGGCGCTGTGAATGCGGCTACGGGGGGCGGCGAACGCGATCGCCCTGTCCTCGTGGTGCTGCACGGGGCCAATCTAGACCTCCTGGGGGAGCGTCCGGCGAAGCACTACGGTACGGTGACTCTGTCGGAGTTGGAGCAACGCGTGAGTGCGGAGGCCTCCGGTCTCGGGTGGGACTGCCTCTGTCTTCAGACAAATCACGAAGGTATCTACATCGACTTCTTGCACGAATACAGGCGCTCAGGTGCCCTGATCGTGAACCCGGGAGCGTGGACGCACTACAGTTACGCCATCCGCGACGCGCTTGAGCTCGTGCGTTGCCCCGTAGCCGAAGTACATCTCTCGGACATCGCAACGAGGGAGGAGTGGCGGAGGCACTCGGTCATTTCCCCGGTAGTGACGTTCACTATCGCGGGCAAAGGGCTGGAGGGGTACCTCGAGGCGGTACGTCGCTTGGTGGATATCGGCGCTGGGTAGTGTAGAATTCAGCGTCGCGTCTCGGGGCGTTACTGCGGTCCGAACGCCGCGGAGCAACGCAGTCGGAGATACAGTCGGAGGCCGGTAGGGTGATCTCGACCAATGAATTCAAGGTAGGTATGACCATCAGGTTCGAGGGCGATATCTACCGGATAGCGGAATATCAGCACGTCAAGCCGGGGAAGGGCGGGGCATTCGTTCGCACGAAGCTCAAGAACGTCGCCACCGGCTACGTGATCGACCGCACCTTCCGTCCAGAAGAGAAGTTCGAGCAACTGCGGACGGAGACCCGCGCGATGCAGTACCTCTATGACGAGCAGGACCAGATCGTGTTCATGGATACCCAGACCTATGAGCAGTTGGCGCTGCCCCGGTCTGTGCTCGAGGGACGTACCGACCTGATGACCCTCAACATGGAGGTCAACGTGGTCTACATCGACAACGAGCCTTTCGACGTCGAACTTCCCACCTTCGTTGATCTCAAAGTGGTGGATACGGCGGCGGGGGTCAAGGGCAACACGGTGTCCGGGGGATCGAAGTCGGCCACCCTGGAGACTGGGGCGGTAATCAACGTGCCGCTGTTCATAGAGCCGGATGACGTCATCCGTGTGGACACCCGCACGCGGGAGTACGTCACCAGGGCGTAAGGAGGCAGCATGACGAAGTACCTCATCGCCACGAGCGTACTGGAGAGCATCGTCCGGGGCTCTTTGGAGAATGACGAGCGCCTCAGCATCCATACTCCGCTCCCGTTGATGCGCACACACCCGGTGGAAATAGCGGTCACCGGCGATTCATGCGTGGTTTCAGTGCAGTTGGAAGCCCGGATGGGTGAGCACCTGCCGTCTCTCGCAACCGGCGTGCGCAAGACCATTGCCCATGCTCTCGGGTCGATGACCGGTCTGACGGTCAGCGCCGTTGACGTCTCGTTCAGCGGCGTCTTCCCGGTTTCCGTCTAGACTGCCGGCTGTCATGCCCATCGGGCGCAGATCGGCGCGGCGTAGGGCCGTCTTCGTGCTCTATCAGCAAGACCTTCTCGGGCTCAGTTCCGAGGGCGCTCTTGCACGGGGAGATGAACCGAAGGCGGACAAGTATACGCAGGAATTGGTCAGAGGAGTGGGAGAGCACGCTGGAGAGATCGACAGAGCCCTCGCTCCCCACGTAGAGGGATGGAGTCTCCAGAGACTCGGGGTCTTGGAGCGGGCCATCCTACGCCTTGCGGCCTACGAGCTTCTATGGGAACCCGACGTACCCTCCGCAGTGGTCATAGATGAGGCGGTGGAATCCGCCAAGCGTTTCTGTTCCGACGAAGCCGGGGCGTTGGTCAACGGGGTCCTTGGATCCCTTG
>CAZWAR010000094.1:0-10284 GCA_964631965.1 uncultured Gaiellales bacterium
TTCCCCTTCCCCTTCCCCTTCCATCGTTCGGCCGCGTGCCCCGCCCCTCGCCATCGACCTTCCGGGCAGCGGCAATGGCCGCTTGCGCCCTCGCATTGCTGGTCACCCTTTTCTGGACTGCCGCCCCCGATTCTGCGGAAGCAGTGACCACGTCCACCACCGCGGGCACCGGAGGCTCGGCGGGAAGCTCCACGAGCGCGAGCGGGGGCGGCCTGAAGGGCGTTGCCAAGGACCAGGTAGACGACCTGACCGCGCAGGCGGCAGCCGTCCAGACCGATATCGAAGCGCTCAATCTGGAACTCGAGATCAAGAGCGAGGAATACAACAAGTGCCTCGATGACCTCGACACCGCCAACGCGCGCATCGGCGAACTCCGGCGGACGGTTGCGGACGCCCAGGCGGAAAAGGCCCGGTACCAGACGCTGCTCGCCAAGAGGCTCAAGGCGGTCTACATGTCCGGAGGACGGGACCAGCTGCTTCAGATCTTCCTCCTGTCCGACGGCCTCGACGACCTGTACAACCGAGTCCGCCTGGTCTCCACCCTGGCCGATCAGGACAAGCGGCTTCTGTCCGACCTGAAAGACAGCAGCAAGCGCATCGACATACTGCTCAAGGCGGTCGAGGACCAGAAACAGCACGAACTGAAGCTGCGCGACGAACTGCGGGTCCGGGCGGAGGAGATCGAGGCCAAGATAGCTCAGCGCAAGCGGACCCTGGCGGCAGTTGACCAGCGGGTGGCTGCCATCATCACACAGGAGAAGCAGAGACAGGCGGCCGAACAAGCCCGGCTTCAGGCCGAACTGCAGGCCAAGTTGGAGGCCGCCATGGTCGCGGCCCAGGCCCATATACTGAACGGCGGCCAGATCTATCAGGGCAAGCTTCCGCACACCGACAACGCCATCACCAACCAACTGGTGGAGACGGCCGCCTTCTACATGGGCGTCCCCTACGTCTGGGGCGGCAGCAGGCCCTCGACCGGCATGGACTGCTCCGGCTTCACCCGTTACGTCTACAAGCAGCATGGAATCAACCTGCCCCATTACTCCGGCTATCAGGCGGAGATGGGGGTCCCGGTCTCCCTGGAAGACATGCAGCCAGGCGATCTCCTCGCCTTCGGCTTTCCCGTCCACCATGTCGGGATCTACATCGGGGACGGCCTCTACATCCACACGCCGAGCGAGGTGAAGATCTCTCGGCTGAGCGACCGGCACGACCTGGCGGCCATCCGGCGCTTCCCCGTCACGATGCGGACGGGCGACCCTCTCTGGAACTAGGCTCCGGCCGAGAATTCGAACGGCCGCCGGCCGACCAACGATGCATGGCTGCCGGCCGGTGTCGCCCGGCAGCTGCCCCGCTGCGGTGGTTTTCCGCTAGAATCTGAATATGCCAATTCCTGCCATAGTCCTGGTCTGCGTGGGCGGCGCCCTGATCCTCGCCGGAGTGGCCTACCTGGTGATCACCATCGTCCGCCTGGTGCGGGCGGCGCGAAAAGTGGGGATCGACTCCCTCACCGACGTGCAGGTGTTCATGCGCAAGGTGCAGAACCTGGAACCGCGTTTCCGAGAGCTCGAGAAGAACCAGCTGGTCCTAACGGAGAACCTGCGGAAGCTGACCACGGAGACCGCCAAGCTCAACTATCTCAAGGACGAGTTGGACGAGGCGACCTGGCACATCACGAAGATCAAGAAGTAACCGCACCATCGGGAGCCACGTACCTGCGTAGCGGCCGGGAGAGCCACGTGCCTGCGCAGCGGCGCAACGTCCGCATGGCCAGACGTCACATGTCGCCTCAACCTTCCTAAGAAAGAGGCCCCGCTCTCCGCATGGAGAGCGGGGCCTCTTATAGTCTTGCGAGCGGCCCGCAGAGGGAATCCCCCTGGACCGCCACCGTTTCCTAGACCGCCACCACTTCCTTGACCGCCGGTACGTTCTCTTTGAGTACACGCTCGACGCCCATGCGGAGGGTCATCTGGGACATGGGGCAGCTCCCACACGCCCCGACCAGACGCACCTTGACGGTGCCGGTCTCTTCGTTCACGTCTACCAGATCGACATTGCCACCGTCGGCCTGTAGGGCCGGGCGGATGAGATCCAGTGCCTTTTCCACGTCTTCTTTCACGAGCTTCTCCTTCTTGCTTTTCCCGGGCCTAGAGGCCTTCGGTCTCAGACCTTGACGATCGTGGCCGAGCCCTGGCCGCCACCGATGCACATCGTCGCCAGGCCGTATGTGCCCCCTTCCTGCTTCAGGGCGTAGATGAGGGTGGTGAGGATACGGGCACCGGAGGCACCGATGGGGTGGCCCAGAGCGATGGCCCCACCATAGAGATTCACCTTCTTCGGATCGAGACCGAGTTCTTTGCCCACGGCGCACGCCTGAGCCGCGAAGGCTTCGTTCGACTCGATGACGTCCATCTCATCCACGGTCATACCCGTGATCTCCATGACCTTCTTGGTCGCGTAGTAGGGGCCCATGCCCATGTACGCCGGATCGAGAGCGGCGCTCGCGTAGCCCACGATGGTCGCCAGCGGCTTGATGCCCTTCTTGTCGGCCCACTCCTTGGAAGTGACCACGAAGGCCGCCCCTGCATCGTTGATACCCGAGGCATTGCCGGCGGTAACCGTGCCGTCCTTTTTGAAGGCGGGCTTCAACTTGGCGAGACCCTCGGGCGTGGTGTCGCTCCGGGGATGCTCGTCGGTGTCGAAGATCTTGGGGTCGCCCTTCCTCTGTGGGATCTCAACGGGAACGATCTCCGCCTTGAACTTGCCTTCGGCGATGGCCTTGGTCGCCTTCATCTGGCTTTCGTAGCCCATCTTGTCCTGCTCTTCGCGGGTGATCCCGTACTTCTCGGCCACGTTCTCGGCGGTGATACCCATGTGGTAGTCGTTCATGGCGCACCACAGACCGTCGAGGATCATCTCGTCCTGAAGGACCCCGTCACCCATGCGGTAGCCGGTACGGGCCTTGGGAACGAGATACGGGGCCGCGCTCATGTTCTCCATGCCCCCTGCGACGATGACCTCGGCAGTACCGGCCTTGATCGCGTTCGCGGCAACGTGGACCGATTTCATGCCCGATGCACACACGTGGTTGAGAGTCCACGCAGGGATGTTCTGCGGGATGCCCGCCTTGAGCGCCGCCTGCCGGCCTGGGTTCTGCCCCTGACCAGCCTGCAGCACGTTGCCCATGATGACTTCTTCGACCTCGGTGGGCTCGACCCCGGCCCGTCTGAGAGCCTCGGCGATCGCGATCGCGCCGAGTTGGCTCGCGGGAACATCGGTCAAGCCGCCGAGATACCGGCCTACGGGGGTGCGGGCGGCACTGAGGATCACAACCTCTCGAGACAAGGGGACTCCTTTCCTTTCAGGCTGCGCCCTCATGTCGCCGGTGGCCCCCAAGACACCGCCACGTCCGACGCGCCCGGTTACTGACATACCTGAGGAAAGATACCATCCCCCGGGCATCCGCGCGGCCAGGCGAGAGGCGAACGTCCGAAGCGCGGGTACCATCGAGCGGAGCGTCGTGCCGCCGAGCGGCACCGGGCAATGCCGTGCCTGGTCTCCTGCTGTACCCGTAGACAGCGGCCTCAGCAGATGCGGGGCAGGTCCTCGCCGACCGGCATGGCGATCACCCGCTCTCCCCCGATAGCGGTTCCGAGCACGGCCAGTCCGGATGGCTCCCGGAGGACTTCCCCCACGATCCTCGCGTGAGCGCCGTACGGAGCCTTCTGAAGAGCGGCCACCGCTCTTTCCGCCTCGTCGGCCGGACATACCAGCAGCAGATTGCCTTCGTTCGCGACCACGATCGGATCGAAACCCAGCAGATCGCACGCGCCCCGGACCGACTCCCTCACCGGCAGCGCTCTCTCCTCGATGCGTAGACACATCCGACTTGTCTGGGCGAACTGCACCAGGGCGGCCGCCAACCCCCCTCTGGTGAGATCTCGCATGGCGTGAATGTGAACGTCGGCGTCGAGGACGCCCTTGATCATGTCCCATAGAGGAGCACAATCGCTCAGGATCTCGGGGGCGAACGAGATGCCTGAGCGCCGCGCCAGAATGGCCATACCGTGATCCCCCAAGAACCCGGTGACGATCAGCGCGTCTCCCTCCGCGATGCGCCCGGGGCCCGGAGAGGCAGGCACGACCACCCGGCCGATCCCGGCGGTGTTCATGAAGATGCCGTCGCCCCGGCCTCTTTCCACAACTTTCGTATCGCCTGTCACCACGCTCACCCCGGCGGCCCGGGCGGTCTCTCCCAGCGAGGTCGCGATCCGTTCCAGATCGGCGAGCGGGAACCCTTCCTCGATGACGAGCCCCAGGCTGAGCCACAGGGGCTGCGCCCCCTTCACGGCCAGATCGTTCACGGTGCCGCAGATGGCCAGCTTCCCGATGTCCCCCCCGGGAAAGAAGAGCGGCGAGACCACGTAGCTATCGGTGGTGAAGGCCAATTCGCCGGGAGACGACGGCAGGAGGGCGGCGTCGTCGAGGGGACGGAGGTGCGGGTTGTCGAGACGAGGGAGAAGGATGTTCTCGATCAGTTCCTGCGTGAGCAGTCCTCCTCCGCCGTGCCCCAGCAGCACCCGCTCGCCTCGGTCGTTCGCCTCCGGGCCGGCCGTCCCGCGGTCGCTCATGTCAGGCCTCCCCGCAACTCCGTGCCGTATCGAGCGTACGCGGCGCAGGTTCCCTCGCTCGACACCATGCACGCCCCCACCGGCGATCGAGGCGTGCAGCTCCGACCGAAGAGGGGGCACTCGGGTGGGCGGATGAGACCGCGAAGCACGTCCCCGCAACGGCATCCCGGCGGCTCCCGACCGGCGTCGATGCGCACGTCGAAGGTGCGCGCGGCATCGTGTGCGGAATACCTCTCCCGGATGGCCAGCCCGCTGCCGGGGATGACGCCGAGGCCCCGCCATTCGACATCGCACTCCTCGAGCACCTCGCCGATAGCGGCCTGTGCCCGCTGATTACCCTCCCAGGTGACCACCCGCCGGTATTGGACCTCTGCCTCGCTCCTCCCCTGCGCGAGTTGAGCGAGGAGCATCCCCACAGCCTCGAGGATGTCCACGGGTTCGAAGCCGGCAATCACGCAGGGCTTTCCGTGATCGGTCGCCAGGAACGAGAACACCCGGGCGCCAGTAACCGCGGCCACGTGCCCCGGACAGAGGAAGCCGTCTATGGTGGTCTCGGCATCGTTCACCAGCGCTTCCATCGCTCGAGGCATCGTCTTGTGAGCCGAAAGGACCTGATAGTTGGTGATGCCCTCGTCCGCAGCCATTCGGATCGTCTGGGCGACTCCGGGGGCCGTGGTCTCGAAACCCACGCCGAGGAAGACCACCGTCGCTGCGCCCTCGCGGCGGGCCAGGTCCAGGGCGTCCAGCGGCGAGTAGACCACTTCGACGGCCGCTCCGCCGGCCCTCTCCTTCTCCAGCGACGAATCGACGCCCGGCACCCTGATGAGGTCGCCATAGGTGGCCACTCGGACGCCCGGCATCCCGGCGAGGGCCACGGCCGCATCCAAGAAACCCGGGGGAGTGACACACACAGGGCATCCCGGCCCCGCGATGAGAGACACGTTGTCCGGTAGAAGCGAGCGAAGACCGCTGCGGAAGGCGGCCATCGTATGCGTGCCGCACACCTCCATCAACCTGATCGGGCGGCCGAGTCGAGCCGCGCTCTCGCAGACGTTGACGAGCAACGGTTCCAGCCCCGGCGCAGGCGCCGGTCGACCCGGTCGGTACGCGTCCATCAGGCCGGCTCGTCTTCGGGCGCCGGCCCGCTCGGCCAGCCCTGGACGATCTCCCGCCACTCCTGCACCTCCTCCAGCGTCCAGGTATGGAGGGCGAAACCGGCGTGAACGAGAACGAAGTCCCCGACCGCCAGCTGATCGACAAGACTGACGTCGACGACGCGCACGGCGCCTTCCACCGATACCGTAGCCTGCCTGCCGTCCAGGCTGATCACTTCAGCGGGTACCGCTAGGCACACAGCCGTCCCTCCATCCCCGCCAGCCGGGCCGCGGCCACGACGGCCTGTCCGAGCGACACTCCCCCATCGTTCGTCGGTACCAAGGAGTTGGTGTGGACCACCATCCCAGCAGCCACGAGCGACCGGGACACGTGAACGAGCAGACGGTCGTTCTGGAACACCCCCCCTGAGAGGGCTACCTCGTCCAGCTCCGAGGCCGAGCAGAGCGCTGCAGCGGTGGCAACGACGCCGGCCGCCACCGTATCGAGAAAACGGGCGGCCATGACCGCCATGGGCTCACCTCGGCGCCGGTCTTCGGTCAGCTCCGCGAAGGCCGGGCCGAAATCGAGCGTCCAGGGCGACTCCTCCCGGTGCAAGATGAAGGAGTAGACGCGCCCCCTCTCGGCGCCCGCTGCCCCGGCGCCGGGCTCGGTTTCCCCCGCCGCGGTCTCGAGCCGGATCGCTGCCTGCGCCTCGTACTCGGCCACGTCGCAGAGCCCGAGAAGCGCGGCAGCCGCATCGAACAACCGCCCGGCGCTCGAAGTGAGGGGCGAGTTGAGACCCGCGGCGAGCATCTCCTCGATCCTTCCGCCGCGGCCGTCCGTGAGCCAGGCGCCGGGACCCGTGCGCTCGCCGGAACGACCGAAGGTCCCCGCCGCACCGCTCGCTGATGCCCAGACGGCGCGGTCCAGGCTCTCCGCGGAAAGGACGCTCATCGCCATCCGCCACGGCTCCTCGATCGCCCGATCGCCTCCGGGAAGCGGGTAGGGTTTGAAACGCGCCAGCCTCTCGAAGCCCTGGCGGTCGGCGCGCAGGAACTCGCCCCCCCAGATGGTGCCGTCCTCGCCGTATCCGGTCCCGTCAAGGGCGATGCCAATCACCGGCCGGTCGATACCGCGCTCGCCGAGAACGCTGGCGATGTGGGCATGGTGATGTTGCACCCCGATCCTTTCCACCGCCGGCAGTTCCCGTGCGTACTGGGTGGAGAGATAGCCGGGGTGAAGATCGTACGCGACCGCAACGGGCTCTACCTGGAGCAGGTCAAGCCAGCGTCCGATCTCGGTCCGATAGAAGTCCAGGGCGGAGGCCTCGCTCAACTCCCCGATGTGCTGCGACAGATACGCCTCGCCCCCCCTCGTTATGCAGAAGGTGTTCTTGAGGTCGGCGCCTGCGGCGAGAACCGATGGAGAACCCGCGGCTGGGACCGGCGAGGAAGCGGTGGCGATGCGGACGGGGGCGGGGACATAGCCCCGCGAACGCCTGATGGTTCTGCGTTCGCCCGCCATCATTCTCACCACCGAATCGTCGCAACGCCCGTGGATGGGGCGATCGTTGGCGAGTGCGCGATCCGCGATAGGACCGACCAGGCGAAGAGCCGCGCTCTCGTCGATGGCTATCGGCTCGTCCCGGCGGTTGCCGCTCGTCATCACCAACGCGGGGAACGATTCGAGCAGCAGGTGGTGCAGCGGGGTGTAGGGCAGGAAGACCCCGGTAGTGCCGGTGTCGGGCGAGATGGCGTCGTTCAAGCGGCCATCGACGATGACGATGGGCCTGGCCGGCGAGGTGATCTCGGCGATCTCTTCGGGGGTGGGGGTCAGATAGCTACACAGGGTGTCGAGATCGCGGAACATCACGGCAAGCGACTTCCAGCGCCGAGACTTACGCGCACGCAGCCGGCCGACCGCGGTTGCATCCAAGGCGTTGCAGGCCAGGTGGTAACCTCCGATGCCTTTGACGGCCACGATCTCGCCGCGCTCCAGTGCTTGCCGGGCACCGGCCAGAGCCTCATCGCCGATCGCGCTCCATCGGCCTTGCTCCAGGGAACCGTCTCCACCCGTCCCGTCACCGAGGAGGAAGATCTGCGGACCGCAGTCCGGACAGGCATTGGGCTGAGCGTGAAAGCGCCGGTCGCCCGGATCGGAGTATTCGGCCGCGCACTCATCGCACAGGACGAAGTCCTTCATCGCGGTATGCGGCCGGTCGTACGGAAGAGCGGTCACGATACTGAAACGGGGACCGCAATCCACGCAGTTGATGAACGGATAGCGGTAGCGCCGGTCGCCCGGATCCCACATCTCGGCCAGGCAGGCGTCGCAGACGGCCACATCGGGAGGAAGATCCACCTTGTTCCGGCCGTCCCTGTGCGACTCCCACACGGCGAAGCCGTTGTAGCCGCGAGGCGGAAGTCTCCGCCGGGTGACCCGCCCTATCTCGGCGAGTGGAGGGGTATGCTCGCCGAACTGGGCGAAGAATCGCCGTATCCTCTCTTCCTCGCCCTCGACATCCATCACCACTCCGGCCGGTTCGTTGCGGACGAAACCGGCCAACCCGCAGGCCATCGCCCAACGGTACACCGCCGGGCGGAAGCCGACTCCCTGCACCCGGCCCTCGATTCGAGCTCTCACCCGGGTGGTCAACCAGGCCTCACCTGCAGCAGCCACTGAGCGAACGACTCGACACCCTCCCCGGTGCGGCACGACAAGGGGAACACCGGCGCGGAAGCATTGAGCTTTCGAAGATCATCGGTGAAGACGGTCAGGTCGAAGTCGCTGTACGGCAGCAGGTCGGTCTTATTGAGCACGACCGCAGCCGCCTTCTGAAACAGCAGCGGGTATTTCGCGGGCTTGTCATGGCCTTCCGCCACGCTCAGGACGGCCACCTTGGCCACCTCGCCCAGGTCGAACTCGGCCGGGCAGGCGATATTGCCCACATTCTCGATGAGCACGAGGTCGAGAGCGTCCAGGGGAAGCTCGTTCAGCCCACGGCTCACGAAAGTCGCTTCCAGGTGACATCCGCCCCCGGTGATGAGTTGAACCACCGGCACTCCCAGGGCGGCGATCCGTTCGGCGTCACGGCTGGTGGCTATGTCGCCCTCGAGCACACCCACCCGCCTCTCCCCCTCCATCAAGGGAAGCAACCGCTCCAGGAGCGAAGTCTTGCCCGCCCCGGGAGCGCTGATGAGATTCACCGCGGCTATCCCCTGCTCGCGCAACCGCCCGCGCGTCTCCGCGGCCGCTTCGTCGTTCACCTCGAGGATCGGCTGCAGCACGGGTATGTTCATGGTCTATTCCTCCATCTCTATGCTGACCAAGTCCAGTTCATCCCCGTTGATGAGAGATGCCCCGAGGGCCGAACAGACCGGGCAGACAAGCACTCGGTCCTCGACGCTGAACACCTCGCCGCAGGCGGCACAGCTGGCAACGGCCGGAACCTGTTCCACCTCGAGCCGGGAACCGTAGAGGCCGCCGTCGCGCGTCAGGATATCGTAACAGAAGGTGAAAACCTCGGGCACGATCTGGCGCCAGGCTCCCACCCGTACGGTCACTGTTACCACCCGCCCGCCTCCGTTCGCTTCCCGCACCTCCTCCACCTGCTCAAGTAGGGCTTGAACGATGCTCAGCTCATGCATGCTTCAGCCTCCGTGGGCCTTGGACATGAGCCGGCCGCTCTCGGCCCCCGCGGATACGCCCAGCCTGTAAGATACAAACGGTATGGAACCGAGCGGCGATCGTCCCGGGGCACTTCGCACCCTCGTCATCGGGATGGGCAACCCCATCCTGTGCGACGACGCGGTGGGGATACGCCTGGCCACGGACCTCGAGCCCCTTCTGGCGTCCTTGCCCGATGTCGACCTCATCACCGACTGCTCGGTGGGAGGCTTGAATCTCGTCGATCTGGTCGCCGGATACGACAGGTTGATCGTCCTCGACTCCATCAAAGCGAGTGGAGGCAGGCCCGGCACGTGGCTGGCCATGACCGGGGAGACCTTCCGCGAGACCATGAACCTCACCAGCGTGCACGACGCGAACTTCACCACCGCCCTCGAGTTCGGACGCCGCATGGGGATGCATCTTCCCCCGCCGGATCGCGTCCACATCTTCGCCGTCGAGATCGTTGACAACCAGACATTCTCGGAGACGATGAGCCCGGAACTCGAAACGGCCTATCCGGAGTGCAGAGCCGGTATCCGACGTTCGGTTCTTGCCCTTCTCGGAGCTCGTCCGATCAGCAATTCCTCTTGATCACCTTCTGCTTCTCGCCCCCGCGGTAGATTACTGCCTCGAGCGGCATCTTGCCCAGGCTGTGGGTGGCGCAGCTGTAGCAGGGATCGAAGGCGCGGAAGGCCATTTCCACCATGTTCAGGATGCCTTGATCGGGTTCTTGCCCCGGCTTTATCAGGTGCTGGGCCACCTTCTTGGTGACCATCTGGATGGGCGCGTTGTTGTTGGTGGTCCCCACGATCAGGTTGGCGCTCGTGCAGATGGCGTTGTCGTCGCAGGTGTAGTGGTGGGTGAGAGTACCCCGCATAGCCTCGACGAT